>DASVNP010000086.1:0-55279 GCA_036383775.1 Paraburkholderia sp. | reverse complement strand
GATCAGCTTGAGGAAGTCGAGCAGGTTGCGCGCGTACAGGGACGATGCGTCGGCGGGCACCATCGAGGCCAGGTTCGTATGGCCGACGATCGTCACGCCGTGTTTGATCACGACCTGGTCCGCTTCGGTCAGCGGGCAGTTTCCGCCGCGCCGGCCTTCGTATTCGGCGCCGCGGCCTGCCGCGAGGTCGATCAGCACGGAGCCGGGTTTCATCGCCTGCACGGTGTCCACAGAGATGAGCGTCGGTGCGGCGCGGCCCGGGATCAGCGCGGTGGAGATCACCACGTCGGCCTGTTTGGCCCGCTCGTGCACCAGCGCCGACTGGCGCGTGAGCCACGAAGGCGGCATCGGCCGCGCATAGCCGCCGACGCCCTGCGCGGCTTCGCGCTCCTCGTCGGTTTCGTACGGCACGTCGAGAAACTTGGCGCCGAGCGATTCGATCTGCTCTTTCACGGCCGGACGCACGTCAGACGCTTCGATCACGGCGCCCAGGCGCTTGGCGGTCGCAATCGCCTGCAAGCCCGCCACGCCCGCGCCGAGAATCAGCACGCGTGCCGCTTTCACCGTGCCGGCTGCCGTCATCAGCATTGGCATGAAGCGCGGATACAGCGTCGCGGCCAGCAGCACCGCCTTGTATCCGGCGATGTTGGCCTGCGACGACAGCACGTCGAGGCTTTGCGCGCGCGTGGTGCGCGGTGCGGCTTCGAGGGCGAACGCCGTCACGCCGGCCGCGGCCAGCTTCTGGGCGTTTTCAGCGTTGAAAGGGTCGAGCATGCCGACGAGCGTCGCGCCGCGTTTAAGCAGCGGCAGTTCTGCGTCGGTCGGGGACTGGACCTTCAGGACGAGATCCGCGCCGAACGCCGTCGCGGCATCGACGATTTCCGCGCCGGCCGCTGTAAAGAGTTCGTCAGGAAAGCTTGCGCCGGTGCCGGCGCCGCTCTGTATCGTGACCCGGTGGCCCTGGGTCACATACTTCTTGACCGTTTCGGGCGTCGCGGCGACGCGGGTTTCGTGCGCGCGCGTCTCTGCTGGCACTCCGATGTGCATCGTTGTTCCTCCTCGACTTCCTGTTTTTGATACGGATTGGCCGACGAGGCACGCCGGCAGGCAAATGCAACGGCTAACGCCTCACTTTACCCGAAACTTTGGGATGCGCAGAAATCGGGGACAATCCGGGTTGCCCAGCGGGCCGGGCACCTACCACCATGCCGCCCGCGGCCTTTCCGCCAACCGCCCCTGTTGGCCACGCTGCCAGTCGCGCCGCCGGCCGCCCGCGGCCCGGCAAGGGTGGCCCATAAACGGTAAAATGCGCACCCATGAAACCGGAAACCTGGCTGCCGCACGTCACCGTCGCGGCCATTGTCGAGCGTGACGGGCGCTTTCTCGTGGTCGAGGAACACACCGCCGCCGGCCTGCGCCTGAACCAGCCCGCCGGCCATCTGGAGGCGGGCGAGACGCTGCTGGAGGCGGTGATCCGCGAAACGCTCGAGGAAACCGCCCACCCGTTCGCGCCCGAGGCGCTGGTGGGCATGTACATGACCCATTTCGAGCGGCCCGGCAGCGAGGGGGGCACCGGAGGCGTCACATACCTGCGCTTCACTTATTGCGGCACGTGTGGCGAACCGGACCCAAAGCGCCCGCTCGACCCAGACATCGTCCGCACGTTGTGGATGAGCGCCGACGAACTGCGCGCCTGCCCCGAACGGCACCGCACACCGCTCGTCATGCAATGTCTCGACGATTACCTCGCGGGCCGGCGTTTCCCGCTCGACCTCGTGCACACGCATTCGGTCGGGCGAAAACGGCAGCCATCATGAGCGGCCAACCCACGATCCTTGAAGTCAAGCAGCACCCAGTGAGCACCTTATGAGCAAGCAGAAAGTCGTAGTAGGCATGTCGGGCGGCGTCGATTCGTCGGTCACCGCGTGGCTGCTGAAGGAACAAGGCTACGACGTGGTCGGCCTGTTCATGAAAAACTGGGAAGACGACGACGACAGCGAGTACTGCTCGACGCGGCAGGACTGGATCGACGTCGTGTCGGTGGCGGACCTGATCGGCATCGACGTCGAAGCGGTCAACTTCGCCGCCGAATACAAGGACCGTGTGTTCGCCGAATTCCTGCGCGAATACTCGGCCGGCCGCACGCCGAACCCGGACGTGCTCTGCAACGCCGAAATCAAGTTCAAGGCCTTCCTCGACCACGCCATGTCGCTCGGCGCGGAAACCATCGCCACGGGGCACTACGCACGTGTGCGGGAAAACAACGGCCGCTTCGAACTGCTGAAGGCTTTCGATCATACGAAAGACCAGTCGTACTTCCTGCACCGCCTGAATCAGGCGCAATTGTCGAAGACGCTGTTCCCGCTGGGCGAAATGCCGAAAACGAAGGTGCGCGAAATCGCCGAACAGATCGGATTGCCCAACGCGAAGAAAAAAGATTCGACCGGCATCTGTTTCATCGGCGAACGGCCGTTCCGCGACTTCCTGAACCGCTATCTGCCCACCAAGCCCGGCCCCATGAAAACCACCGACGGCAAAGTGGTCGGCGAACACATCGGCCTCGCGTTCTATACGTTCGGCCAGCGCAAGGGCATCGGCCTCGGCGGCAGCAAGGACGGCAGCGGCGAACCGTGGTTCGTGGCCGGCAAGGACATTGCGTCGAACACGCTGTACGTCGCGCAGGGGCACGATCATTCGTGGCTGCTCAGCCATACGCTCAGCGCGGGCAATACGAGCTGGGTCGCGGGCGAGCCGCCGGCGGACGGCTTCGCGTGCGGCGCGAAGACCCGTTACCGTCAGGCGGACGCCCCGTGCACGTTTGGTGCGGGCGCCGGTGAAGGCCTCTTCGAGCTGACTTTCGACGCCGCGCAGTGGGCTGTCACACCGGGGCAATCTGCGGTGCTCTACGATGGCGAGGTATGCCTCGGGGGCGGCATCATCGAACATGCCGTGACCGGGCAGCCCGTCGCGCGCCAGCCGCAAAAAGCGGCGCTGCTGAGCGCGCGCTGAGTCATGCGATCAAGCGTGCGGCCCTATCCGGTTTCGCCGCACGCGCCTCACTTTCACGCTTCACCTTCACGTTGCATCGTCAGGACCCGGGCGGCGCGAGCCGTCCACGCGCCGGCTCGCCAGCCCGCTAGCTTCACCACAACAACAAGCCGTCATTCGTGTTCTGCCACGGCGGATTCCGTCCACGCCGCCGGCGTTGGCGATCCCTCCGTGACGATCCTCACTGCACTGGAGTCCCCATGTTTTCTCGACGTTACTTCGCCATGTGGTGCGCAGTCGTATTGCTTGTCGTCTGCGTGGCGCTCGCCGCGACGCATCACATTTCGTGGCTCTGGCTCATCGTGCCGCTCGCGCTCGTCGCCCTTGGACTGTTCGATCTGACCCAGCAGCGCCACGCGATCTTGCGCAACTACCCGCTGTGGGGCCACTTCCGCTTCCTGTTCGAATTCATCCGCCCGGAAATCCGCCAGTATTTCGTCGAGGACGACACCGACGAGAAGCCGTTCTCGCGCGCCCAGCGCAGCATCGTCTACCAGCGCGCGAAAAACGACGTCGACAGCCGCCCGTACGGGACCGAGCTCGATGTGAAGGCCATCGCGCACGAGTGGATCAGCCACTCGCTCGCGCCGACCAAAATCGATAGCCACGACTTCCGCGTCGTCGTCGGACCGGATCGCGCGCAGCCGTATTCGATGTCGATCTTCAATGTCTCGGCGATGAGCTTCGGCTCGCTGTCGGCGAACGCGATCATGGCGCTGAACCTGGGTGCGAAGAAAGGCAATTTCGCGCACGACACCGGCGAAGGCTCGATGTCGAAGTATCACCGCGAGCACGGCGGCGACATCATCTGGGAAATCGCCTCGGGCTACTTCGGCTGCCGCAACGACGACGGCACGTTCAGCGCGGAGAAATTTGCGAAGCAAGCCGCCGAGCCGCAAGTGAAGATGATCGAGGTGAAGCTCTCGCAAGGGGCGAAACCGGGTCACGGCGGCGTGCTGCCGGCCGCCAAGATCACGCCCGAAATCGCCGAAACGCGTGGCGTGCCGATGGGCCGCGATTGCATCTCGCCCGCCACGCACTCCGAGTTCTCGACGCCGCGCGGCCTGCTCGAATTCGTCGACCGGTTGCGTACGCTGTCGGGCGGCAAGCCGACGGGCTTCAAGCTGTGCATCGGGCATCCGTGGGAATTTTTCGGCATTGCGAAGGCGATGCTGGAGACGGGCATCCTGCCGGATTTCATCGTCGTGGACGGCGCGGAAGGCGGCACCGGTGCCGCGCCGCTCGAGTTCACCGACCACGTCGGCGTGCCGCTGCAGGAAGGACTGCTGCTGGTGCACAACACGCTGGTCGGCATCGGCTTGCGCCAGCGTATTCGCCTCGGCGCGAGCGGCAAGATGATCACCGCGTTCGACATCACCAAGACGCTGGCGATCGGCGCGGACTGGGTGAACGCGGCGCGCGGCTTCATGTTCGCGGTGGGCTGCATCCAGGCGCAGACCTGCCACACGGGACGCTGCCCGACCGGTGTGGCGACGCAAGACCCGGTGCGCCAGCACGCGCTGGTCGTGCCGGACAAGGCCGAGCGCGTGTTCAACTTCCACCACAACACGCTGCATGCGCTGCAGGAGATCATCCAGGCGGCGGGGCTGAAGCACCCTGCGGAACTGCGCGCGCATCACATCGTGCGGCGCGTGTCCTCGCATGAGGTGCGCCTGATGTCGGAGCTGCTGAAGTATCTCGAACCGAACGATCTTCTCAACGGCAATTACCGCTATTCGCTGTTCGAGAAGTACTGGCCGCTGGCGCAAAGCGATTCGTTCGCGCCGAAGGTGGAGCTGGCGGCAACCTGACGGCTGCGCCGTCATACGAACTCTGACCTGTGAATCACGACGAAGCACTGCCACAAGCCGCGCTTCGTCACCCAAAGAGCGCTTCGGGTTCCGTCCGACCCCGCAAAACGGACACCCCCCTCCCTTTCCGTTAAAATCTACGGTTTAGCACTTCGCTCCACGGCCACCCCGCGCGCTTTGGCGCTTGCGGCGCGGCCCCATGCCCGAAAGGCACTTCATGCTCACGTTTCAGCAAATCATCCTGACCCTGCAGTCCTACTGGGACAAGCAGGGCTGCGCGTTGCTCCAGCCGATCGACATGGAAGTCGGCGCGGGCACGTCCCACGTTCATACCTTCCTGCGTGCGATCGGTCCCGAGCCGTGGCGCGCCGCCTATGTGCAGCCGTCGCGCCGCCCGAAAGACGGCCGCTACGGCGAAAACCCGAACCGCCTGCAGCACTACTACCAGTATCAGGTGGTGCTCAAGCCCGCGCCGGAAAACATCCTCGACCTGTACCTCGGCTCGCTCGAAGCCCTCGGCTTCGACCTGAAGCAGAACGACGTGCGCTTCGTCGAAGACGACTGGGAAAATCCCACGCTCGGCGCCTGGGGCCTCGGCTGGGAAGTGTGGCTTAACGGCATGGAAGTGACCCAGTTCACCTACTTCCAGCAGGTCGGCGGCCTCGATTGCAAACCCGTGCTCGGCGAAATCACGTACGGTCTCGAACGTCTCGCCATGTATCTGCAAAAGGTCGAAAATGTCTACGACCTGGTGTGGACCGAGTGGGAAGAGCAAGGCCCGAACGGCCCGGAACTGCGCCGCCTGACCTACGGCGACGTCTACCACCAGAACGAAGTCGAACAGTCCACCTACAACTTCGAGTACGCGAACGTCGATCTGCTGTTCTCGATCTTCAACAGCTACGAAGCCGAAGCGCGCCGCATGATCGAAGCGCAGATCGCGCTGCCCGCCTATGAGCTGGTGCTGAAGGCCGGCCACACGTTCAACCTGCTCGACGCACGCGGCGCCATTTCGGTCACGGAGCGCGCGGCGTATATCGGCCGCATTCGCGCGCTGTCGAAGCTGGTCGCGCAGGCCTACTACGATTCGCGCGAGAAGCTCGGCTTCCCGATGCTGGGCAATCCGGTGCACGGCGTGCCCGGCCTCACGACCGACGAACAGGACGCCGCAATGCCCGCGTGGGCGCCGCCGCTGAAAGTCGAACGCAAGATCGACCAGAACTGACGAGACGAGAACACCAGGACATGAATCAACCCCATCAAGCTACCCTGCTCGTCGAGCTGCTGACCGAAGAACTGCCGCCCAAAGCGCTCGCGCGTCTTGGCGACGCTTTCGCCGAAGGCATTGCCGAGCGCCTCGCGGCGCGCGACCTGGTCGAGGGCGAACTGTCGTTCGAACGTTATGCCACGCCGCGCCGCCTCGCCGTGACGATCAAGAACGTGCGCGCGGTCGCGCCGGAAAAGCACGTGCGCGAAAAAGTGCTGCCGGTTTCCGTCGCGCTGGATAAAGACGGCCAGCCCACCGCACCGCTCGCCAAGAAACTCGCCGCGCTCGGCTTCCCCGATTTTTCGGTGAACGACCTGGAGCGCGCGCAGGACGGCAAGGCCGAAGCGTTCTTCCTGCGCTATGCCGCGCCCGGCGCCACGCTCGCCGAAGGCCTGCAAGCCGCGCTCGACGAAACGCTCGCCAAGCTGCCCATCCCCAAAGTGATGACCTATCAGCGCCCGGACGGCACCAATGTGCAGTTCGTGCGTCCGGTGCAGCGCCTGACCGCGCTGCATGGCGAGCGAGTCGTGCCGGTCAGCGCGCTCGGCATCGACGCCGACGACACCACGCGCGGCCATCGCTTCCTCTCGGAAGGTTTCGTGCAGATTCAGCACGCGGATACGTATGCGCAGACGCTGCTGCATAAAGGCCGCGTGGTGGCGAATTTCGCCGACCGCAAGGAAACCATCCGCACGCACCTGCTCGCGCAAGCCGACGGCGACCAGGTGGTGATGCCCGAATCGCTGCTGGATGAAGTGACGTCGCTGGTCGAATGGCCGGTGGTCTACGCCTGCCGTTTCGAGGACGAATTCCTGCAAGTGCCTCAGGAATGCCTGATCCTCACCATGCAGACGAACCAGAAATACTTCGCGCTGACGGATGCGAACGGCAAGCTGCGCTCGCGCTTCCTGATCGTGTCGAACATCGAAACCGCCACGCCGGGCGACATCGTCGAAGGCAATGAGCGTGTGGTCCGTCCGCGTCTGGCCGACGCGAAGTTCTTCTTCGAGCAGGACAAGAAGAAGCCGCTCGCCGAGCGCGTGCCGCTGCTCGCGAACGTCGTGTATCACAACAAGCTGGGTTCGGCGCTGCAACGCGTCGAGCGCGTTGAAGCACTGGCGGGCGCGATCGCCGCACTGATCGACGCGGACGTGGCGCATGCGAAGCGCGCCGCGCGCCTCGCCAAGGCCGACCTGATCACCGACATGGTGGGCGAATTCCCCGAGCTGCAAGGCACGATGGGCACGTACTACGCGCGCCACGACGGCGAGCCGGAAGACGTCGCGCTCGCGTGCTCGGAACACTATCAGCCGCGCTTCTCCGGCGACGCCCTGCCGGCAACCGCAACCGGCACCGTCGTCGCGCTCGCCGACAAGCTCGAAACGCTGGTCGGCATCTGGGGCATCGGCCTGCAGCCCACCGGCGAGAAAGACCCGTTCGCGCTGCGCCGTCATGCGCTCGGCGTGCTGCGGATTCTGGTCGAGAAGCAACTGCCGGTCGACTTCGTCGAACTGCTGCGCACGGCTTACGCGCAATTCGCCGCAGTGCCGAACGTCGCCGATTCGACGCAGGCCATTTACGAATTCAGCATAGACCGTCTGCGCGGCTTGCTGCGTGAACGCGGCTACGCGCCGGGCGAAATCGACGCGGTGCTGGCGCTGAACCCCACGCGCCTCGACGACATCGTCGCGCGCCTCGACGCGGTGCGCCAATTCGCGACGCTCGCCGAAGCGGCATCGCTCGCGGCAGCCAACAAGCGCATCTCGAACATTCTGAAGAAGTCGGAAGGCGTCACGAACGGCAGTGTGCAGGTTGCGTTGCTCGGCGAAGCGGCGGAACGAGCCTTGCATGCGCAGCTCGAACAGGTCGCGCCACAGGTGCAGGCGCAACTGGCCACGCGCGACTACACGGGTGCGCTGACCGCGCTCGCCGCGTTGCGCGAACCGGTCGACACGTTCTTCAACGACGTGATGGTCAACGCCGAAGATCCGGCGTTGCGCGCCAACCGTCTGGCTTTGCTCGGCGCACTGCATCAGCAGATGAACTGCGTGGCCGACATTTCCCGACTCGCCGCCTGAGCCCCGCGCCATGCCGACCAAGAAAGTGGTGATCCTCGACCGCGACGGCGTGATCAACGTCGACTCCGACGCGTTCATCAAATCGCCGGACGAATGGGTCGCCCTGCCCGGTTCGCTCGAAGCCATCGCGCGGCTGAACCAGGCCGGCTATCGCGTGGCGATCGCGACGAACCAGTCGGGCATCGGCCGCGGCCTGTTCGACATGGACGCGCTCAATGCGATGCATCTGAAAATGCATCGCATGGCCGCGGCGGTCGGCGGGCGTATCGACGCGGTGTTCTTCTGTCCGCACACGGCGCAAGATCATTGCGAGTGCCGCAAGCCGAAGCCCGGCATGCTGAAGATGATCGCCGAACGCTTCGAGGTCGGTCCGGAACATACTCCGGTGGTGGGCGACGCCATGCGCGACCTGCAAGCGGGCGCCGCGCTCGGCCATCCGACTCATCTGGTGCTGACCGGCAAGGGCCGCAAGACGCTCGCGGCCGGCGGCTTGCCCGAAGGCACGATCGTGCACGACGACCTGCGTGCGTTCGCGCTCGACTTCCTCGCCGACGCTCACGAGTGACGCACACCACGCGCGCCCTCCAACCTTACTGACCACGCCGATGCGCTTCATTCGTTCCCTGCTGCTGCTGATCTATTTCGTGGTGTTCACGGTGCCGTACGCCTGCGCGTGCTTCATCGCGTTCCCGTTCCTGCATGCCGACAAGCGCTATTGGATGGCGGCCGGCTGGTGTCGCGCGACCCTCCATACCGTGCGCTGGCTCAACGGCATCCGCTACACCATCGAAGGCTTCGAGAATCTGCCCGACGGTCCTGCCGTGCTGCTGTCCAAGCATCAATCGGCCTGGGAAACGCTGGCGTTCCCGGCGCTGATGCCGCGGCCGATGTGCTACGTGTTCAAGCGCGAGCTGCTCTACGTGCCGTTTTTTGGCTGGGCGCTCGGCTTGCTGAAGATGGTTCACATCGATCGCAAGGAAGGCAAGTACGCGTTCGAATCGGTCATCAAGCAAGGCAAGGCGCGCATGGCGGAAGGCGCGTGGGTGATCATGTTTCCGGAAGGCACGCGCACGCCGACCGGCAAGCAGGGCAAGTACAAAACCGGCGGCGCGCGTTTTGCGATTGCCACCGGCGCGCCAGTCGTGCCGATCGCGCACAACGCAGGACGTGTGTGGCCTCGCAACTCGTTCCTCAAATATGCGGGTATAGTCACAGTGTCGATCGGCAAGCCGATCGACACGACGGGGCTCACGCCCGATGAAGTGAACACGCGCGTCGAACAGTGGATCGAAGCTGAAATGCGGCGCATCGATCCTACCGCGTACCGCGCGGCGGAAAGCGGTTCCGCCGCCGCACCAATCTGACGCGCCCGCGCCCTCGACGGCGTATTTGCGCGAAGCCGAATCCGATGCAGAAGTCTCCTACGTCGCAGCCCGCTGCGGCGCTCGACAACCGGCAGCTCGATCTCCCGCTCTTCGCCGAGCCGGGGTCGACGTCGTCGTCCCCTTCACCGTCGGCGCCTTTATCTGGCGCTTCGCAAGACTCGCCCGCTGGGCAGCAGCCGGCCGTGCCGCTCGCGCCGGACGGCAGCAAGCTGCGCAGTCTCACGATCGGCTCACGCACGCTGCATTACGTCCTCAAGCGTTCGGCGCGCCGCTCGATCGGTTTTGCAATCGACAGCACCGGTCTGACGATCACCGCGCCGCGCTGGGTCACGCTCGCGGATATCGAAACCGCGATCACCGAAAAGCAGCGCTGGATTTTCACGAAACTGATCGAATGGCAGACGCGTGTCGAGCAGCGCGCGTTGCCGAAGGTCGACTGGAAAGACGGCGCCGAAGTGCCGTATCTCGGGCAGCCGGTGCGCGTGAAGCTCGGCGCGCCGCAGGGCACGCTCGCGTTCAGCGCGGACGATGCGGCGCTGCAAGTGCCGCTGCCGTTGCAGGCCGACCCGCAGCAGATCAAGGACCGCGTGCAAGGCTGGCTGCAGGGCGAAGCGAAGCGCCTGTTCGGCGAGCGCCTCGCGATTTACGCGGAGAAGCTGGGCGTGAACTATCGCGCGTATGCGCTTTCTTCAGCGGCCACGCGCTGGGGCAGTTGTTCGAGTGACGGCAAGATTCGCCTGAACTGGCGGCTGATTCACTTCCCGCTTTCCATCATCGATTACGTCGTCGCGCATGAACTCGCGCATCTGCGTGAAATGAATCACAGCCCGCGCTTCTGGCAAACGGTCGAATCGATTTTCCCGGAATTCCGCGAAGCACGGCAAACGTTGAAGTCGCATCCGCCGGAATTGCTGCCGACGCTTTAAAGCCTCGCGCCTGGCAGACGGTGCTGCCGTCTCAGGCGCCGGCTTGTCATTCCCTCGCGCTCACTCCGCGCAGAAGGTTTCCTGCAAATGACGCCACATCACCTTGCCGTGCGCGTCGAGGTCCATCACCGCAGTTGAACGACGCACGTTCGCGTTGCCGGCGTCGTCGCGCTGATACTCACGATATTTCACCACCGCCCCTGACGGATACTCGGCAACGATCTCCCGGTCGCGAATCATGATTTGTGAGCCCGGACGCGCGCCGTGCAGCTTCGAGAAAATCTCGCGCACGCCGGCATGATCGAGCGTGACACCGGAGGTCATGACCAGCGTGAACTGCGGAGCGAAGCGCGCCATGATTCGCTGCAACGCGCCTTCATCCGCGGAACCGTTGAACAGGGCCTGGATCTCGAGGTGAATGTCGTCCAGTTCCTTGAAGTAGGGGTTGCTGTGATTCATTACCGGACCTCGCGCCGCTGCGGCGTTATTTCTTCTTCTGGATGAACTCGATCTTGTAGCCGTCCGGGTCCGTCACGAACGCGATCACCGTGGTGCCGTGTTTCATCGGACCGGCTTCGCGCACGACCGTGCCGCCCTGAGCCTTGATCTTTTCGCACGCGGCGTACGCGTCTTCGACTTCGACGGCGAGGTGGCCGAAGCCGCTGCCGAGGTCATACGCGGGCGTGTCCCAGTTGTGTGTCAGTTCGAGGACAGTGCCGTCGCGCTCGTCCGTATAGCCGACGAAAGCCAGCGTGAATTTGCCTTCCGGATAGTCGTCGCGGCGCAGCAGTTTCATGCCGAGCAGTTCGGTGTAAAAGGCGATCGAACGGTCCAGGTCGCCGACCCGGAGCATGGTGTGAAGCAGACGCATGGCGCACTCCCTGTTGCGTGGTAACGAGACCGTCAATGTACCCGGAATCACGCGGTGTTGCAGCGCGGTCTACATACCCAGGCACACTCAGCCACACGCACTCAGAACTGATGCCGCACGCCTGCCATCAAGCCGATCTGCGAACCCTTCTGAGCCAGTCCGACACCGTTGACGCCCTGCAACTGCGCGCCGATCAGATCACCGCGATACAGCGAGTAATCGCCCTCGAGATAAATATCGGTGCGATTCGACAGGTTGTAATCGGCGACCAGTTGGTACTGCCAGGCGGAGCCGTCCTGCGCGGCGGTTTTGCCGTCCTGCAACGTGCGCCAGACGTTCGCGGCGAAGTGCCACTTGTTGCTGACCTGCTGCGTGATGCCCCCCATGATCATGCGGCGCCGTGCAAAGTCCGTGTACTTGAGCGCCGCCAGCGCGGGTGCGGTGAAAGGTCCGTTGGCGAAGTTCGAAAAGCCCGCGTCGTTCTGATTGACAATGTAGCCGGCGGAAAAACGCGTCAGGTTCCAGGTGTACGCGCCGCCGAACGTCCACGTCTTCGCGGCCGCGCCGTTGATCGAATCTTTCGACTCCTCGTACGCGCCGCCGACACTGAGCGGTCCGCCTTCCGGCTTATAGGCGGCCGCCGCACCGATCTGACTGCCGTACGAATTGCCCGCGTTGCCGCCGAACGCGTAACCAGCCGCAAAGGTGAAGCCGTGAAAACGTGCCTGATATTGCACCTGGTTGCTGGTCCAGATGCCGCCGGTCATGGTCACTTCAGGCTGAAAGCTGAAGTCGTACGGAATCCATGCATTGCTGCCGTAGCCGGCCACCGTCACGCCTTCGATCACAACGTTGTACTGACGGCCAAAAATCACCTGGCCGAAAGAGTCCGAGCGCACGCCGATTTGCGCCTCGTTGAAGAACGGCAAAGTGGGATCGCTTTGGCCGGTATTGATGTAGATGCGGTTTTCGAGTTTGAAGAAGGTCGACCAGCCGCCGCCAAGATCCTCGACGCCTTTCAGGCCCCAGCGGCTTTGCGTCATGCCGCCGGTGCCGAGGCCGACCGACGAGTCGCCTGCCTGGTTCGCGTGGGTCAGATAGCGCACGCTTTCGTCGACCACGCCGTACAGCGTCACGCTCGACTGCGCGTATGCCATGTGACACCACGATGACGCCAATGCCGCAGCCACGGTCCACCTGCCTACGTGCTTCATACCATCTCCTCGTTCAGGCTCCGCGTTGCGCGGAAAGAGTTCGTATGTCTGGGCGTCGCACATCGATCAATCCGGCACGTGCGCGCGATTGTGCTGACGAAACACTGTGGCTGCACCTTAGCGCGAAATAGGACTAGTTAGGAATTAGTCTGACTTAGGTGTTGCTTAGGTGTCGCTCAGGTGTCAATTAGTCAGCAAAGCGCTTGCAACCTGTAAGAAGCACGCGTAAGCGGTGGGGTCATCGGTTGGCGCGGCGGGCAGGTTTGCTATCGTATGGGCTCATTTCGCCACCATCCCGCCACCATCTCGCCCATGAGCACCACCGCCCTGCCCGCGCGCCGCGCGCCGGATAGCTTCGCCATTCTGTTGATGATCGGCTTGTGCGCGATCTGGGGTCTCCAGCAGGTCGCGATCAAAAGTACCAACACGGCCTTGCCGCCCGTCTTTCAGGCTGGCTTGCGTTCGGCGATCGCTGCGGTGCTGGTGTGGGGTTGGGCTCGTTCGCGCGGCACACCGCTCTTTCGCGACGACGGCACCCTCGGCGCAGGCCTGCTCGCGGGCGTGCTGTTCGCGGCGGAGTTCGTGTGCATTTTTCTCGGCCTGACGCTGACCAGCGCCTCGCGCATGGCAGTGTTCCTGTACACCGCGCCGTGCTTTACGGCGCTCGGCCTGCACTGGTTCGTCGACGGCGAGCGCATGCGGCGGATTCAATGGCTCGGCATCACCGTCGCGTTCGCGGGTATGGCGCTAGCCTTCGCGGACGGCTTCCTGCACGGCCACCCTGCGCAAGACTCCACGTTGGCAGGCGTGGCCGGCGACGCACTCGGTGTGCTGGCCGGCGTCGCGTGGGCCGCGACCACGGTGGTGGTGCGCGGCACGCGCCTCGCCCATTCGAGCGCCAGCAAGACCTTGTTCTATCAATTGACGGTATCGGCGGTCGTGCTGCTCGCGCTGGCACTGGCGCTTGGCCAGGCGCGCGTGGAAACCGTCACGCCGCTGGCGGTGGCGAGCCTCGCGTATCAGGCGGTGATCGTGGCGTTCGTCAGCTATCTGGTGTGGTTCTGGCTGCTGACGCGCTATATCGCCTCGCGCCTGTCGGTGTTCTCGTTTCTCACACCTCTATTCGGCGTGACTTTCGGCGTGCTGCTGCTCGGTGAATCGTTCAGCCTGCGCTTTCTGATCGCTGCGCTGCTGGTGCTGACGGGCATTGCGCTGGTCAACGCACCGGCAAAGCGCGTGACGGCTTAGGACTGAACTTAGGACTGGCCCGCCACGATCTGCGCGACGCGCACGTATTCGGCGACCGGCACGTCTTCGGCCCGGCGCTGCAGATCGAAGCCGATCGCCTCGAAATCCACTGAATCGCGGAACGCGGCCAACGTGTTGCGCAACATCTTGCGGCGCTGCGAGAACGCCGCCGTCACAACTTCGCCAAGCACGCGCTCGTCCACTTGCGGCAACTCGTGCAGTTCGTACGGAATCATCCGCACGATTGCCGAATCGACCTTTGGCGGCGGCTGGAATGCTTCGGGCGGCACGTCGAGCTGTTTGTCGATCGAGTAGCGGTATTGCAGCATCACCGAAAGACGGCTGAATGCCTTGGTGCCCGGCTCCGCCACCATCCGCTCGACCACTTCGTTCTGCAGCATGAAGTGCTGATCGATCACGCAATGCGCGAACGTGGTCAAGTGGAACAGCAGCGGGCTCGAGATGTTGTACGGCAGATTGCCGACAATGCGCAGCGACGCCTTATCACCAGGCGCGCCGGGTGCGGCGAGCGAGCCGAAGTCGAACGCGAGCGCGTCGCCCGCATGCAGTTCGAGCAGGTCGCCGAATTTGGTCTTCAGGCGGCCGATCAGATCGCGATCCAGTTCGACGGCGTGCAGGGGCGACTCGGGCGTCGCCAGACGCTCGATCAGCGGTTCGGTGAGCGCGCCGAGGCCCGGCCCGATCTCGACCATGCGTTCGCCGCGCTGCGGCCGGATGACATCGACGATCGAATCGATCACGCCCAGGTCGACCAGAAAGTTCTGACCGAAACGCTTGCGCGCGATATGACCTTGGTGCCGGCCCTGTTGCTGTCTGCTGGTGGACATCAGAAAAACGCTAAGAAAGAGAACTGCTTAAGAAAAGAAACGTGCCGCGCGACAGCGCCGAGTCAGCCGCCGCGACGGTGCCGCGCCATCGACACTGCCGTGTCGATCGCGGCAATCAGGCTGCCCGCGTCGGCGCGGCCGGTGCCGGCCAGATCGAGCGCGGTGCCGTGATCGACCGAGGTACGGATGATCGGCAAACCCAGCGTGATATTGATGCCTTCGCCGAACGTGGCATATTTCAGCACCGGCAGGCCCTGGTCGTGGAACATGGCCAGCACGCAGTCGGCCTGCTCGAGGTAACGCGGCTGGAACAGCGTGTCGGCCGGGTACGGGCCGCGCGCGTCGATGCCTTGATCGTTCGCGAGCTTCAGCGCCGGCGTGATGACCTCGATTTCCTCGCGGCCCAGATAACCGTTTTCGCCCGCGTGCGGGTTCAGGCCAGTCACGAGAATGCGCGGCGCCGGCAAGCCGAAATGGTGCCGCAAATCATGATCGATGATCCGCAGCGTCTCGAGAATGCCGTCAATCGACAGCGCGGCGGAGACATCCTTGAGCGGCAGATGGGTGGTCGCGAGCGCAACGCGCAACGGACGCTTGCCGGTGCCGGCCAGCATCATCACCACCTGCGGCGTATGGGTGCGCTCGGCCAGATATTCGGTGTGACCGGTGAACGGCACGCCCGCGTCGTTGATGGTGCTCTTTTGCAGCGGCGCGGTGACGATCGCGTCGAACGTGCCGGCCACGGCGCCGTCGATCGCGGTGTCGAGCAGATCGAGCACATAGCGGCCGTTGGCCGCATTCAGCTTACCCGCCACGGAGGGCGCGCCGAGCGGCCGGTGTTCCACGCGCACGCGCTTGCCGTGCGCCAGCAGCGCGGCCCAATCGACGCCCACGGCGCCCGCGCGCGTGGCGAGCAGCGTTGCGTCGCCCAGCACGGTGAACTCCGCGCCGGGCCAATGCGCCGCCGCGCCGGCCAGCGCCTGCGCCGTCAGTTCGGGACCGACGCCGGCGGGCTCGCCGGTCGTGATCGCGATCTGCAGCGGTGGGTTGGCGGACAGGGCGGCGGCGGTCATGACAGTTATTGCGAGATCGACAGAGTGGGTTTCACTTCGACGTACGCGGTGTCGCGCAGTTCGCGCAGCCAGTCGGCGTAAGCCTGTTCCGCCTTGCGCTGACCGATGGCCTGACGCGCCAGATCCATTTGCTGCGAGACCGAGCCTTCCGCTTCGCGGCGGCCCAGCACCTGAATCAGGTGATAACCGTATTCGCTGCGGACCGGGTCGCTGATCTGGCCGTCCTGCAGGTTGTTCATGGCGCGTTCGAATTCCGGCACCGTCTCGCCCGGGCTGATCCAGCCGAGGTCGCCGCCTTGCGTCGAAGAGCCGTCTTGCGAGTAGGTGCGCGCGAATTTCGCGAAGTCACCGCCCGCGGCGATCTGATTCTTGATTTCCAGCAGCTTCTGACGCGCCTGCGGCTCCGACATGCCGTCGCCGACGCGCAGCAGGATGTGGCGCACGTGCGTTTGCACGAGCTTCGGCGCATCCGCGCTCGTGCCCTGACCCGAGCGGCGGTCCACCAGACGCACGATTTCGACACCGTCGTTGGTGCGGATCAGATCAGCATCGACCTCGCCCGGCCGCATGTTGGACGCGGCCTTGACGAATTCAGGCGGCAGCTTGGAAGGCGGCGTGAAGCCCAGATCGCCACCTTTCGACGCGTCCGGAGCCTGCGAATTGGCCTTCGCGAGCTTCTCGAAGTTGCCGCCGCCCTTGGCTTCGGCCAGCAGGGCCTGGGCCTTTTTCTGGGCCGCTTCGATATCCGTCTCCGACGCGTTCAGCGGCGCCTTCAGGAAAATGTGCTGCATATGCAGGTCGCTCGTCTGGCCGGCGTTCGGGCCACGCTGGCTGGCGATGTAGTTCGCGACTTCGGCATCCGACACCGTGACCTTGCTGTCCACTTCTTTCTCGCGCAGGCGCGAGAGCGTGAGTTCGGTACGCGCGTCGCTCGTGAACGTGGCCCAGGGCACGCCTTGCGCCTCGATCCGCGCGCGGTACATTTCGAGCGACAGATTGTTGGCTTGCGCGAGCCGCTCGAGCGTTCTTTGCACGGTGGCGTCGTCGATGTTGATGCCGTCTTCCTTCGCCTTCTGCAGCTGGATGCGTTCCAGCACCATCTGGTTGAGCACCTGCTGGCGCAGCTGGTCCATCGGCGGGACCGGCGCGTTCTGCTGGTTCAGGCGGTGCGTGATCAGGCCGATGCGCTCGTCGAGCTCACGCCGCGTAATGACACCGTTGTTGACCACTGCGGCAATGGTGTCGACCGTCTGGCCGCTATTGCTGCCCAAGGCCTGCGCCTGCACGGGCGCCACCGACAGGAAAGACGCCGCGGCTGCAAGACCGGCCGCGAGCGTTGCCAAGCGAAACTTTTTCATGATTGCCACAGATACTCCAATGATGTCGGGCACGCCTGGCCCGTCTTTTCGCACTCTATAAATGATCGCGATCGGGCTCACGTCATTCGTAATTGGTGAATCGCGCTTCGGGCGGCGGTGGCGGCGGCAGCGGCGTATAGCCCGCGATGCTGCTGCGGAACGCGGTCATCAGTCCGTTGTCGACGCTCGACAGGCCCTTGAAGGTCAGCTGCATGAGGAAGCGCGTGCTCGACTGATTCTGCGACGACGTGTTCACACCGTTGGCATAGCGCTGAATACCGGCGCCAAGCGTCCAGCAGTCGGCGTCGTATTGCAGGCCGACCAGGCCGTCGACGATCTTATGTCCGCCCAGGTCGTAGTTGAACCGCCCGACGCCGAACACCCGGTGCGACAGCGGCCATTGGCCCGAAATCAGCACCTGGTTGATCGGCTGGTTGCCCAGCGTCGCGGTTGCGCGCGTGTAGCGATACGCGACATTGACCACCTTGCCGCTCGCCGGACTGAAGCCGAAGCCGACACTCGTCTTCGCCAACTGGTTGTTGTCCGCATTATATTGGAACGCCGTTTCCGAAGCGAAACCGGCGCCGAGCTTCAGTGACGCACCCAGAATCAGGTCCGAGTGAGTGGCCTGCGTGCTGGTCTCGGTCGGCGTGAGCGTGACGCGCTGATCCTGGAAGTAGTATTGCTGCGCGATCACGAAGCGCGCGCGTTCGTCGCCCGTGGCCGGGTTGATGAAGCGCGTGGTGATCGCCGCCGTCAGACGGTTCGCGTCCGCAATCCGGTCGTTGCCGACGAAGGTGTTCGGCGTGAAGATCTCCGCCAGCCCGAAGTCGGACTCGGCAGTGTCGAAGAGCGGCGCGGCCTCCTGGTTGCGAAACGGCGTGTACACGTAGTACAGGCGCGGCTCGAGCGTCTGGATGTAGTCCTGGCCGAAGACCCGCACCGAACGGTCGAAGATCAGCCCGGTGTCGAACGTGAAGGTTGGGATCGATTCGGTGAAATTCTTCGGCGTTCCGGGCGCCGTGGTGCTGCTGATGTGGTTCAGGTCGTACGACGCGAAGTGCCACTGCACCTTCGGCGTGACGAAGTAGCCCGGCCCGACCAGCGAATACGACAGGTACGGGTTGAACAGCACCCGCTGACCTTCGGTGGTGTCCGCGGTGGTGATGCGGAAATTCGTGTAGTCGGCTTCCGTGCCGAAGTCGAAGCCGCCGATGTTGTACTTCGCGTACTTCACGTTCAACTGCGGCTCGCGGCCATACGGCGCCGTTGAAGGCGCCAGCGTCTGCCAGTGCTGTTCGCGCGCGAGCACCGACCACGGCCCGTTGTTGTAGGTCAACCCGGCTTCCTGCTGATACAGGAGCTGGGTGCCGTTCATGAACTGATTGACCGACGACGACAGGTCTTCCGGATACGTGTTGTCCGAAACCTTGTTGTAGTAGATGTAGCCGCCGAACCCGTTGCCGAAGTTCTGGTTGTGCTGGATGTACAGCGCGTAGCGGTTGGTCTTGGTCAGGTGGTCGTCCGGCAAAAACTCGCCGGTGATCGAGCCGGAATACGTGGGCGACAGATAACGGTATGACGCCTGCGTCTGCACGCCGCGCTTGGAGATCAGACGCGGCGTGAGAGTCAGATCGCGATTCGGCGCGATGTTGAAGTAATACGGTACCGACAGTTCGAAGCCGTTCGACGAACTCAGCGAGAACGTGGGCGGCAACAGCCCGCTGCGCCGTTCGCCCGACAGCGGGAACGACAGCCACGGCGAGGCGAACACCGGCACGCCCTGGAAGAACAGCACGCCGTTGTAGGCTACGCCTTCGTCCGCGCCGGTGTCGAAATCGAACTCGCTGCCCTTGATATACCAGGCCGGGTCGTCCACACAGGCGCAGGCCGTGTAGGTCCCCTTCGTGAAGACCGAACGCTCGTTGTCGAGCAGGTCGACGCGCTCCGCGCTGCCCGAGCCGCCGGTCACGGTGAAGTGGTACTTCGGCGCGGTCATGAAGCCCTCGCTCGAATCCACGCGCATGTGCGCTTCCGGTCCGGCAAACGTGGCGCCATTGTTGTTCAGGTGAACCTGGCCGTATGCGTCGGCCATGTCCGTGTCCTGATCGTAATGCAGCGCGTCGGCCTTGATCACGAACGTATTGCGGCGCACCTCGGCGGAGCCCTTGGCGGCCAGGTCCTGATCGGTCGTGCCGCTGGTCGTGTCGCCGAGCACGAAGGTGGCCGGCTTCTGGCCCGACTGCAGCGGATGTTCTTCGAGCTGCGGAGCAAGCTGCATGCCCCAGGGCGCGTCGATAGGCTGCGGCTGCGCGGCTTCCCCCACCAGCTGGGCGTGCGCAAGCGCGGGCATCAGGCCCGGAGCGGCGATCAACGCCGCGACGAGCCGCCTTTTGCGCGGCTCTTTGGCACAAGAGGGTGTCGTTTGGGAAAGCTGTCTAGGCGGCATGTATCGTTTGGCGAATCGGCCCGTCCGTCAGCTTTTGCAGTCACGATCCACCGCCCGCACACCCGACCGTGACAGTCGGCTGTACATCAATATTGAAAATCTGCCGAACGATGAGGCGGGCGGTAAAGCGGAATACGCGAAAGCTGGCGTGAGTCGCGTCAAAAAAGTCGTGGGGTATTATATGGCAAGACGTTGCCCCCAAGAATTTGCTGCCGCTTTTCATGACGCTCCCTCCTTCCCAAAATTCCACCGATACCCGTCTCGAACTGCTCAAAGCCTGGCTGAAAGGCCATGCGGCGCGCCATGCGCTCGAGCTCGATACCCTTGTTCCGGCCTCGTCCGACGCCAGTTTCCGCCGCTATTTCCGGCTCGCCGGTAAGGCGGCGGAAGGCGAAAACACCGGCACGCTGATCGCAGTCGACGCCCCGCCGCCCGAAAAGTGCCGCGAATTTGTGCAGGTCGCGCAGTTGCTCGACGCCGCCGGCGTGCATGTGCCGCGCGTGCTGGAGGTCGATTTCGACGCCGGGCTGATGCTCGTCACCGATCTGGGCACCGCCTCCTACCTCGGCGCGCTGACCGAAGCGCAAGACCAAAGCGAGGGCGGCCCGCGCCGCGCCCGCACGCTGATGCGCGACGCGCTCGACGCGCTGATCCGCTGGCAAATCACGTCGCGCGAAGACGTGCTGCCGCCGTTCGACGAAGCCTTCCTGCGCCGCGAGATGGAGTTGCTGCCGGAGTGGTATCTGGGCCGGCATCTGGGCCGGGAGGTGGACGAAACCACCCGTGGCGTGCTGGACCGCACCTTTGCGCTGCTGATCGCCAGCGCCCGCGCGCAGCCGCAGGTGTTCATGCTGCGCGATTTCATGCCGCGCAATCTGATGCTCGCCGGCGAGCCGAATCCGGTCAATCCTGGTGTGCTGGACTTCCAGGACGCGGTCTACGGCCCGATTACCTACGACGTCGCCTCACTGCTACGCGACGCATTCCTGAGCTGGGACGAGGAGTTCGAACTGGATTGCTTCGTGTACTACTGGGAACGGGCGAAAAAAGCCGGCCTGCCGGTCGATCCCGATTTCGGCGAGTTCTACCGCCAGATCGAGTGGATGGGCCTGCAGCGGCACATCAAGGTGCTGGGGCTGTTCTGCCGGATCAACTACCGCGATAGCAAGCCGCATTACATGAAGGATCTGCCGCGTTTCACCGGCTATGCGCGCAAGGTCGCCGAACGCTACGCGCCGCTGCGTCCGTTCGCGAAACTGCTCGACGAACTCGAAGGCCGTGCGAACGAAGTCGGCTACACCTTCTGACCATGACGATGCCTCTGAAGAAAGCGATGATTTTCGCCGCGGGACGCGGCGAACGCATGCGTCCGCTGACTGACACGTGCCCCAAGCCGTTGCTCGAAGTGGGCGGCAAGCCGCTGATCGTCTGGCAGATCGAACGCCTCGCGCAGGCGGGCTTTCGCACCATCGTGATCAATCACGCATGGCTCGGCGAGCAGATCGAGGCCACGCTCGGCGACGGTTCGCGCTGGCAGGTCGAGTTGCGCTACTCAGCCGAACACGAGGCGCTGGAAACGGCGGGCGGCATCGTGCAGGCGTTGCCGCTGCTGGAAGACAACGGCACGAGCGAGGTGTTCGTCGCCGTCAGCGGCGACGTCTATGCCGAGTTCGACTACGCCGCCTTGAATGCCCGCGCGGAGAAACTCGCGGCCTTGCCCGAGCCGGGCATGCATCTGGTGATGGTGCCGAACCCGGCGTTTCATCCGGCTGGTGACTTCGGCCTGGTGGACGGCGCGCTGTCACTCGATGGCGAGCCGCGCTTCACCTTCGGCAACATCGGCCTCTACGACACCCGCATGTTTCGCGATCTGCCGCGCGGCACTCGGCGTGCGCTCACGCCTTACTACCGCGATACGATCACACGCGGTCTCGCGAGCGGCGAGTTGTACGAGGGCTGGTGGGAGAACGTCGGCACGCCGGCGCAGTTGGGCGCGCTGGATCTGCACTTGATGGAACGCTGAAGGCGGGCAACATGCATTGGAGCGGCGCCTTGACAACACCGCACGCCGTCTGCTCATTGCCCGCTTATTCGGGCGTTTTTTGCTTGCTTATTTGCCGCCCTCGCCCTCGCCCGCGCCGACCGCTTCCGGCGACTCGGGCGACTCCGGCGCTTCGGCCGCGCGCTGCTGCTGCAAGGCCCACATCTGCGCGAATAATCCATTCGCTTGCAGCAGTTCCGCATGCGTGCCGCGCTCGACAATGCGCCCCTTGTCCATCACGATGATCTGCTGCGCGTGCACCACCGTGGAAAGACGGTGCGCGATGATCAGCGTGGTGCGCTCGCGGGCGATCTGATCGAGTTCGTGCTGGATGGCGCGCTCCGAACGCGAATCGAGCGCGGAGGTGGCTTCGTCGAACAACAGGATCGGCGGATTCTTGAGGATGGTCCGTGCAATCGCCACGCGCTGTTTTTCGCCGCCGGACAATTTCAGGCCACGCTCACCCACGGGCGTCTCATAGCCCTTCGGCAGTCCTTCGATGAAATCGTGAATATGCGCCGCGCGCGCCGCCGCGATCACGTCGTCGCGCGTCGCCGATGGCCGGCCGTAGGCGATGTTGTAGTAGATCGAATCGTTGAACAGCACCGTGTCCTGCGGCACGATGCCGATCGACGCCCGCAGCGAATCCTGCGTGACGTCGCGAATATCCTGACCGTCGACGGTGATCGCACCGCCCGTCGCGCGATCCAGATCGTAGAAGCGGAACATCAGCCGGGCGAGTGTCGACTTGCCCGAGCCGCTGTGGCCGACCACCGCGGTGGTGGTGCCCGCCGGAATCGTGAAGCTCACGTCGTGCAGAATCTGGCGCGCCGGCTCATAGCTGAAGTTCACCCGCTCGAAGCGCACCTGCGCGCCGCGCACCAGCAACGCGGGCGCATTCGGCAAATCGGGCACTTCCTGCGCGGCGCCGAGCAGCGTGAACATGCGGTCCATGTCGGTGAGGCTTTGCTTGAGTTCCCGATACACCACGCCGAGAAAATTCAGCGGAATATAAAGCTGCAGCATGAACGTGTTGATCAGCACCAGATCGCCGAGCGTGAGGCGCCCCGCCATCACACCCTGAGTGGCGCGCCACAGGATGAACACGAGCCCCGTGCCGATGATCGCCTGCTGGCCGAAGTTCAGCGCCGACAGCGAGCGCTGCGACTTGATCGCCGCCGTGCGATAGCGCTTGAGGTTCTCGTCGTAGCGGTGCGCTTCCCATTCTTCGTTGCCGAAATACTTGACGGTCTCGTAGTTCAGCAGAGAATCGATCGCGCGCGAATTTGCCTTTGAATCGAGATCGTTCATGGTGCGGCGAAAATGCGTGCGCCACTCCGTCACCTTCACGGTGAATACGATGTACACGGCGAGCGCGATAAACGTGACGACCGCGTAGTACGCCTCATATTTGACGACGAAAAAGCCGAGCACGAGTCCGACTTCGACGAGCGTCGGCAGAATGCTGTAAAGCGAGTAAGAGATCAGTTGCGTGATGCCGCGCGTGCCGCGTTCGATATCGCGCGACATGCCGCCCGTCTGCCGTTCCAGATGAAAGCGCAAAGACAGCCCATGCAGATGGCGGAACACTTTCAGCGCCAGTTGCCGCACCGCGCTTTCGGTCACCTTCGAAAAGAGTATTTCGCGCAGCTCGGTAAAGAGCGATGTGGACAGCCGCACCACCGCGTACGCGACCACCAGCAGGCCGACGCCGCCCAGCAATACGATACCCGGTGAGTCGTGAGCCCGCCCGAGCGCGGTGAGATGCTGCACCGAGGCGAGACTGTCGACGATCCGCTTCATCACGATCGGCACGCCGAGGTTGGCGACCTTCGCGCCGATCAGGCAGCTCAGCGCGAAGATAACGCGCCATTTGTACGTGGCGAGATAGGGCAGCAGCGACAGGATGGTCTGCCAGTCGTTGCGCGGCTGGGTGGAAATCGGCGAGGGTTCGGAGGCGGGCGTGCGGCGCATGGGGTCGGCTGGGGAGAAAATGGAAGCGACGGAGTTCGCAGCGGCGCGTCGAGCGCGGCATGCCGGGGCGGCACACCCGCGGCACACCGTTGGTTATCGCGCGACCCGGCTGGGCGCTTTCCCGTACAATTCCTGATCGTTCTATTGTCGCAGAAGCCGGCTGGCGCCGCTGTTCGTGACTATTCGTGACTTTTCATGGCTCCCCCGCCGCGGGCAGCACATGGCAGCACATAGTCATGAAGCGCCCCGCGTGCCGGTCGAGCCCCTACGTCTGTCAAGAGTGCCCCCAATGACCAATATTCTTCAACTTCCGCAAAAGCACTGTGCGCTGAGGGTCGTGCCGCAGCCATCGGACGCGAACGTCCACGGCGACGTGTTCGGCGGCTGGATCATGGCGCAAGTGGACATTGCCGGCTCGATTCCGGCAAGCCGCCGCGCCAACGGGCGGGTGGCGACCATCGCGGTCAACTCGTTCGTGTTCAAGCAGCCGGTGTTCGTCGGCGATCTGCTGAGCTTCTACGCGGATATCGTCAAGACGGGCAATACGTCGGTCACCGTGTCAGTCGAGGTCTACGCGCAGCGCATGAGCCTGACCGAAGATCTCGTGAAGGTCACCGAGGCCACGCTGACCTACGTCGCCACCGACAGCGACCGGCGCCCGCGCGCGCTGCCTGTGCTGGACTAAGCGGCTTGCGGTAAGCAGATGACGAGGCGCCCACGTGGACTCGGGCGCGCCATGATCAACGTTCTAACGGGAAACAGATGAAACTGATCGGTATGCTGGATTCGCCCTACGTGCGACGAGTCGCTATCTGCCTCAAATTGCTGAAAGTCGATTTCGAACACGAGTCGATCTCGGTGTTCCGCACCTATGACCAGTTCGCCAGCATCAACCCCGTCGTCAAGGCGCCGACGTTGATCGCCGACAACGGCCAATTGGTGATGGATTCCTCGGTGATCCTGCAGTACCTCGCCACGCTCGCCGGTCCGGAACAGGGGCTTTTCCCGACGCGTCCCGACGACGCACTGCGCGCCGCCCGTCTCAACGGCCTTGCGCTCGCCGCGTGCGAGAAATCCGTGCAGATCGTCTACGAACGCACTCTACGGCCGGTGGAGAAGCAGCACGAGCCGTGGGTGGAGCGAGTCACCACCCAGTTGCTGACCGCTTATGCCGAACTCGAACGCGACCTCGCCACGGCCACGTTGCCGAAGGAGGCCGATCAGTTCGACGCTTCGCACGTCACCGTGGCAGTCGCCTGGTACTTCACGCAGATGATGTTGCCGGAGATCGTCAGCAAGGCGGACCACCCGCGCTTGCAGGCGTTTTCCGAGCTGGCGGAACGCCTGCCGGTGTTCCTGAGCACACCCGCGGAGTAAACGTGCCGGCGGCGGGCGCTCAGACCGTCGCCAGCTCCCGCCCCACACCGCCTTGCAGCAGCTCGGAGATCGCGTCGGTCGAGAGCGGCTTCGCAAAATAGAAACCCTGCATCTCGTCGCACGCGCGCTCCTTCAGGAAGTCGAGTTGCGCGGACGTCTCCACCCCTTCGGCAATCACCTGCAGCTTCAGCGAATGCGCGAGCGCGATGATCGCCGAAGTGATCGTCTCGTCGTCGCCGGACACGCCGATGTCGGAGACAAACGAGCGGTCGATCTTCAGACGGTCCACCGGGAAGCGTTTCAGATAGCTGAGGCTCGAATAGCCGGTACCGAAGTCGTCGATGGCAAGGCCGATGCCAAGCGCGTGCAGTTCGTTGAGCATCGACACCGCTTCTTCCGCGTTGCGCATGATGGTGCTTTCAGTCAGCTCGAGCTCCAGATATTGCGGCTCGAGGCCGGTCTCGGCCAGCACCTGCATTACCAGCTTGGCAATGTCGCGCTGCTGGAACACCCGCGCCGAGAGATTCACCGAGACCCGCGCAGGCGGCAAGCCTTCATCCTGCCAGGCCTTGTTCTGACGGCATGCCTCGCGCAGCACCCACTCGGAGAGCGGCCCGATCAGCCCGCTTTCTTCCGCGACCGGAATGAATGACGACGGCGCAATCAGACCGACCTCCGGATCGCGCCAGCGCACCAGCGCCTCGGTGCCGACAATCTGCCCGCTCTCGATGTCCACCTGCGGCTGGTAATGCAACAGGAACTCATTGTCGCGCAACGCGCGGCGCAAACGCCGTTCGAGATTCAGGCGCGCGCCCGCGCTCGCGTTCATCTCCGGCTGATAGAACTGGAACGTGTTGCGGCCCATGTCCTTCGCGCGATACATCGCGAGGTCGGCCTTTTTCATCAGCGTTTCGGCATCCTCGCCGTCTTGCGGGAACAGGCTCGCACCCATGCTGCAGCCGACATACAACTCGGTGCCGTCGAGCCACACGGGCTCGGAGATCGACGCGCGCACGCGCTCCATCCACGCGATCAGCGACTGTTCGTCGACGGTATCGGTCATCACGATCACGAACTCGTCGCCGCCGTGGCGCGCCACCGTGTCGCTCGTGCGCGTGCAGCGCGCGAGGCGCTCGGCGACCACGCTCAGCAGCCGGTCGCCGACACTGTGGCCGAGGCTGTCGTTGACGTTCTTGAAGCCGTCCAGATCGATGAACACCACCGCGACGCCCTTGTGATGCCGCTGCGCGACGATCAGCGCATGCTGCAGACGGTCGCGCAGCAGATTGCGGTTGGGCAGGCGCGTCAGGCTGTCGTAGTTGGCCTGGTATTCAAGCTGCTCCTGATAGCGGATCAGATCGGTCACGTCGTTGATCACGCCGATGTGATGCGTGGTCACGCCTTCGGTGTTCGGCACCGGCGCGATAAAGAGCTGATTCCAAAACAGCGCGCCGTCCTTGCGGTAGTTACGCACCACCGCGCTCGCTTCGCGGTTGGCCGTCAGCGCCTGACGGATCAGCGCGACGCCTTCCTGATCGCGGTCGTCGCGCTGCAGCACGCGGCAATCGTGGCCGATCACCTCGGCCGCGTCGTAGCCGGTGATGCGCGTGAACGCCGGGTTCACGTATTCGATCAGATTGCCGGACGGCGACGGCGCGGTGATCAGAATCGCGTTGACGCTGGCGTCGAGCGCGCGGCTTTGCAGACGCAAAGCCAGATCGGCACGCTTGCGCTCGGTGATGTCCGTGTAGGAACCGAGCACGCCGATCACGCGGCCGTCACCATCGGTAAACGGCAGCTTGCTCGTGACGGTGGTGCGATGCACGCCGTCGATCACCAGATCGACTTCGAAGTTCATCTTCGGCACGCCGGTGCTCACCACCTCTTTGTCATGGTCGTTCAGCAGGTTCGCAAAGTCGCGCCACGGCATGTCGGAATCGCTCTTGCCGACCACCTGCTCGGGATACGCGAGCCCCGCATCGCGCGCGAACGCCATGTTGCAGCCGAGATAGCGCGACTCCATGTCCTTCCAGAAAATGCGCTGCGGGATGTTGTCGATCACCGCTTCGAGCATCTGGTTCGAGCGCTGCGCCTCGGCTTCGGCGTTGATCTGGTCGGTGACGTCGTCGGCCAGCACGAAGAACGCCGGGCGGCCCATGAAGCTCAGCGCGTGATACGAGATGTCGGCGCTGATGGTCGAGCCGTCCTTGCGCCGGTGATGCCAGATGCCCGCCATGATACGGCCGCGCGACGCCCCGTCGCTGCTGCGCTGCAGATGCGACTCGAGACGCGCGACTTCGGTGTTCGGCCGAATCGCCCGGATCGTCATGCCGAGAAATTCGCTCTCGGTGTAACCGTATTGCTTGATCGCGGCGGCGTTGACGGCGAGAAAGCGCAGCGTCTCATGTTCGAAGATGTACATCGGCACCGGATGATCGTCGAACAGGCCGCGAAAGCGCTCGTCGTTGCGGCCAAGCGCGCGCACCACGCGCAGCTTCTCACGCGCGCTGTTTTCGCGGGCGCCGAACGTGAAGATCAGCAGCACGCTGCCGGTCAGCATGGTCACGATCAGCAGGAACATTGCCCGCTGGGTTTCGCTGGCCGACGCCGCGAGCGACACCTGCAAGGCCCGGTTCTCCTCGCCGCGCAGCGCGGCCAGCGCGGCTTCGACACGATTCAGGCCAAGCCCGAGATGGGTGTAGGCCGAGGCTGCCCACGCCCGCGACGCATCCGGCTCGGTCTGGGCGCTCCTCGCCAGCGCGTCGTCGATATCGTGTTGCAGCGCATGACTGTCGGCGGCCACCTTGGCGAGCGCGTCAAGCATGGCGGGTTCGCCGGCAAGCTCCACGCGCAGGTCGCGCTCAAGAACCCCGAGCCTCGCGCTCATGGCCGTGGCGGCGCTGGCCGGCGCGGCCTCGCCCGACGCCTCGAAGCGGCCGAGCGCGGCAAGGCCGCCGCCAAGCGCCGCATGGTAGGCGTCGAGGTTCTGGCGCACGCTCGCCGAGCGCAGCATGCGCGCGTCGGCGTCGCGTTGACCGCAAATCTGCGTGTAGGCGACGAACGCGTTCGCGCCGACCGCCGCGGCGACAACCGCGAGGTTGATCAGCAGCCGCTTCGATAAAAGAGGAGTCATGGGTTCCGAACGTCAGTCGTTCTGCGGGCGGGAGCGCGCGGTCGATCTCGGTGCGCCGGGCCGTATCGGGGCGGGTCACTTTACCCGCCAACCCATGGATAACGGCAGCGTTCGGAACAAATTGAGGGGTGTGAATGAAATAAAGCTGGCTGGCCGCACCTAGCCGGCCGCCCTAGCCGGCCGCGCCTAGCCGGCCGCGCCAAATTCCTTCATGGCCGGGACGAAGTCGTGGTTGACCTCCTGCTTGCGGGACAGCTTGGCGAGCACGTAGCGCTTGAACGGAGCGAGTTCGGCCCACTGCGCGATACCCGGCGCAACGAGACCTGCCAGCTGCGCCTGCTTCGCGACGCCGTCCGGCACGCTATCCGTGCGGCGCCAGGCCGGCGCGTCCTCGGGCGTGAACCACTCCGGCTCGACGTTCGCGTGGGTGCGCAGCATTTCGAATAAGGCGTGATCGAAGTTCGGTTCGATCTCCACGTCCTCTTCGACGGGAAAGCGCGCCAGCAACTTGCGGTCTTCGAGCGGCAGCATTTGCCACTGCGCGAGCGTGATGCGCAGCCCGAAACGGTCGAGATTGAAGCGCACCGACATCGGAATGTAGGTGAAATTCTCCGAAGACTGGACCTCGAAGTTGAACAGAATCGGTGCTTCGTTGAGTCCCATGACAGTGTCCCTCCTGGATCGCCGGCAACACGCAAGCCCAGCTTGGGGTATTTTAGAACCTTATTCTTGCGGCGGCGGCATGGGTTGACCGCAGTGCGCCCCAACCGACAGGTGCGCGCGCAGCATGACAAAGGAGTGACTTCGCTTGAACGATCAGGAAACAGCCGGCCAGCCCGGCGCCGTGGAACGCCCGGTGCGGCGGCATCGCGGCGCGGCGGTCGAAACCGTGACGGACCACGTCGGTCAGGAGTGGCCGGTCGCGCTCGTCTTCAACGGCATTTCGCACGCCGTGATGATGTGCACACCGCGCGATCTGGAGGCGTTTGCAGTGGGATTCGCCATTTCGGAAGGGATCGTGGAGCGCGGCAGCGACATTCAGGACATCGAGGTCGAACTGCATGACGACGACGAATTGCCGCATGCCGAGGTGCAGTTGCAGGTGGTGCAGCAGGCGTTCGTCGCACTCAAGGAAAAGCGCCGCGCGCTCGCCGGGCGTACCGGCTGCGGCGTCTGCGGGATCGAAAGCATCGATCTGCTGGATCTGAAACCGGAGCGCGTGCAAGACACCGGCTTCCTGCAACGGCTCGCGCCGGACGCGATCGCGCGCGCCGCCCGCGAATTGCCTGACCATCAGGCGCTCACTCGCCTGACCGGCGGCCTGCACGCCGCCGCATGGTGCGATGCGGCAGGCGCGATCCGCTACGCGTTCGAGGATGTGGGCCGTCACAATGCGCTCGACAAGCTGATCGGCCAGCTCGTGCTCGATCGCGCGGATACCCGGGACGGTTTTGTGTTTCTGTCTAGCCGCGCCAGCTACGAGCTGGTGCGTAAGGCCGCGCGCGTCGACGTGCCGATGCTCGCGACGATTTCGGCGCCGTCGTCGCTCGCCATCGCGATTGCCCGCAAAGCGGGCGTGCGGCTGGTCAGCTTCTGCCGCGAGACCAGCTACGTCGACTACGACACCTTGCAGCCCGCGCAGCCTTGAGCGGTCAAGGCGTCGCTAGCGACGCCCCTGGTACGGCGTTCAGTCGAATTGCCGGAAGTCCGGCTTGCGTTTCTCGAAGAACGCCTTGAACGCCTCGCGTGCTTCCGGCGCGACCAGCATCTTGCCGAAATGCACGGCTTCTTCCGATATCTGCGTTTGCAGTTCCTGCTGGCTCGCTCGCTTCATCAGGCTCTTCGTGACGCGCAACGACGAGGCCGGCAACGCGGCCAGCTTCGCAACCTGCGATGCCGCGAACGCGTCGACTTCCGCGGCAGGCAGCACGCGATTCACGAAGCCCATGCGTTGCGCTTCCGCCGCGTCGAATGCTTCGCCGAGCAGCAGCTTTTCCGCCGCCGCCTGATAGCCGCTCACCCGCTGCAGCAGCAGGCTCGAGGCCGCCTCCGGGCACAGCCCGAGTTGCGCGAACGGCAGCGAGAAGCTCGCCGTGTCGGCCGCGTAGACCAGATCGCAGTGCAGCAGCAACGTCGTGCCGATGCCCACCGCCGGGCCCGCCACCGACGCCACCACCGGCTTTTCCGCCGAACACAGAGCGCGCAGGAACTGGAAGACCGGCGCGTTTTCGTCCGACGGCGGCGTCTTCATGAAGTCTTCGAGATCGTTGCCGGCACTGAAAATGCCCACGCTGCCGCGAATCAGGATGGCGCGCACCGCGGCGTCGCCATGTGCTTCGACGAGCGCGTCGGCCATCGTCTGATACATCGCGGCCGTGATCGCGTTCTTCCTTTCTGGCCGGTTAAAAGCAATCGTCAGCACGCCGTCGGCGCGCTCGACGAGAATATCCGTCGTCATGTCCTTCATCTCCTTCCATGCCTTCTGAGAATGAAAAAACGGTTCGCAAGCCTCGTAGCCTGCGAACCGTTTTGCGGTCCTTACGGGATCGCCGCGGGGGTCACCGCGAGGATCGGGGCAAATCCCGGGCTGAACGCGATCACAGGCGTTCGATAATGCCCGCAGCGCCCATGCCCGTGCCGACGCACATCGTCACCATGCCGTACTTGTAGTTGCGGCGGCGCAAACCGTGCACCACGGTGGAAGCGCGGATCGCGCCCGTGGCGCCCAGCGGGTGGCCGAGAGCGATCGCGCCGCCCAGCGGATTGATCTTCGACGGATCGAGGCCGAGGTCCTGGATCACCGCCAGCGATTGCGCGGCGAACGCTTCGTTCAGTTCGATCCAGTCGAGGTCGTCCTGCTTCAGACCCGCGGCCTTCAACGCAGCCGGAATCGCTTCCTTCGGACCAATGCCCATGATTTCCGGCGGCACGCCGCGCACGGCGAAGCTGACGAAACGCGCGAGCGGCGTCAGGTTGAACTCCTTGAGCATCTTCTCCGACACCACGATCAGCGCGCCCGCGCCGTCCGACGTCTGCGAGCTGTTGCCCGCCGTCACCGAGCCCTTGTTGGCGAACACGGCGCGCAGTTTCGCGAGGCCTTCCAGCGACGTTTCCGCGCGTGGGCCTTCGTCAAGCGAAACCTCGCGGGTCTTCACGCGGACTTCGCCGGTGGCGAGATCGGGGAAGCGCTCGGTGATCGTGTAGGCGGCGATTTCGTCGTTGAACTCACCGGCTTGCTGCGCGGCGACCGCGCGGCGGTGCGACTCGACCGAGAACGCGTCTTGCGCTTCACGGCTGATCTTCCAGCGCTCAGCGACCTTCTCCGCCGTCAGGCCCATGCCGTAGGCAATGCCGAAGTCTTCGCTGCGGTCGAAGATATGCGGCGACATGGACGGCTTGTTGCCCATCATCGGCACCATGCTCATCGACTCGCAGCCGCCCGCGATCATCGCGTCCGATTCGCCCACGCGGATGCGGTCAGCCGCCATTGCGAGCGCGGTCAGGCCCGACGCGCAGAAGCGGTTCACCGTGACACCGCCAACCGTGTTCGGCAAGCCAGCCAGCAGCGCGCCCATGCGCGCGACGTTCAGCCCTTGTTCCGCTTCCGGAATGGCGCAGCCGATGATCGCGTCTTCAATCACCTTGGTGTCGAGGCCGGGCACTTGCGCCACAGCCGACTTGATTGCGTGCACCAGCAGTTCGTCCGGGCGCGTGTTCTTGAACATCCCGCGCGGCGCCTTGCCGATCGGCGTACGGCTTGCGGCGACGATGTATGCGTCTTGCAATTGCTTTGTCATTTAAAGCTCCTAAGTTGCTCGTCGCTCAGTTGCGCACCGGTTTGCCGGTTTGCAGCATGCCCATGATCCGCTCCTGCGTCTTTTGCGTGCCGAGCAGATCGACGAACGCACGACGCTCCAGTTGCAGCAGCCATTCTTCGTCGACGAGGCTGCCCGCTTCCACATCGCCGCCGCACACCGCTTCCGCGATGCGGCTGGCAATCAGGAAATCGTGCTCGCTGATGAAACGGCCATCGCGCATGTTGACGAGCGACGCCTTGATGGTCGCGATCGCCGAGCGGCCGGCCACCGGCACCTGCGTGACCCGCAGCGGCGGACGGTAACCCGCAGCCGACAACGCGCGCGCTTCCTTCTTCGCGACGTCGAGCAGTTCGAACACGTTGAACACGATCGTGTCCGACGGCTTCAGGTAGCCCATGGCGCGAGCGTCGAGCGCGGAGGCCGAGACCTTCGCCATCGCGGCGTTTTCGAACGACTTCTGCACGAACTTCAGCAGGTCGTTGGTCGCGCCCGCTTGCGTCGCCGCTTCCGCCGCGCGCAGTGCTGCTTCCTTCAGGCCGCCGCCTGCCGGCACGAGACCCACGCCCACTTCGACCAGACCGATATAGCTTTCAATGTGCGCGACACGCTTCGCGCTATGCAGCGCCAGTTCGCAGCCGCCGCCGAGCGCGATGCCCGACATTGCCGAGATGACCGGCACGTTCGCGTACTTCACGCGCAGCATGCCTTGCTGGAACTTCTTCACGAACGGCTCGATGCCCTTTGCGCCACCCGTCATGAACGCCGGCATGGCTTCTTCGAGGTTCGCGCCCGCGGAGAACGGACCGCCCGGCGTGCCGAGCTTCAGCGAGGTCGGCTGCCACACCACCAGGCCCTTGTAGTCCTTTTCGGCCAGTTCGATTGCCTGCGTCAGGCCGTCGATCACCGACGGTCCGATCGTGTTCATCTTGCTCTTGAACGACACGATCAACACGTCGTTCTCGCCCGCACGATCGTCGACCCATGCGCGCACGGCGTCGGTTTCGAACAGCGTCTTGCCGTAGGTCTTGGGGTCAGCCGCGGTCTCGCCGACCAGCGGTGCACGGAACACCTGCTTGTCGTAGACCGACAGCGACGAGCGCGGCACGAACTGCTTCGCCGCCGGCGACCACGAACCTTCGTTCGTGTGCACGCCGCCCTTCTCGGCCACCGGACCTTCCAGCACCCACGACGGCAACGGCACGTTCGAGAGCGCCTTGCCCGCCGCGATATCTTCCTGCACCCACTCGGCGACCTGTTTCCAGCCGGCCGTCTGCCAGCCTTCGAACGGGCCTTCGTTCCAGCCGAAGCCCCAGCGAATCGCCAGGTCGACGTCGCGCGCGTTGTCGGCGATCGATTCCAGATGCACGCCGATGTAGTGGTACACGTCGCGGAAGATCGCCCACAGGAACTGAGCCTGCGGATGCTGCGATTCGCGCAGGAGCTTCAGGCGCTCCGCCGCTGGGCGCTTCAGGATGCGGCCGACCAGTTCGTCCGCCTTCGCGCCGCCTTCAACGTACTCGCCCGTCTTCGCGTCGAGCACCTTGATCGCCTTGCCTTCCTTCTTGTAGAAGCCGCCGCCGGTCTTCTGACCGAGCGCGCCTTTCTTCACCAGTTCGGCGAGCACTGCAGGCGTCTCGTAGACCGGGAAGAACGGGTCGTCCTTCAGCGTGTCCTGCATCGTCTTGATGACGTGAGCCATCGTGTCGAGACCGACCACGTCGGCGGTGCGGAACGTCGCCGACTTGGCGCGGCCCAGACGCGAGCCGGTCAGGTCGTCCACTTCGTCGAAGCGCAGGCCGAACTTGGCGGCTTCGGTCACGACGGCGAGAATCGAGAAAATCCCGACGCGGTTGGCGATGAAGTTCGGCGTGTCTTTTGCACGCACGACGCCCTTGCCGACCACGCTCGTCAGGAACGATTCGAGCTGGTCGAGAATTTCCGGACGCGTCGTGGCGGTCGGGATCAGCTCGACCAGGTGCATGTAGCGCGGCGGATTGAAGAAGTGCACGCCGCAGAAGCGCGCCTTCAGTTCATCCGGGAAACCTTCCGACAAGGCCGTGATCGAGAGACCCGACGTGTTGGTCGCGAAAATCGCGTTCGGCGCGAGGTGCGGCGCAACCTTCTTGTACAGGTCGTGCTTCCAGTCCATCCGTTCGGCGATCGCCTCGATCACGAGGTCGCATTCGGCGAGCTTCTCGATGTCGTCGTCGTAGTTCGCGGGCTGGATGTATTGCGCGTCGTCCTTCACGCCGAACGGCGCCGGCGACAGCTTCTTCAGGTTCTCGATCGCCTTCAGCGCGATCGCGTTCTTCGGGCCTTCCTTGGCAGGCAGGTCGAACAGCAGTACGGGCACCTTGGCGTTGATCAGGTGCGCCGCGATCTGCGCGCCCATCACGCCGGCGCCGAGCACGGCTACCTTGCGAATGATCAGATTGCTCACGTCGTTCCTCCGGGGAGTTATGCGGTGTCGCGAAGCCGGGTTGGATGCTTCGCGATGTGTGGCCTGGCCGCGCGCCACGCTTTTTTGAAAGAGCGTGGCGCTTGCCTTGATGTGCTTGCGTTGGACTTAGAACAGCGCTTCTTCGTAGTCCATCATCGACTTCGAACCGGCGCGTGCCTGACGGATCGTCATCGCCGTTTCCGGCAGCAGCTTCGCGAAGTAGAAGCGCGCCGTGCCGAGCTTCGCCTTGTAGAACGGATCGCCCGAGGCTTCCTTGTCCAGCGCGATGCGTGCCATGCGGGCCCAGAAGTACGAGAACACCAGATGGCCGACCGTGCGCAGATACGGCACGGCGGCGGCGCCGACTTCGTCCGGGTTCTGCATGGCCTTCATGCCGATTTCCATCGTCAGCTTCTGCACCTTTTCACCGATGTCGGCGAGCGGGTTGATGAATTCCTGCATCTCCGGCTTGACGCCTTCTGCTTCGACGAAATCCGACACCAGCTTGCCGAACTTCTTCATCTTCGCGCCCATATCGCCGAGGATCTTGCGGCCCAGCAGATCGAGTGCCTGAACCGCGTTGGTGCCTTCGTAGATCATGTTGATACGCGCGTCGCGCACATACTGCTCCATGCCCCACTCGGCGATGAAGCCGTGGCCGCCATAGACCTGCATGGCGTGGTTGGTGCCCTCGAATGCGTTGTCCGAGAGGAACGCCTTCAGGATCGGCGTGAGCAGCGCGACGAGGTCGGCGGCATCCTTGCGCACCGTTTCGTCGCTATGCGACAGTTCCTTGTCGATATGCAGCGCGGACCAGTACGTGAAAGCGCGCGCGCCTTCTGCGTAGGCCTTCTGCGTGAGCAGAATGCGGCGCACGTCCGGATGCACGATGATCGGGTCAGCCGCCTTTTCCGGCGCCTTCGGGCCGGTCAGCGAACGCATCTGCAGACGCTCTTTCGCGTACACCAGCGAGTTCTGATACGCGACTTCGGTCAGGCCCAGGCTCTGCATGCCGACGCCCAGACGCGCGGCGTTCATCATCACGAACATGGCGTTCAGGCCTTTGTTCGGTTCGCCGACCATCCAACCCGTGGCGTTGTCGAGATTGATCACGCAAGTCGCGTTGCCGTGAATGCCCATCTTGTGTTCGATGGAACCGCACTTCACGCCGTTGCGCTCGCCCGGCTCGCCCGCTTCGTTCGGGATGAACTTCGGCACGATGAAGAGCGAAATCCCCTTGGTGCCCTTGGGCGCATCCGGCAGACGCGCGAGCACGAGGTGGACGATGTTCTCCGCGAGATCGTGTTCGCCGCTGGAGATGAAGATCTTCGTGCCGCTGATCGCGTACGAGCCGTCGCTGTTCGGTTCGGCCTTGGTGCGCAGAATGCCGAGGTCGGTGCCGCAATGCGGCTCGGTCAGGCACATCGTGCCTGTCCAGACGCCCGCGACGAGCTTCGGCAGATAGCGCTGCTGCAGCTCCGGTGTGCCGTGCGCGTGCAGACATTCGTACGCGCCGTGCGAGAGGCCCGGGTACATGGTCCACGCCTGATTCGCCGAGTTCAGCATTTCATACAGCGCGTTGTTGACGAACGCGGGCAAGCCCTGGCCGCCATATTCCGGATCGCAGCCGAGCGCCGGCCAGCCGGCTTCCACGTACTGCTGATAGGCTTCCTTGAAGCCCTTCGGCGTGGTCACGACGCCGTCGCCGGCGTACGTGCAGCCTTCCTGGTCGCCGCTATGATTGAGCGGGAACAATACTTCGGAGCAGAACTTGCCGGCCTCTTCGAGCACGGCGTTGATCGTGTCGGCGTCGAGATCCGCGTGCTTCGGCATCTGCTTGATTTCGGCTTCGACGTTGAGCAGCTCGTGCAACACGAATTGCATGTCGCGCAGCGGCGCGGCGTACTGTCCCATGACTCTATCTCCCAAGTTTGACAAGAAGCCAGGCTGTTAGCTGAGTCCGTGGATCGGAACTTTCTGCGCCACTGAATCCGACTGATTCGCGATGACGCTGCTAACGGCTTTCGCTTTGATACGAAACAATCAATTTTTCCAGCGCGGCCCACGTGAGACGCACCGCATCCGGCAAATGCAGGAAGCGCGCGTCGTGATGCAGACCGAGCGTGAAGCTGTACAGTTCGAACAGCATCAGCTGCGGATCCGTGTCGGCACGCAGATGCCCTTCTTCCATTGCCTGCGAAATCGCGCGAGTGAGCGCCGCACGCCAGATCGTCACGCTCGACACCAGTTGCTCGCGCACGGGGCTATCCGCGCGGTCGTCATATTCGACGGCGCCGCTGATGTAGACGCAGCCGGTGGTGACTTCCTGAATGCGTTTCTCGATCCAGCGGGAAATCATCGCGCGCAAGCGCGGCAATCCACGAGGTTCGCGCAAGCTCGGAAAAAACACCTCGTCTTCGAAACGATGGTGGTACTCGCGCACGACTTCGACCTGCAAATCCTCGCGCGACCCGAAATGCGCGAACACGCCGCTTTTGCTCATCTGCATGCGCTCGGCCAGCAGTCCGATCGTCAGACCTTCCAGTCCGTCGCGGCTTGCCAGATCGAGTGCTGCGTCGAGAATTGCGGCTCGTGTTTGTTCGCCTTTTCGCATAGCTATTTACCGTTCTAATGTGACCGAAAGAAAAATCGAACGGCCGTACTATTATTGAGTGCTGCCGTCCGCGAAACAAGGACTTTATTAGAAACCGGTTTCTAACCCGGTTTCAATTTTGCGGCATCCGTCAATCAGAGGAATGAGATTTTTTAGAGGCGTTTGCCTTGAGACAAGGGTTGCCTGCCCGGGCGTTCGCCGTCCCTGATTACCGCAGTCGGCCGACATGATGCCGCAAGTCAGGGCGATTCCAGAAGAGTTGGTGCGCTGCGTGGTTGGGGCAATGCGCCTGTTGTGCGCCAGTTGTGCCCGGGTTGCGATCAGGGTGGCCGGTGGAGAGTGGCGCTGGAGCGTTGCGTGAGACGCCGCTCCGGCAGGCGTTGCCGCCCTATTGCCGGTCCGCTCAGGGGTGCCTGGCAGTCGGCACCTGAGCAGCAGCGTTCCGGCTTGGGAAAGCGCCGTCGCGCGAGGGAAATCGCTGCTCCAGGGCGGAGGCGACCCGTTGCAGCACGCCGTCCCAATCCCCGCGCCGCGTCTGGGTAAAAAGCCGCAAGCCGGGATACCACGGGCTATCGTCGCGGCCGTACAGCCAGCGCCAGCAACCGGCGAACCGGTTTAGCAGCCAGACCGGCTTGCCCATTGCCGCGGCGAGGTGCGCGACCGAAGTGTCGACGGATATCACCAGATCGAGGTTCTCGATCAAGGCCGCGGTATCGGCGAAGTCGCGGATTTCGTCCGTCCAGTCGATAAGAAGCGAACGGGTGGCGGGGTCGGCGAGCTTGGCTGGATCGTCGGCTTTTTGCAGACTGATCCAGCGCACGTTGCGCAACGCCAGCAGCGGCGCGATTTGCGCGGCGGCAAGGCTGCGCAGCGCATCCAGATGGAAGCCGGAATGACCTCCCGCCCAGACCACGCCGACGCGCGCCAAACCAGGGTCCGGTAGCGCTTCCAGTCGCTCGCGCCAGGCGGCGGCGAGTTCGTCATTGGCGTAAAGATAAGGAAGCGCGGCTGGGACTGTGGTTACGCTCGTCGCAAAGGCTAGCGGCATGGACATCAGCGGGACGTATTGGTCCCAGCTGGACAGATCGGCGGGAACTGCGTCGAGCAGCACGAGGCCCGGCCAGCGCGAACGCAGCGACTGCTCGTAAAGGCGGCGCAAAGGCGGCGGACACAGGTACCCGACCTGACGAAAGTGCGTCAGCGCCAATGGCAGATAGCGCACGAACTGCAGGCTGTCGCCGAGGCCCTGCTCATGAAGGACCAGCAGACGTCCCTCCGGCGCGCGCGCAGTTTGCGTGTCGCGACCGCTCGGGGCGCGCGCGCCCGTCCAACGCGGCAGCGGCACTTCCAGCGGAACGCGCATCGGGGTCCCGTCGGCGAGTTTGAAACCGAACCAGCGGTCCTCGAAATACGGCCACGCTTCTTCGTAACGGCCGGTCGCGAGCAGCGCCATGGCGAGGTTATTACGCGCGACGAGGTTGGCGGGCGCCAGCTCGATCGCGCGGCGGTAGTGCCGCTCGGCGTCTTCCAATGCGCCGAGGTCCGCGTACACGCGGCCGAGATTGTTGTGCGCCGCCGAGTGGTCCGGTTCGAGTTCGATGGTTCGCCGGTAGCTGAGCGCGGACTCGTCGAGCTTGCCGAGGTGTTGCAACGTCAACGCCAGGTTGTAGTGGAACGCGACAAAATTGGGCTGAATCGCCAGCCCCTGCTGAATGGTTTGCACGGCGCCAACGAAATCTCCAAGGCGCAGCTGAATGGCATAGAGCGTGTTGTACAGGATCGGCTCGGGGCGAATCTGGATCGCGCGCCCGACCCAGCGCAGCGCGGCTTGCGCATCGCCGGAAGCCAACGCGAGCAGGCCGCGCAAGTGAATGGCGCCGACATGCTCCGCGTCCCCGGCGAGGATCTGATCGGCAAGCGTCTGCACGATGTCATGGCGACCGGCTTGATAGGCCTGCAGGGCTTGGTCGTGAAGGCTGGGATGAGCGTCGTTAGGGGCGGGAGGGAGAACGGGCATGGCTGGCGTATGCGTTTGCGTCACGCAGCCGATCCGATATCGTGAGCGCGCAGTCGAACCGGCAGCAGGACTTGAGGACAGGGGAAGGTTCGGTGGCGCCATGCGATGCGGCGTCGTTCGATCCATTTCCAACGAGCGCCGATTATCTTTGCCGAGCTACGGCCAGTCTTTAGGATCGTTCCTAAAGGCAACGAGCCGGACATTGAAGTAGTGCAACAGAGTGTCGCCCAATTGGGGCTTGAGTCCTAGCGCTCACAGCGAGCCATTGCCACGAGCGGGACCGCGCGTCCGTGTCAGTCGTAGCCGCCCACCGTCAGCAGCTTCATCACGGCCCGATAGCTCGTGTAGGCGAGCCAGTTGAGCAGGCGCTCGCCGGCCGGCCGGGCGTCGTAGCGCGCCTCGTCGATACGGCGTGAGTCCTTGAACGCGACGAGGATCGCTTCGCGCAATGCGCCGATCGACGGGTCGTTCACCAGCACCACGTTGGCTTCGTTGTTGAGCACGAGGCTCAGCGCGTCGAGGTTCGACGAGCCGACCGTCGCCCAGTTCGAATCCACCACCGCGACCTTGCCGTGCAGCATCGTTTTTTCGTATTCGGCGATCTGCACGCCGGCCTTGAGCAACGCGCGATACAGAAACGGCACCGCGTAGTCGAGCGCCTTGAACTCCTTGCGCCCGACAATCAGCTTCACCACGACGCCGCGCCGCGCCGCGAACACCAGCGCGCGCCGCAGCTTGCGCCCCGGCATGAAATACGGATTGGCGAGCAGCACTTCATTGCGCGCCTGGCCGATTGCGGCCAGATACGCTTTTTCGATGGCGCGCCGGTTGATCAGGTTATCGCGCGCGACGAACGCCACACACGGTTGGCCGCCCGCCCACAATTCCTCGTTACGCCGGCGGCGACGCCTGCGCAGACTGCCGAGCGAGGCGGCGGTCTTCGGACCGACTTGCGGCTCCAGCGAGTCGAGCGGCCGATGTCCGAGCCGGATCCGCTGCCACTGCACCTCGAACGCCTGGCGAATATCGGCGACCACCGGCCCATGCAATTCGACCGCGAAGTCCCAGCGCCGGTATGGCAGCTTTTCACCGTTGTTCTCGTAGTCGTCGACGATATTGATTCCGCCGCAATATCCGAATTGGTCGTCGATCACTGCCAGCTTGCGGTGCGTGCGCGAAAAGCCAAAGCGGCCAAAAATATGCGGGTTGTAGATGCGATGCTCGATGCCGGCAGCGAGCCAATCGTTGAACATCGGCAGACGTTCGGTGCCGACGCCGTCAGTAATCACGCGCACCTTCACGCCGCGCGCGGCGGCGCGCAGCAGCGCCGCGCTGACCGCCTGGCCAGCGTGGTCGTTTTCAAAGATATAGGTTTCGAGAACCACATCGCTTTGCGCCGCATCGACGCGCGCAACCAGCGCGCTGAAGAATTCATCGCCGGCACACAGCAGCTTGACTTCATTACCGCTGGTGAAGCGGTAACGCTGCCAATAGCGGCGGCCGAGCAGCGCTTGCCGCAGTCGGGCGAAACGGCGCGCGCCGCCGACACTCATCGGCCACGCTCCGCAGGATGCCCAACTACCGGGCGCCCACCGAGCCGCCTGGGCAACTGCAAGATCGCATCGGCATTCGACGACGAAAAGCAGCGCGATGCCGCCTCTTCATACGGCAGCCACAGAAACGCGGTGTGCTCGCGCGGCGCCAGTGTGACCTCGAGCTGCTCGGGCACTTCCACGCTGAACCAGTGCTCGGTGTTGTGGATCACGCCTTCGGCGTAGCGATACCGGAACTCCGGATAAATCTCGTATTCGATCGAATAGTGCCAGTCGAACAAGGCGCTCTGCGGCACCTGTGCGCTGCCCACCACGATGCCGGTCTCTTCGGCGACTTCACGCACCGCCGTCTCGACAAGTGGTTCATCCAGCCGGTCTTTGGAGCCCGTGACCGACTGCCAGAAACCGGCATGATCGGCGCGCTCGATCAACAGCACGTCGAGCGCGGGCGTATGGATGATGACGAGGACGGATTGCGGAATCTTCGGCGGTTTCGGCATGGCGTGAAAGCTGGGCGCAACGCTTGCGCGGTACATGTCGGCGAGTGAAACGATGAGAGGCGGAGCGCCGTTGCATCGACTGTAACGCAAAAAACAAGAAAGGCGCATGACGCGCCTTTCTCGTTTGCTCCGGCTGTCGTTTTCAGACAGCACCGACCTGCTTCAGGCCGTTACACCTTCGGTTCCGGCGTACGCACGCGGATGTGCAACTCGCGCAGCTGGCGCTCGTCCACTTCGCTCGGCGCCTGCGTGAGCAGGCACTGCGCGCGTTGCGTCTTCGGGAACGCGATCACGTCGCGGATCGAATCGGCGCCGGCCATCATCGTGACGATGCGGTCCAGACCGAATGCGATACCGCCGTGCGGCGGCGCGCCGTATTGCAGCGCGTCGAGCAGGAAGCCGAACTTGGCCTGCGCTTCTTCCGCGCCGATCTTCAACGCGCGGAACACCTTGCTCTGCACTTCTTCACGGTGGATACGCACCGAACCACCGCCGATTTCCCAGCCGTTCAGCACCATGTCGTAGGCCTTCGCGAGGCAGCGCGCCGGATCCGTTTCCAGATACTCGAGGTGCTCGTCCTTCGGGCTCGTGAACGGGTGATGCGCGGCGACGTAGCGGTTGTCTTCCTCGTCGAATTCGAACATCGGGAAGTCGACCACCCACAGCGGCTTCCAGCCGCTTTCGACGAGGCCGTTGGCCTTGCCGAATTCCGAATGGCCGATCTTCAGGCGCAGCGCGCCCAGGCTGTCGTTCACCACCTTCGCGCGATCCGCCGCGAAGAAAATGATGTCGCCGTCTTGCGCGCCGGTGCGCTCGATGATCGCCTTGACCGCTTCGTCGTGCAGGTTCTTGACGATCGGGCTTTGCAGACCGTCACGGCCCTTCGCGACTTCGTTGACCTTGATCCACGCCAGACCCTTCGCGCCATAGATGCGCACGAATTCCGTGTAGCTGTCGATGTCGCCGCGCGAGAGTTCGCCGCCCTTCGGCACGCGGATCGCCGCGACGCGGCCGTCTTTCGTGTTGGCCGGCGTGCTGAACACCTTGAAGTCGACGTCTTTGACCGCGTCCGTCAGGTCCGTGAATTCGAGCTTCACGCGCAGGTCCGGCTTGTCCGAACCGAAACGGCGCATCGCTTCCGAATACAGCATGACCGGGAATTTTTCGTCCAGTGCGACGCCGATCGTTTCCTTGAACACGTGGCGGATCATCGCTTCGAACAGATCGCGGATTTCCTGCTCGTTGAGGAACGAGGTTTCGCAGTCGATCTGCGTGAATTCCGGCTGACGGTCGGCGCGCAGGTCTTCGTCGCGGAAGCACTTGACGATCTGGTAGTAGCGATCGAAGTTCGCGACCATCAGCAGCTGCTTGAACAGCTGCGGCGATTGCGGCAGCGCGAAGAACTGGCCCGGGTTCGTGCGCGACGGCACGAGGTAGTCACGCGCGCCTTCCGGCGTGCTCTTGGTGAGCATCGGCGTTTCAATGTCGATGAAGCCTAGCGAGTCGAGGTACTTGCGCGCTTCGATCGACACGCGGTAGCGCAGACGCAGGTTGTGCTGCATCTGCGGACGGCGCAGGTCGAGCACGCGGTGCGTGAGGCGCGTGGTTTCCGACAGGTTGTCGTCGTCGAGCTGGAACGGCGGCGTGATCGACGCGTTCAGCACGATCAGCTCGTGGCACAGCACTTCGATCTTGCCGCTCTTGAGCGCGGCGTTCGTGGTGCCTTCCGGACGGGCGCGAACCACACCCTTGATCTGCAGGCAGAACTCGTTGCGCACGCCTTCGGCGGCCTTGAACATCTCCGCGCGGTCCGGGTCGCAGACAACCTGAACGAGGCCTTCGCGATCGCGCAGGTCGATGAAGATGACGCCGCCGTGGTCGCGGCGGCGGCTCACCCAGCCGCACAGCGAAACGGTTTGGCCCAGCAGTTCTTCGGTCACCAGACCGCAGTATTCAGATCTCATCGACATGATGTTTGTCTTTCGTTTTGCATTGGTTGAACGGCGCGCCGCGATGAAACACGACGCACCGGCATTACAGCGGAGGCTCGACTGTCGTGCGGCGCACCGGCGCCGGCGGCGCGGACGGCGCCACGACGCCCATCGAGACGATGTACTTGAGTGCGGCGTCGACCGTCATGTCGAGCTCGATCACTTCACTTCTGGGCACCATCAGGAAGAAGCCGGACGTCGGGTTCGGCGTAGTCGGCACATACACGCTGACGTGATCTTCTTTCAGGTGGTTGACCACGTCGCCGCCCGGAACGCCGGTCAGAAACGCAATCGTATAGGAACCGCGGCGCGGGTACTCGATCAGGAGTGCCTTGCGAAACGCGTTGCCGCTGCTCGACAGCAGGGTGTCGGACACCTGTTTGACGCTGGTGTAGATCGGGCCGACCACCGGAATGTGACCGACCACGAGCTCCCACCACTTCACGAGCTTCTGCCCAATGAAGTTCTGCGTCAACAGCCCGACGACAAAGATGAACGCCAGCGTGAGCACTGCGCCAAGGCCGGGCAGGCGGAAGCCGAACAGGCGCTCCGGCTGCCACGCGCTCGGCAGCAGCAACAGCGTCTGGTCCATCGTGCCGATGATCAGACCGAGCACCCACAGTGTGATAGCCAGAGGCACCAGCACCAGCAGGCCAGTCAGGAACACCGATTTGAGCGTCGTTTTTTTCGTCGTCATGTGTACCGCCAGAAAGCCGCGCGGGCCGAAGCCCTAAGCGCGGCGTGTGCGCCGCCCGCAAGGGCGGCAGTCCTACTAGGCGCCACCGGAACCGCTCGAGCTCGCTGCAGCGGCGGGTGCGGCAGCAGGCGCGGAAGGCGTGGCCGCCGCGCTCGATGAAGCGTCTGCGGGCGTACTGCCGGCCGGGGCAGCGGCGCCATTGGCGGCGGCCGTATTCTCACCGGAGGCGCCGTTCGCTTCGGGCTTGGCCGGCGCGCTCGTGCCGCCATTGCCGCCGCGGAAATCGGTCACGTACCAGCCGGAACCCTTCAACTGGAAACCCGCAGCAGTCACCTGCTTGCGAAATGTGTCTTTCCCGCACTCGGGACACTGCGTCAACGGGGAGTCGCTCATCTTCTGAAGGACGTCCTTCCCGAAGCCGCATGACTCGCAACGATAAGCGTAGATCGGCATGACCTTTTCCTACTGGAATTCCTACTGAAATCTTGTAAACGCTTGCAAAGCCTTGAATTATAGCCGCAAACGATATCCGTTCCGCGGATTTCGGGGACCAGCGCCCCGGCGCACCCGCCGTTACTTCAGATGAGGGCGGCGGCCGTCGAATCAAGTGCGGCCCGCGCCGCGACTGGGCGCGGCGGCGCGCCCCTTAGGCACGACGGCGCCAGGTCAGCCAGCGCTCACGCCCCTTGAAGACGGCAATCGAGTCCTGCACGGCTTCGTCTTCGATCAACTCGAAATACGGCGTGAGCAGCGCGTCGAGTTCCGCCCGCTCTACGCCGAACGGCGGCCCTTTCGGTGTCGCGCCGAGGAAAAAGAAACCGGCCAGCAGCGCGCCGGCGGGCAACAAGTCGGCCATGCGCCGCGCATAGTCCGCGCGGCGCGCGAGCGGCAGCGCGCAAAAGAACGCGCGCTCATAAATCCAGGCAGGCGTGAAAGGCGGCTCGTAAGTGAAGAAATCCGCCTGCTCCACCAGTTGCGCGTGCTGCGCGCCCAACTGTTCACGCGCCGCCGCGACCGCCGCCGCCGAAAAGTCGATCGCCCTGACCGGATTGCCCTGTTCGGCCAGCCAGAGCGCTTCGTACGCGCTGCCGCAGCCTGGAATCAGCGCAGCGGCGCCCGCGTGGCGTGCGGCGAACGACTGAAATGCCGACGGCACGCCCGCCTGATCCCAAGGCGTGAATTGGCGCTCGAAGCGCTCATCCCAGAAGGCCGGCGAATTGGGATCGCGAGACTCGAAATCGGGCACGGCAGGTTGGGTAGGGTCGCTCATCGAAGGCCTCTTTGGGATCGCCATCAACCGGCCGTCAGCCGCCGTACGCGAGCGCGAGGAACACCCGCGCCAGCGCCGCGCCGACACCGACCGCCACGCCGAACAGCAGCAGGCCTTGCAACAGCCGGTTGGTGCGTTTCTGCTCGAGCAGGATCTGTTGAACGATGTCGTCGTTCGGGCCGCGCGCGTGATCGTGGCGCGCGGCCAGCACGTGATGGATCAGGCGCGGCAACTGCGGCAGCGTCTTGCTCCACTGCGGCGCTTCGATCTTCAGGCGCTCGTACCAGCCGCGCACGCCGATCTGCTCGTTCATCCAGCGTTCGAGGTAGGGCTTCGCGGTCTTCCACAGATCCAGTTCCGGGTCGAGCGAGCGGCCAAGGCCTTCCACGTTCAGCATGGTCTTTTGCAGCAACACCAGTTGCGGCTGGATCTCGACGTTGAAGCGGCGCGATGTCGAGAACAGCCGCATCAGCACCTGGCCGAGTGAAATGTCTTTCAGCGCGCGGTCGAAGTACGGCTCGCACACCGCGCGAATCGCGCTCTCGAGTTCTTCGACGCGCGTGGTGGGCGGCACCCAGCCCGACTCCAGATGCAGCGTGGCGACGCGATGGTAGTCGCGCTTGAAGAATGCGAGGAAGTTCTGCGCGAGATAGTTCTTGTCGAAGTCCGACAGCGCGCCGATGATCCCGAAGTCGAGCGCGATATAGCGGCCGAAGTGCGCCGGATCGAGGCTCACCTGAATGTTGCCCGGGTGCATGTCGGCATGAAAAAAGCCATCGCGAAACACCTGGGTAAAGAAAATCTCAACCCCTTCGCGCGCCAGCTTCGGAATATCCACGCCCGCCGCGCGCAGTGTTTCCACCTGACTGATCGGCACGCCGACCATGCGTTCCATGACCAGCACCGTGGGCGTGCAAAACTCCCAGTACATTTCCGGCACCAGCAGCAGGTCCAGCCCGACGAAGTTGCGCCGCAGCTGACTGCCGTTGGCCGCCTCGCGCATCAGGTCGAGTTCGTCGTGCAGATATTTGTCGAATTCCGCGACCACTTCGCGCGGCTTCAAACGCTTGCCGTCGGCCCACAGGCGCTCCGCCCACACTGCTATGTCGCGCAGCAAGGCAAGGTCGGAGTCGATTACGGGCAGCATGTTCGGGCGCAGCACCTTCACGGCGACCGCCTTGCCGGCGTGCTGCCCGGCCTTCACCGTCGCGAAGTGCACCTGCGCGATCGACGCGCTCGCCACCGGCACCCGCTCGAAGTCGTCGAACAGCACGTCGACTGGCGCGCCGAGCGACTTCTCGATCAGCCCGATCGCCACCGCCGAATCGAACGGCGGCACCTGATCCTGCAGCTTCGCCAGTTCATTGGCGATGTCGACCGGCAGCAGATCGCGCCGGGTGGACAGCACCTGCCCGAACTTGACGAAGATCGGCCCTAGGCTTTCGAGCGCGAGCCGCAGACGCACGCCCGGCGGCTGGTCGAACTTGCGGCCGATCGTGGTGACGCGCAACAGCAGACGCACTCGCCGGTCGTTGACGCGGCTGAGCATCATCTCGTCGAGACCGAAGCGGATGACCGTGAAAAAAATCTTGAGGAAACGCAGAAAACGCATGGTTGTGCCCGTTGACTAGCGCTTGCCGCGCAATGTGGCGGCGCCGTCCGGCGCATTGGCGCCACGGGCTTCGACCTTCTGTTCAAGACGCTCGATGCGTTTTTCCACGCGCGCCAAGGCGTCGCGCGCGCGGGCCAGCTCAACGTTGAAGTCCGCGAGCGCGGCGCGGCGCACCAGTTGCGGATTCTCGTCGAGCAGATATTCGGCGGCGGTGTCGAGCAGGTTGCGGCCGGTGCGCTGTACATGTTCGCCGACCGTGCGCACCACCGAAGCCACCCGCCACGCCGGACCGTCGCCGATCAGCCGGGACAGGTCCTCCTCCGGCTCCCAGCGCAGATGCTCGGCGAGCTTGGCGATCACCGTCGCAAATTCGGCGTCGCCTTCGATCTTCACGTGCTTCATCACCGCCGCCTGGCCGCCCTGCACGAAGGCCGGCAACGCGTCGGACGGCACCGAGATGGTCACGTCGAATTGGTGCGCCTCGGTTTCGGTCACTGCGCCCAAATAGCCGTCCGGCTGCACCAGCAGTGCCAGCACGACCGGCGGGCACGACAGTCTGGCGGTCTTGCCCGCGTAGGGGGCGAGGCGCTCACGAGCCCACGATTCACGGGCGAGCAGATGATTGACAGCAGCGGCGAAGGGCTTGGCGGCGAGGGTCATTGAAGGTGGCAAGAAAAAACCCGCGCGAGCGAGGTGCCCGCGCGGGTTCCTATTGTAACGTCCGTTCGCTTCGCGGCCTGCTATGCCGAACGGCCAACGTCTGGGCCAAGGCCTGCCGGGGCCAAATCAGGATGCACCGTCCTGCCTTGGCCCGGTCCCGGCAGCGTCTCAGTGCTGCGTGACCTGCTGGATGCCGGCGAGCAGCCAGCCTTCGCCGGGGCGGTTCGCCTTCGACAGGTTCCAGACTTCGACAAACGGCTCGGCGGCCGCGCCCGGATTCTCGCGGATCAGGCCCGAGAAGCGCACGCTGGCGAAGTATTCGTTCGCGCGCTCCTCCACGCCCAACAGCTCGGCGTTCAACTGCACCACGTCCGTCTGATTTGTCTCGGTACCGCGCGAAGACAGATCGACTCTCACCTCGGCGAACATTTCCGGCGTGGTGAATTCGCGGATGTCTTCCATATTGCCGACGTCCCATGCGGCCTGTAGCCGCACGAAATACACCTTGGCGTTACGCAGGAACGCTTCCGAATCGAAGCCGGCCGGCACGGTGGGCGCAGCGTTCACGGACGGCGTGCTCAGCGGATTGCCTTGCGGCTCGAGGTAAGAGCCGGAGGAAGGCGCGTTATAACGCGGTTCCTGGGAATAGCCCGTGCCGCCCGCATTGAGCGACGGCGAGCTGCCCGCGTACGCCGGCTGCGCCGCGTCGCGCTTGCGGCCCATGAAGCGGCGGATCAGCCAGATGCCGATCATCGCAATAAGAGCGATCACGATGATGTTGGCCATGGCGCTCGCGAACGCGCCGCCCAGCCCGAAGTGCGACAGCAACGCGGCGATACCCAGACCAGCCGCGAGACCGGCGATCGGTCCCAGCCAGCGCGAGCGGTTAGGCTGCGCGGCAGGCGTCGGCGCGGGCGCCGGTGCCGGCTGCGCGCGCTGCTGCATGGCCTGATTGCTTTGGGAAGGTTGCGACGGCGCCGACTGCTGCGAAACGGTATTCGACTGGCGGCCGATACTACGGCCACCGCCCATGCGGCGAGCTTCCGCATCGAGCGAGGCGAGGGAGCCGGCCATGATCAGACCGACCACCGCGATCAGTCCGATTCTTCTCGCCAGAGACCGCCCAACCTTACGGGGAGATAACACACTTGAATCGGACATTTTCGTACTTTCCTTTAAAAATCGATGGGTTAGGAACCCTAGTATTTGGTCCCCACATGTAAAGCTACCACGCCAGCTGACAAATTGTAATATTTGACGCCGTCGAGACCTGCTTGTTCCATCATTGTTTTTAAAGTTTCCTGATCCGGATGCATCCGGATCGATTCCGCCAGGTACTGATAGCTCTCGGCGTCTTTCGCAAAGCGCTCGCCGAGCCACGGCAGCACCTTGAATGAATAGACGTCGTAGACCTTTTTGAGCGGATCCCACACCTTCGAAAATTCCAGCACCAGCAGACGCCCGGCCGGTTTCAGCACACGCCGCATTTCCGCCAGCGCGACGTCCTTGTGCGTCATGTTGCGAAGGCCGAATGCCACGGTAACCACGTCGAAGTAGTTGTCAGGAAAGGGAATCTTTTCCGCGTCACAAAGCAGCGCCGGGGTGATCACGCCCTTGTCCAGCAGCCGGTCGCGGCCCACGCGCAGCATCGATTCATTGATGTCCGTGTGCCAGACTTCGCCGGTTTCGCCTGCCTGCTTAGCAAACGCCTTTGACAGGTCGCCCGTGCCGCCCGCGATGTCGAGCACCTTGTAACCCGGGCGCACGTTGGCCTGGGCGATCGTGAACATCTTCCACGCCCGGTGCAACCCGCCCGACATCAGGTCGTTCATCAAGTCGTAGTTGGCGGCAACCGAGTGGAAAACCCCCGCCACCTTCTGCGCCTTGTCCTGTTCGTCGACCGATTGAAAGCCGAAGTGGGTTTTGCTCATCGCGCTCGTCCTTTCGCGTATTCTGAAATGTTGCGCCGCATCAGCGCGGCGCCCGGGGCGAATCGTATCAGTGACAGTGCCCGTGTGCAGCACCGGCTTGAATCATCGGCGTATCGCGATCGACGCCGGCCGCCTCAAGTTTGGCGAGATAGGCCTGCCAGAGTTCATCCTGCCGCACGGCCATGTCGTACAGCAGGTCCCAAGAATAGATGCCGGTGGCGTGTCCATCGGAGAAAGTCGGCTGCAACGCGTAATTGCCGACGCCCTCGATCATGGTGATCGTCACGTCGCGCTTGCCGGTTTGCAGGGTTTCCTGCCCGGGACCGTGGCCCTGCACTTCCGCCGACGGCGAATACACGCGCAGCAGTTCGAACGGCAGGCGATACGATTCGCCGTTTGCGTAGTGCAATTCGAGTACGCGCGATTTGGAATGCACGACTACGCCGGTCGGCACCGGCGTATCAGGGGTCAGTCCACTCATCATGACCTCAGTAGAAAGCGCCGCGCCGCCGCACGTTGCCGCCCTTTCGGGGCCCCGGCGCGACACGGCAGATTCGGGACGCTCAACCAATAACCCGTTCGATTTCCTGCCGCACCGCTTCGCGCAGCAGGGTAGCCTGCGCGCGGCGCGACGACAGCATCGCTTCGGACACCGTGCGCTGGCGCGGCGCCCAGATGGGCAGCGGGAAATGAGCGTCGTTCGAAAAACGCGGAATCACATGCCAATGCACGTGCGGCACCTGATTGCCGAGGCTCGCCAGGTTCACCTTGACCGGCTGTAGGATGCGCCGGATCGCGCGCTCGACCGCATACACGGCCTGCATCACGCGATCGCGGTCGCGCCCGTCGAGATCGGAAAACTCCGCCACGTGCCCGTTCCAGATCACCCGGCAAAAACCCGGGTAATCGTGTTCGTCGGCGAGGACGACACGCAAGGTGTCGTCCTGCCACAGGACATCGCCACCGTCTTCACGGCAAAAAACGCAATCCATCGTCGTCCTCAGGCAAAAATCGTCAGTCGTGCCATTAAACCAGCACGCGCTCGATTCCGCCATTGTTCGCCCGTTGCACGTAGTCGGCCATCCAGTTCTCACCCAGCACGTGACGTGCCATTTCGACCACGATGTAGTCCGCCTCGATGCCGGCGTCTTCGTTGTAGCGCGACAGGCCTTGCAGACAGGACGGGCAGCTCGTCAGGATCTTCACGTCGGCGGCGCCCGCCGCCTGCGTGCCGTTGCCCGCTGAGGGCAGGGAGCCGTTCGACGCATTGGCCGGATCGGCCCCGTTCGCGCCGGCGCTCGCAACCACCGGAATGCCGCGCAGCTTCGCCGCGCCCTTGCGGATTTCCTCTTCCTTGCGGAAGCGCACCTGCGTCGAAATGTCAGGCCGCGTGACCGCGAGTGTGCCGGATTCGCCACAGCAGCGTTCGTTCTTCTCGATCTTGTAGCCGTCGTTCTCCGAACCCATCAGCTGATTGACGAGCTTGACCGGGTCCATCGTCTTGATCGGCGTGTGGCACGGGTCGTGGTACATGTAGCGCACACCGTTCACGCCGTCGAGCTTCATGCCTTTCTCCAGCAGAAACTCGTGAATGTCGATAATCCGGCAGCCTGGAAAGATCTTCTCGAATTCGTAACCGGCCAGCTGGTCGTAGCACGTGCCGCACGACACCACCACCGTCTTGATGTCGAGGTAGTTCAGCGTATTGGCCACGCGGTGGAACAGCACGCGGTTGTCCGTGACGATCTGCTCGGCCTTGTCGTACTGGCCCGAGCCGCGCTGCGGATAACCGCAGCACAGATAGCCCGGCGGCAGCACGGTTTGCACGCCCGCTTCCCACAGCATGGCCTGGGTGGCGAGACCGACTTGCGAGAAGAGCCGCTCGGAGCCACAGCCCGGGAAGTAGAACACCGCTTCCGTGTCGGCCGTGGTGGTCTTCGGATTGCGGATGATCGGGACGATCTTGTTGTCCTCGATATCGAGCAACGCGCGCGCCGTCTTCTTCGGCAGATTGCCCGGCATCTTCTTGTTCATGAAGTGGATCACCTGCTGCGTGACCGGCGGCTTGCCGACCGTCGCCGGCGGGTGCGCCGTCTGCTTCTTCGTGAACTTCTTGAGCACTTCGTTGCCGAGGCGCTGGGCCTTGTAGCCGACGCCCATCATCGCGGTGCGCGCGAGGTTGATGGTCTGCGGGTTGGTCGCGTTGAGGAAGAACATGCCGGCCGCGTTGCCCGGGTTGAACTTCTTCTTGCCCATTTTGCGCAGCAGGTTGCGCATGTTCATGGTCACGTCGCCGAAATCGATCTTCACCGGGCACGGCGTCACGCATTTGTGACAGACGGTGCAGTGATCCGCGACGTCGTTGAACTCGTCCCAGTGCTTGATCGACACGCCGCGGCGGGTCTGCTCCTCGTACAGGAACGCCTCGACCAGCAGCGAGGTGGCGAGAATCTTGTTGCGCGGGCTGTACAGCAGGTTCGCGCGCGGCACGTGGGTCGCGCACACCGGCTTGCACTTGCCGCAGCGCAGGCAGTCCTTGATCGACTCGGAAATCGCGCCGATGTCGGACTGCTGCATGATTAGCGATTCATAGCCCATCAGCCCGAAGCTGGGCGTGTAGGCGTTGCGCAGGTCGGCGCCTTCGAGCAGCTTGCCCGCATTGAAGCGGCCATGCGGATCGACGCGCTGCTTGTACTTGCGGAATTCGCCGATCTCGTCGTCGGTCAGGAATTCGAGCTTGGTGATGCCGATGCCGTGCTCGCCGGAAATCACGCCGTCGAGCGAACGCGCCAGCTTCATGATGCGCGCAACCGCAGTATGGGCGTCCTGCAGCATCTCGTAGTTGTCGGAGTTGACCGGCAGGTTGGTATGGACGTTGCCGTCGCCCGCGTGCATGTGCAGCGCGACGAACACGCGGCCGCGCAGCACCTGCTTGTGGATCGCCTGCGCTTCGTCGAGGATCGGCTTGAACTCGCCGCCGTTGAAGATCTGACGCAGTTCCGCGCGGATCTCCTGCTTCCACGACACGCGGATCGTACGGTCTTGCGTGACATGGAACACGTTCGCATCGGGCTGCGCGTCAGCGCGGTCGGCGAACTTCTCCGCCAGCGCTTCGTAGCCGAGACCGACCAGATAGTGCTGCGCCTCGCGCAGAGACAGATCGAGCTTGTCGCGCAGGAATTCCCAGCGCGTACGCACGCGCTTCAACAGATCGAGCGCCTGCTGCACGCGGTCTTCGAGCAATTCGGCGCTCGGAATTTCGTTGGCGTCGTCGCTCTTGCCCAGCGGCAGCTTGCCGCCCTTGAAGAACGCTTCGAGCGCGTCGACCAGTTGCAGCTTGTTCTTGATCGACAGCTCGATGTTGATGCGCTCGATGCCATCCGTGTACTCGCCCATGCGGTCGAGCGGGATCACCACGTCTTCGTTGATCTTGAACGCGTTGGTGTGCTTCGCGATCGCGGCAGTACGGCTGCGGTCGAGCCAGAAACGCTTGCGCGCTTCGGCGTTGACCGCGACGAAGCCTTCGCCGCTCTTGCCGTTGGCCATGCGCACGACTTCCGAGGTGGCCAGCGCGACCGCATCCGCGTCGTCGCCGACGATGTCGCCGATCAGCACCATCTTCGGGAATGCATTGCGCTTGCTCTTGGTCGCGTAGCCGACCGCGCGCAGGTAGCGCTCGTCCAGATGCTCCAGGCCCGCGAGAATCGCGCCGCCCTGCTTCGAGGTCTCGAACAGGTAATCCTTGATTTCGACGATGCTCGGAATCGCATCGCGCGCCTGGCCGAAGAATTCGAGGCAGACGGTGCGCGTATGCGCGGGCATCTTGTGCAGCACCCAGCGCGCGGACGTAATAAGCCCGTCGCAGCCTTCTTTCTGCACGCCCGGCAGACCGGCGAGGAATTTGTCCGTGACGTCCTTGCCGAGGCCTTCCTTGCGGAACACGCGGCCCTTGATGTCGAGCGACTCGCTGCGCAGCAGCTTCTCGCCCGGCGCGTAGTTGCCGTCGAACCATTTCAGCTCGAAACGCGCGACGTCGACGTCGTGGATCTTGCCCATGTTGTGGCCGAGGCGCGTAACTTCGAGCCAGTTCCCTTCCGGGTCGACCATGCGCCACCAGGCGAGGTTGTCGAGCGCCGTGCCCCACAACACCGCCTTCTTGCCGCCCGCGTTCATCGCGACGTTGCCGCCGACGCAGGACGCGTCCAGCGAGGTCGGATCGACCGCGAACACGAAGCCGGCCTGTTCGGCTGCTTCGGTCACGCGGCGCGTGACGACGCCCGCGCCCGAGAAAATCGTCGCAACCTTGCGGTCGACGCCCGGCAATTCGGTCATTTCGACCGCGCCAAGCTGTTCGAGCTTCTCGGTGTTGATGACGGCGGAGAACGGCGTGAGCGGCACCGCGCCGCCCGTGTAGCCCGTGCCGCCGCCACGCGGAATCACCGTCAGGCCGAGTTCGAAGCACGCCTTGATCATGCCGGCGATCTCGGCTTCGGTATCCGGCGTGAGTACGACGAACGGATATTCGACGCGCCAGTCGGTCGCGTCGGTCACGTGCGAAACGCGGGACAGGCCGTCGAACTTGATGTTGTCTTTTTCCGTGACCTTGCCGAGCACCTTGGTGGCACGGCGGCGCAGATCGTAGGTTTTCTGGAATTCGCTTTCGAAAGCGTCGACGGCGCGGCGCGCGGCCTGCACCAGCGTTTCGACGCGCGCGGCGCGGTCGACGCCCGCTTCGTCGCCATGTTCGACCAGATCGGCGCGGCGGCGCTTCTCGATCTCGCTCAAACGGTGATGCAATGCTTCGATCAGCAGCGCGCGGCGTTTCGGATTGTCGAGCAGATCGTCCTGCAGATACGGATTGCGGCGCACGACCCAGATATCGCCGAGCACTTCGTACAGCATCCGTGCCGAGCGGCCGGTACGGCGTTCCGCGCGCAACTCGGCGAGTACCGCCCAGGCTTCGTCGCCTAGCAAGCGGATAACGATTTCACGGTCGGAAAACGACGTGTAGTTATAGGGAATTTCGCGCAGACGCGCTTCGGGATCGGCGGCTACCGCAGCGGCGGCCCCGTGCGGATCGAATACTTGAGGTGCGTTCATGTTCGGACGACTCGGTGGGTCAACCGGGCGCGCTCATTGGCGAGGCGTCGGATGACGGTGCGCGTGGGGCGCAATGCTGGAAATCTTCTTTGGGAGCGAAGCGCAACCGACGGTCTACCCACACCGGTCGCTTCGCGGCGCTCGGGTCTAGCTACACGATCGTGCGTGGCGGACGAGACGCTCCGCCGCGGGGCAAGACTCACGCGGGGCGGGCATCAAGTGGGCGATCCGAGGCTGCCAGTGCATCTTCCGATCCTTATTCCAAAATGGAATTCTACCGCATGATCCGGCCATGCGTTGACGGCTGAAATCTGAGCAAAGGCGGGGCTTGGGGCAATTTCATGGTGAATCGCGGGTGCTGCCTGCACAGCCCATTTCCCGACCGAACGGTCGGACATCCCGCGCAGGACGATGCCGATGGAGAGTCAACGGGCCAGAGCATACCCCGTTGGCGCTATCATTGACCTTTTCCCGTCTCACACAGCGCACCGCGCCACCCGCATGGCTTCCCACGACTACCTGAAAAAAACCCTGACCGCGCGCGTCTACGACGTGGCGCGCGAGACCGAGCTCGAACGCGCGCCGAATCTGTCGGCACGCCTGCGTAATCCGGTCTACCTGAAGCGCGAGGACAACCAGCCGGTGTTCTCCTTCAAGCTGCGCGGCGCGTACAACAAGATGGCGCATCTGCCCGCTGAAGCGCTCGCGCGCGGGGTGATCACCGCGTCGGCGGGCAATCATGCGCAGGGCGTGGCGCTGTCGGCGGCGCGCATGGGCGTGAAGGCGATCATCGTGGTGCCGGTCACCACACCGCAGGTGAAGGTCGATGCGGTCCGCGCCCACGGCGGGCCGACCGTCGAGGTCGTGCAGTTCGGCGAATCGTACAGCGACGCCTACGGCCACGCGGTGAAACTGCAGGAGGAGCGCGGCCTGAGCTTCGTGCATCCGTTCGACGATCCGTACGTGATCGCCGGT
>DASVNP010000085.1:0-48776 GCA_036383775.1 Paraburkholderia sp. | reverse complement strand
CGCGGGCGAATCCGCGACGATGCGCGCGGTGCGTTATCACCTGTGCACGGAGCGCGGCGTCGACAAATCGCGCATTCGCGCGGCCAGCTACTGGAAACAAGGGGCCGAAGCGGTCCACGAGTCGCTCGATGACTGAGCCTGGTCCGCGCGCGGCGCGGGCCACGCGAGTGGTGTGCTTCGCCAATCAACAAGGAATCAATCGATGTACTCACTAAGCGAAACGCACGAACGCCGCCTGCTATGGCTGCTCGCGCTGACGCAGTTCACCATCATCCTGGACTTCATGGTGATGATGCCGCTCGGGCCGCAAATCATGCACTCGTTCGGCATCACGCCGGCCGCCTTTGCAACGGCCGTGTCGGCGTATTCGTGGTGCTCGGGTCTGTCGGGACTTTTTGCGGCTACGTATATCGACCGCTTCGACCGGCGTCGACTGCTGCTCACCATGTACGCGCTGTTCGCGCTGTCTAACCTGGCGTGCGCGCTGGCGAGCAGCTTCCCCCTGCTGCTGGCCGCGCGCGCCTTCGCGGGCATTACGGGCGGCGTGCTGGGCTCGGTGATCATGGCGATCGTCGGCGACGTGGTGCCGGTTCAGCGCCGTGGCGCCGCGACCGGTACGATCATGACCGCCTTCTCGCTCGCGGCGATTGCAGGCGTGCCGGCCGGCGTGATGCTGGGCGCGCACTTCGGCTGGGCGGCGCCGTTCTTCATGCTGGTCGTGCTGTCGCTCATCGTGTGGTTGACGGGCCGGCAACTGGTGCCGTCGCTGGCCGAGCACTTGAGCCGCCGTCCGCCGCCGCTCGCCGAAGTCCTGCCGGACTTGTGGCGGCTGCTGAGCAACCCGCGCCATCTGAACGCGTTCGCGCTGACCTTCACGATGATGATCGCGCACATGCTGGTGATCCCGTTCATTTCGCCGATGCTGGTCGCCAATCACGGCGTGGCGCCCGCGCAGCTGTCATGGCTCTACATGGCGGGCGGCGCGGCGACCTTCTTTACATCGCGCCGCGTCGGCAAGCTCGCGGACCGGTTCGGCACGCGCCGGGTGTTCCGGATCGCGGCGGTGCTCGCGTTCGTCCCCGTACTGATGATGACGCATCTGCCGAATCTGCCGTTCTACGCGCTGGTGATGTTTTTCCCGTTCTTCATGGTCCTGCTGTCCTCGCGCATGGTGCCGTTGCAGGCACTCCTGACTACCGTACCCGAGCCTGCGCGGCGGGGTGCGTTTCTGAGCGCGAACAGCGCGCTTCAGGCATTGGGAACGGGGAGCGGAGCGTGGCTTGGCGGCCTGATGCTTGGCACGTCGCCGGCTGGTCAGATCGTAGGGTACGGGACTGTCGGCTGGGTCTCGGTTGCCGTCTCGCTGGCAGGCGTGCTCTGGGTTTCGCGGGTGCGCAGCGCACAAGGCGGCGCGCCCGCGGCGGGGGGCTTAGCGCCGCCCGTGGTCATCCCTGCTGCGCGCCCAAACCTGCCAATGGATGCGCCTCCCGCTTCCACGGCGAAGCAAGGAAATGCCTGACGCGTTCCGGCCGCACTTCCGCGAGCGTGGCGGGCGCCCAGCGGGCCTGCCGATCCTTGTCGATTAGCTGCGCCCTCACTCCTTCGCAGAAGTCGCCCTCCTCGATCACGCGCTTGACGATGCCCAGTTCCATGCGGAAGCACTCGGCCAACGTCATCTGCCGGCCTCGCAACAGCGCCTCGCGCGTGACGTGGAGCATGGTGGGTGAATGGCCGGTCAGCGCGTCGTAGGTCGATTGAAGCCACTGCCTCACTTCGCGTGAAGGGTCGCGCTCCAGATCGTGCCGCAGCGTCGCGACCATCCGGTCGACGCTCGAGCGCCGGTCGAAGTGCCTCAAAATGAGTTGGGTGAACGGCCCCAGCGCCGCATGCGGAACGATATTGCACGGCGGCTCGAACACGCCGCGCAGCGCGGCCATCAGATCGCCTTCGTGCGGCATGCGCTGCAGGCGCTCTTCGAAAGTGGCGAGCCATTCGGCCGGCACGCATAGATCCGCCAACTGCAGACGCAACGCATCGGCGCCTGACAGCGTCGCGCCGGTCAGCCCGACGAATAGCTCCACCTCCGCCGGCATCACGCTCAGAAAGCGAGTCGCGCCGACGTCCGGCAAGAAACCGATGCGCGTTTCCGGCATGGCGATCTTGCTGCGCTCCGTGACGATGCGCAGCCGCGCCGCCTGGCCGAGCCCCATGCCGCCGCCCATCGTAACGCCGTCGAGCAACGCAACCACCGGTTTCGGAAAGGTATGCAGCGCGTAGTCGAGCCGGTATTCATCGACGAAAAATGCGAGCCAGCGGCTGTCGCCGTTCTTCGCGAGCCGCTGTACCTCGCGCACGTCGCCGCCGGCGCAGAAGCCCTTCGCGCCCGCGCCTTTCAGCACGAGCGCGACGATGCCCACGTCGGTGCGGCAATGTTCGACCAGCACGGCAAGTTCGCGCACCATCGCGTGCGAAAGCGCATTGAGCGCGGCCGGACGGTTCAGCGTGATGATCGCCACCCGGTTGACCACACGGAACAGAATCTCGCGTTCCTCCTCCTGGCTCGCCACGGGCACGACGCTTTGCAGGGCGCTCATCGCTGCGTCTCCTGCCCCGCGTTAGTGGCCTCATGAGCGGCTTGGGCGGCTTGCGCCACCTGCCAGCGCGGCGCGCGTTTCTCGAGGAACGCGTTGACACCCTCGCGCTGATCGGCCCCGTCGAACAGATCGACAAAGCGCTCGCGTTCCAGCGCCAGCGCTGCCGCGCGCGGCACGCCATTGCGGCCCTGATGGATCAGTGTCTTGCTGAACCCCACCGCCTGCGGGCTCAAGTTGGCGACACGCGCCGCCATGGTCAGCGCGGCCTCGCGCGCCGCGCCCTTTTCCACCACCTCCTCGACGAGGCCGATGCGCAGCGCCGTCGCCGCGTCGACGCGCTCGCCGGTGAGGATCATCCGCTTGGCCCAGCCTTCGCCGACCAGCCACGGCAGCGTCTGCGTGCCGCAGCCGCAAGGCAGCAGGCCGACCGCCGTTTCCGGCAAGGCCAGCAGCGCATGCGCTTCGGCAATGCGGATGTCGCACGCGAGCGCGCATTCGAGCCCGCCACCCATCGCGTAGCCGTTGATTGCCGCGATCACCACCGGCCGCGCATTCTGCAAGGTTTCGAACGCCGCGCCGAAGCGCGCCGCCGCCGTGCGCGCGACTTCACGGTTGCCGTCGGCGAAGGTATTCAGATCCGCGCCCGCGCTGAAGAACTTGGGACCGTCGCCGGTAATGACGATCGCCCGCACGTGTGCCTCGCCGTTCAGACGCTCCACAGTCTGCTGCAGTTGCAACAGCCCCTCTGGCGTGAAGGCGTTGGCGGGCGGCCGCTTGAGCGTGAGTTGCGCGACGGCGCCGTCGTGCGCGTAGTCGAGTTCAATCATGACGCGTCGGCCTCCTTGGCATCGTGGCCGTCTTGACGATACAGCTTGATAACGGCGGAAAAGTCGAGACGTCCCGCGCCTTTCGCGCTCATCGTTTGATAAAGCTGCTGCGCGAGCGCGCCGAGATAGACCGGCTGACGCACAGAGCGTGCGGCGTCGCTGGCGAGCCCCAGGTCCTTGAGCATCAGGTCCGTGCCGAAGCCGCCGGTGTAGCCGCGCGTAGACGGCGCGGTCTCGATCACACCCGGCATCGGGTTATACGTGTCCGAACTCCAGCACCGCCCCGTCGACGTATTGATGATGCCGCCCAGCACTTTCGCGTCGATGCCGAGCGCCTCGCCGAGCGACATCGCCTCGGCCACGCCAGCCATCGTGATGCCGAGCACGAGGTTGTTGCAGATCTTCGCGACCTGGCCCGTGCCGGCCGCGCCGCAATGCACGATGTTCTTGCCCATCGCCGACAAGACGGGCTTGACCTGCTCGAACGCGCTCGCGCTGCCGCCGACCATGAACGTCAGCGTGCCCGCCGCCGCGCCTCCGGTGCCACCTGAAACGGGCGCATCGACGAAGTCATTGCCCTGCTTCTGCGCGAGCTCGGCAAACGCCTTCACGCTGGCAGGATCGATCGTGCTCGAATCGATGATGGTCACACCCTTGGCAATGCCCGCGAAAACGCCGTCCTCCGCGCTCAGCACGCTGCGCACGTGCGCTGCTGCCGGCAGCATGGTGATCACGCATTCCACGTCGGTCACCGCCGCTTTCGGCGATGCGGCCGCCTTCGCGCCCGCATCGACCAGCGCCTGCACGGCTTGCGCATTGAGGTCGAATACGTTGACCGCGTGGCCCGCCTTCAGCAGGTTGTGAGCCATCGGCGCGCCCATGTTGCCGAGTCCGATAAAGCCTATTTTCATGATGTCGTCTCCGTCTATGCGCGGCTGCGGTGGCTGTGCTCAGCGCAGGCTGATGGTCGTGTTGACGCCGTCGTTGACGGTGTCGTCGTCGAACCAGCGGGCGGTGACGGTTTTGGTCTGCGTGTAGAACTGCACGACCTGTTTGCCGTAGGGGCCGAGGTCGCCGAGCTTCGAGCCGCGCGAGCCGGTAAAGCTGAAGAACGGCACCGGCACCGGAATCGGAATGTTGATGCCGACCTGGCCGATATCGATCTCGCTCTGGAACTTGCGCGCCGCCGCGCCGCTCTGCGTGAAGAGGCCGACGCCGTTGCCGAACGGATTGCTGTTGACCAGCGCGATGGCGTCATCGAGCGTCGCCGCGTTCAGCACCACCAGCACCGGGCCGAAGATTCCCTGCGTGTAGATCTGCATTTCGGTGGTGACGTCGGTGAACACCGTCGGGCCGATGAAATTGCCTTGCTCGTAGCCAGGCACCTTCACGTCGCGGCCGTCGAGCGCGAGCGTAGCGCCCTCTTTCACGCCCGCTTCGATCAGCCCGAGAATGCGCTGTTTGGCCGCGCGCGACACCACCGGGCCGATGTCGGTGTTCGGCTCGTTGCCAGCGTTAACCTTGAGCGTCTTCGCCTTCGCGACCAGATCCGGCAGCCATTGCTGCGCGGCGCCCACCAGCACCACTACCGAAGTCGCCATGCAACGCTGCCCGGCCGCGCCGAATCCCGCGCCGGCCAGCGCATTGAGCGTCTGCTCGCGATTCGCATCGGGCAGCACCACGGCGTGGTTCTTCGCGCCCATCATGGATTGCACGCGCTTGCCGTGCTCGCTGCCGAGACGATAGACATGCGTGCCGACCGCCGTCGAACCGACGAACGAAATCGCCTTGATCAGTTCATGCGTGCAGAGCGCGTCGACCACTTCCTTGCCGCCGTGCACGACATTCAGCACGCCCTTCGGCACGCCCGCTTCGAGCGCGAGTTCGACCAGTTGCATAGTCGACAGCGGATCCTGTTCCGACGGCTTGAGCACGAAGGTATTGCCGCAGACAATCGCCATCGGGAACATCCACAGCGGAATCATCGCCGGGAAATTGAACGGCGTGATGCCCGCACAGACGCCGATCGGCTGGCGCAGCGTGTACGTATCGACACCGCCCGCCACGTTCTCCGCGAATTCGCCCTGCTGCAAGGTGCCGATCGAGGCGGCGTGCTCGACCACTTCGAGGCCGCGGAAGATATCGCCTTCAGCGTCGGGAATCGTCTTGCCCTGCTCGGCGCTCAGGGTCTTCGCGATGCGCGGCATATGCTCGCGAATCAGCGCTTGGAACTTCAGCATGATGCGCATGCGCGCGCCAATGGGCGTGTCCTTCCACGTCTTGAACGCGGCATGCGCCGAGCGGATCGCCTCGTTCACTTCGTCGGCGGTGGCGAACGGCACGCGCGCCAGCACCTCCTGCGTGGCGGGGTTGACGATGTCGCGCCATTCGGTGGTCTTCGACTCGACGAACTCACCGTTGATCAGCAGTTTGACGGTGGCGGGGGCAGCAATTGCGTTCATGCTGAAACTCCTGTGCGGTGGCCGCGGGGCGGCCGGCAGTGATGATGGATAAAAAGAATCAACGCAGGTCCGGAAAATCCTCTTCCCAGTACTCGCCTGGCAAGCGCGCGGGTTCGGCTTCGCGCTCCATTTCGCGGCGCCGCAATTCCACGCGGCGGATCTTGCCGGAGATGGTTTTCGGCAATTCGCTGAATTGCAGGCGGCGAATCCGCTTGTACGGGGCGAGCTTTTCGCGCGAGAACGCGAACACGGAGCGCGCGAGCTCGGGTCCGGCTTCGTAACCCTGGCGCACTGTCACGAAAGCCTTGGGCACCGACAGACGCAGCGCGTCGGCGCTCGGCACCACGGCGGCTTCGCCGATCGCTTCGTGCTCGATCAGCACGCTTTCGAGTTCGAACGGACTCAGGCGGTAGTCGGACGATTTGAAGACGTCGTCGGCACGGCCCACGTAGACGTAGTAGCCGTCGTCGCGGCGCAGCGCGACGTCGGAGGTCCGGTAAAAGCCGTTGCGCATGGCTTGCGCGGTGGCGTTGGCATTGTTCGCGTAGCCGGTCATCAGGCCGATCGGACGCTGGGCCAGCGACAGTGCGATTTCGCCTTCGGTGACGGGCTGATCGTCGGCGTCGATCAGCTCGATCGTGTAGCCCGGCAGCGGGCGCCCCATCGAACCCGGCACGACCGGCTGGCCCGGCGAGTTGCCGATCTGGCAGGTGGTCTCGGTCTGGCCGAAGCCGTCGCGAATCGTAATGCCCCACGCGTGCTTCACCCGCTCGATGATCTCCGGATTCAACGGCTCGCCGGCGCCGACAATCTCGCGCAGCTTGACCGGATAGTCGGTCAGATGCTCCTGCACGAGCATGCGCCAGACGGTTGGCGGCGCGCACAGCGTGGTGACGTTGAAACGCACCAGCACGTTCAGCGTGTCTTTGGGCACGAAGCGCGCGAAGTTGAACACGAACACACAGGCCTGCGCGTTCCACGGCGCGAAGAAGCAGCTCCACGCGTGCTTGGCCCAGCCTGGCGAGCTGATGTTCCAGTGAATGTCGTTCGGTTGCAGGCCGATCCAGTACATCGTCGACAGATGGCCGACCGGATAGCTTTGATGCGTGTGCTCGACCAGTTTGGGCTTCGAGGTCGTGCCCGAGGTGAAGTACAGCAGCATCGGATCGGAAGCGCGCGTGACGCCCTCGGGCGTGAACTGCGGCGAAGCGTCATAGGCTGCGGCGAGGTCGATCCAGCCGTCGCGCGGCGCGCCGACCGAGAGGCGCGTAAGCGGCGTTTCCAGCGTATCGAACTTGCCCAGCTCCGCGCTATCGACCACCACGAACTTCGCGCCGCCAATCTGAACGCGGTCGCGCACGTCGTCGGCGGAAAGCTGGGTGGTGGCGGGCAGCACGATCGCGCCGAGCTTCATGGCCGCGAGCATCACGTCCCACAGTTCGACGCGGTTCGGCAGCATCAGCAGTACGCGGTCGCCGCGCCCCACGCCCACGCCGCGCAGGAAATTCGCCATGCGTGCCGATCGCTCCGACATCTGCGCGTACGACAGGCGCAGACCATCGCCCGCGGGATCGTCGACGATCCACAGCGCCGGATTATCGTTGTTGCGTGCGATCACGTCGAAGTAGTCGAGCGCCCAGTTGAACTCGTCCAGCACCGGCCACGCGAATTCGCTGTAGGCGCGGTCGTAGTCGGTTCGGTGGCGCCATAGCAGGTCGCGCGCGTCGAAAAAGCCTTTCGCTGCAGTCATCGTTGTCTCCAAATGGGGCGGTGTATTCGATCCGCTTCTTCTGTTCTGCCGTCGCCTTCATTCCCGCGCGGCGTGCAAGCTATTTTGCGCTCAAAAACAGTCCCTTTCGCACTTACACATGGCGCGCGATCACCATGCGCTGCACTTCGCTGGTCCCTTCGTAAATCTGCGTGATGCGCGCGTCGCGGTAGTGACGCTCCACCGCGTAGTCCTCGAGATAACCATAGCCGCCGTGAATCTGAATCGCGTTCGAACAGATTTCCTCGGCCAGTTCCGAGGCGAACAGCTTCGCCTGCGAGGCTTCCGACAAGCACGGCTTGCCTTCCGTGCGCAGTCGCGCCGCGTGATGCACGAGCAGGCGCGCGGCATTCAAACGCGTGGCCATATCGGCGAGCATGTTGGCGATGGTCTGATGCTCCTTGAGCGCCTTGCCGAACTGAATGCGTTCGTTCGCATAGAGACGCGCGGCATCGAATGCGGCCCGCGCGATGCCGACCGCCTGCGCGGCAATGCCGATGCGGCCGCCTTCGAGATTCGACAGCGCGATGCGCAGGCCTTCGCCCGGTTCGCCGAGCAGATTGGCCTCGGGCACGGCGCAGTCGTCGAATGAAATGGGACAGGTGTCGGAGGCGCGAATGCCGAGCTTGTGCTCCGGCTTGCCGACGTTGAAGCCCGGCGTATCCGTCGGCACGATGAAGGCGGACAGGCCGCGCTTGCCGCGGTCGGGATCGGTGACGGCGAACACGATCGCGAGATCGGCGCGCGCGCCGTTGGTCACGAACTGCTTGCTGCCGTTGAGCACCCACTTGCCGTCGCGCAGCACGGCACGAGTGCGCAGATTGTTCGCCTCGGAACCCGCCTGCGGCTCGGTCAGGCAGAACGCGCCGATGCGCCGGCCGGTGGCGAGATCGTGCAGATAGCGGTCTTTTTGCGCGGCGCTGCCGAAGTTGAGGATCGGGCCGCAGCCGACCGAGTTGTGCACGCTCATCAGCGTGGCGCACGCGGCGCAGCCCGCGGCGATCTCTTCGAGGGCGAGCGCGTAGGCCACGTAGTCGGTGTAGGAGCCGCCCCACTCCGCCGGCACGATCATGCCGAGGAAGCCGAGTTCGCCCATCTGCGTGACGACTTCGGCGGGCAGTTTCGCTTCGCGGTCCCACTGCGCCGCATAGGGCGCGAGACACTCGGTCGAGAAATCGCGAGCGGCGTCGCGGATCATGCGTTGTTCGTCGGTGTAGAAGCTATCCATGGTGCTCGTCCTGTCCGTCTGATCGCGGCGGGTGCGTGGCCGCTGCGTGGCTTGTGCCTAGCTTGTGTGCGATCCGTTGGGAGCCAGTGTAGGCAAGCCGCTGGACAGGTTCGATGCTCAGCGCGATCATTCTGAGTGAGCGCATTTACCACACTGGTACGATGCAAAGGCCATTCAATTCGCGGTTTCAAGGGCTTAGCGCGCCGCCGCAGGTAAGATACTGAGCGCGTTTGCCAGCTTGACCCGATTGATCAGACTCCGATGAAAAGCGAAAAAGGCACGATTTCCGTCAGCATGGTCGAGGAAACCCTAACCCTGGCACGAGCACGCGGGCTCGACGCGCTGCCGCTCGCCGAAGCCGCCGGCATCGCGGCGCCGATGCTGGCGTCGCCGAAAAGCCGGGTGTCGTCGGCGCAATACGGTGCGTTGTGGGCCGCCATTGCGCGCGCGCTCGACGACGAGTTCTTCGGCCAGGATTCGCATCGCATGAAAAGCGGCAGCTTCATCGCGATGACGCAGACGGCGCTGACCGCGCGCAACGGCGCGCAGGCGCTGGCGCGCGCGGTCGGCTTCATGCGGCTGGTGCTGGATGATCTCGGCGCCCGCATCGACACGAACGCGCAACGCGTGCGCCTCTATTTCGTCGAAAGCGACACTGCGCCGCCGCCCGCCATGTTCGCCTACGCGACCTACTTCATTCTCGTGTATGGCCTGTTGTGCTGGCTGGTCGGGCGGCGCATACCGCTCGTCGAGGCGTGCTTTCGCTGCGCCGAGCCGCCCGCCGCGCATGAGTACCGCCTGATCTTCTGCGATCAGATGAGCTTCGATCAGGCCGAGTCTTACGTCGATCTCGCGCCCGGCTTTCTCGAACTGCCCGTGATCCAGACGACGAAGTCGGTCAAACCCTTCCTGCGCGATGCGCCGGGCAGCTTCATCGTCAAGTACCGCAACGCCGGCTCGCTTGCGACGCGCGTGCGCAAGATGCTGCGCGCCATGCCGATGTCCGGCTGGCCCGCCGCGGATCAGATGGCCGGGCGGCTGCATGTTGCCGAAGCCACTATGCGGCGGCGTTTGAAACAGGAAGGCTATACGTACCAGTCGATCAAGGACGACCTGCGGCGCGATATCGCGATCGGCGAGCTGCAGGACACCGACCGCACCATCGCCGACATCGCCACCGCTGTGGGATTTGCCGAACCGAGCGCGTTTCATCGCGCGTTTCGCAAGTGGACCGGCATGCGGCCCACCGACTATCGCCCGGCGCGTGCGGATTTCACGCGCCGGGCGGAATCGGACTAAGCTGTAAGGAGCAGGCCAGCTTTTTCCTGGAATATCGGTGGAATATCGGCCCGCGCCGGTCGGTACATGTCGACCGCGCGCGGCAGCCGTCAGCGATGAGCACGTACCCACGTCTCCCGTTCCGGCAGTCTGGTCCACGCGTGCCGCTTATCCGTGGCGGCGCAGTGGGCCGGTTGATGCGCGGCGTCACCGTGCTTGGCGTGCTATTGACTTGCGGATTCGCGTCGTGCGAATCCAACGCGCCGGTACTGGCTGCGATGGCACCCAACAGCGTGGTCGTGATTCCGGTGAACGGGGCGATCGGTCCGGCCAGCGCCGATTTCATCGTGCGCAGCCTGCAGCGCGCCGCCGACGAGCGCGCGCAACTCGCCGTGCTGCAACTCGATACGCCGGGCGGGCTGGATACGTCGATGCGGCAGATCATCAAGGCGATTCTGGCGTCGCCCGTGCCGGTCGCCACCTTTGTTGCCCCAAGCGGCGCGCGTGCGGCCAGCGCCGGGACCTACATCATCTACGCCAGCCATATCGCGGCCATGGCGCCGGGAACCAATCTCGGCGCGGCGACGCCTATTCAGATAGGTATCGGCGGGGCCGAGCCGCCGGCGGGCGGCGGCTCGCCGGGAATGCCGGGCGGTGGAGCACCGGGGTTGCCCGGTGGCGGTGGAGCGACTGGGATGCCGGGCGGTGGTGGCGGTGCCGCCGGCGGGCCGTCCAAACCCGCAGCGTCCGCGCCGGCTGACGCCGCCAGTGCCGCCTTGCCCCTCGACACCCAATCGACCGAAATGCGCAAGCAGGTCCACGACGCCGCCGCCTACATCCGCGGCCTCGCGCAGATGCACGGGCGCAACGCCGACTGGGCCGAGCATGCGGTGCGCGAAGCCGTCAGCCTGTCGGCGGCGGAAGCCCTGGCACAGCACGTCGTCGACCTGAATGCGCGCGACGTGCCCGATCTGCTGCGCCAGGTGGACGGCCGCACCGTCGCCACGAGCCTCGGCAAGGTCACGCTGCACACCGCGCAGGCGCCAGTCGTCACGCTCGAAGAAGACTGGCGCAGCCATTTCCTTGCCGTCATCACCGATCCCAACGTCGCGCTGATTCTTCTGATGCTCGGCATGTACGGCCTGTTCTTCGAATTCGCCAATCCGGGTTTCGTGCTGCCCGGCGTGGTTGGCGCGATCAGTCTGCTGATTGGCCTATTTGCCATGCAAATGCTGCCGGTCAACTACGTCGGCCTCAGCCTGATCTTTCTCGGTATCGGCTTCCTGATCGGCGAAGCGTTTCTGCCGACTTTCGGCTCGCTCGGCATCGGCGGCGTGGTCGCATTCGTGATCGGCGCGTTGATGCTGATCGACACCGACGTGCCCGGCTACGGCATTCCGCTGCCGATGATCGCCGCCGTGGCCGTGTTCAGCGTGCTGTTCGTGTTCGGCGTGTCGCGGCTTGCGCTGGGCGCGCGGCGGCGGCCGGTGGTAACCGGCGCGGAAGCGCTGGTCGGCAGCGTCGGCGTGGTGCTCGAAGGCGGCCTGTTGCCCGAGGACGCCGCCGCGGATGGTGCACCGGCCGGTTGGGCACGCGTGCATGGCGAACGCTGGCGGGTGTCCAGCACGGCGCCGATCGAGGCCGGTCATGCGGTGCGTGTCACCGCGCGGCGCGGATTGACGCTGACCGTCGTGCCCGCGGAATCGGGACAACAAGGAGAACGAAAATGATCGGTTTCACATTCGGCTTCGGCAGCATTCTGATTCTGCTGGTGGCCGTGCTGATTGCTTCATCGATACGGATTTTTCGGGAGTACGAACGTGGTGTCGTGTTCACGCTCGGGCGTTTCTGGAAGGTGAAGGGGCCGGGCCTCGTGCTGATCATTCCGATCGTGCAGCAGGCCGTGCGCATGGATCTGCGCACCGTCGTATTCGACGTGCCGCCGCAGGACGTGATCACGCGCGACAACGTGTCGGTCAAGGTCAATGCGGTGGTGTACTTCCGCGTGGTCGATCCGGAGAAAGCGGTGATTCAGGTCGCGCGCTACTTCGAGGCGACCAGCCAGTTATCGCAGACGACCTTGCGCGCGGTGCTCGGCAAACACGAACTCGACGACCTGCTGGCGGATCGCGAGCAGTTGAACGCCGACATCCAGAAAGTGCTCGACGCCCAAACCGACGCATGGGGCATCAAGGTGTCGATCGTCGAGATCAAGCACGTGGATATCAATGAAACGATGATCCGTGCGATTGCCCGCCAGGCGGAAGCCGAACGCGAGCGGCGCGCCAAGGTGATTCACGCGGAAGGCGAATTGCAGGCCTCGCAACACCTGCTGGAAGCGGCGCAGACACTGGCGCGACAGCCTCAGGCCATGCAGTTGCGTTACCTGCAGACGCTCACGACCATCGCTGCCGACAAGAATTCGACGATCGTGTTTCCGCTGCCCATCGACCTGTTGAGCGCGGTGCTGGATCGCTTTGGCAAGCCGTCGACGTCGTAAATCGAAGTGGTTTCACGTCACTGTGCGCCTCACTGGGGCGCACAGGACGAAATAGTGCATTGCGTTAAGTCGCCTTACTCGAAATGCACGCCAATTTTAAAGTTCGGGGGGTGTTCTTAACCGCTCCATAGGAGCTCGTCATGAAAGTTATTTCTCTAGTTGGATTCGGCGCGCTGTTGGCCGCAGTAACCATGAGCACCGTGTTCGCGGAGACATCGCCACGGACTTACGACCCATCGGCTCCAAAAACCCGTGCCGAAGTCATCGCCGATCTGGCCGAATGGCGTGCCGCCGGCTACGATCCGCTCGACTGGATCGACTATCCGGACAATGCACTGCGCGCGGGCCGTATTGTCGCGGCACGGCGGGCGCAGGAATCGGGCGGCACGACGGTGCAGTAAATACCCGCCGCCGCGCGGCATGCCGGGCTGCCCGAGACTGCAACGGTCGTGGGCGAGCGGGTCCGGCATGCCTTTCTCATCCCCTGCGCTGTCCGGCAACATCGTAAATTCGCTTGCCGTGCCGCCCCGCGCGCTGGCAAGGTATCATCTCGCCCCTTCGATACCCCTCGCAGCCGGAATCCGAATAATGCCAATCTGGGTTGACGCCGACGCCTGTCCGGTCGTAATCAAGGAAATGCTGTACCGCGCCGCGCGTCGCACCGGCATGACGCTGACACTGGTCGCCAATTCGTTTCTGCGCGTGCCGCCCTCGCCGCTGATCCGCGCGATCCAGGTGCCGGCCGGCTTCGACGCCGCCGACGACCTGATCGCCGAACGCGTCGTCACAGGCGATCTGGTGATTACGGCCGACATCCCGCTCGCCGCCGCGGTGCTCGCCAAGGACGCCCAGGCGCTCGACCCGCGCGGCAACTGGTACACGCCCGGCACAATCGAGGAACGGCTGCGCATGCGCTCCATGCTCGACCAGTTGCGCAGCAGCGGCGTCGATACCGGCGGCCCGGCCGCCTTCAGCCAGCGCGACAGCAAGAGTTTCGCGGGCGAACTGGACCGCTGGCTGGCGCGGCAACCGCCGCAGGGTGATGCGGCGGCGCGGCAGGCGCCGGGTGAGCCGTCTGCTGAATGATCTTTTACGCAGCCGTTGCGCCACACAATCCGGCTAGCGGCCGCCGATCATGATTACAATCCGCCCGTAGCCCCGGCGACACGGCGCATCACCGGCCTTAACCACAAGAAACGCTTTCTGAACGACGAGAGACCCGCCTCATGGACTCCATACAACGCTACTTCGGCCTCGACGCCGCCGGCACCAACCTGCGCACCGAAGTGCTCGCCGGCGTCACCACCTTCCTGACGATGGCCTACATCATCTTCGTCAACCCGGCGATTCTCGGCGACGCAGGCATGCCGAAGGACGCGGTGTTCGTCGCGACCTGCATCGTGGCGGCGCTGGCCTCGCTGATCATGGGCCTCTACGCGAACTATCCGATCGCGCTCGCGCCCGGCATGGGCCTGAACGCGTACTTCGCGTACACCGTCGTCAAAGGCATGGGCTTTACCTGGCAGGCCGCGCTCGGCGCGGTGTTCATCTCCGGGTGCCTCTTCATGATCGTCACGCTGTTCCGCGTGCGCGAAGTGATCGTCAACGGCATTCCGCATTCGATACGCATTGCCATCACCGGCGGCATCGGCCTCTTTCTTGCGATCATTTCGCTGAAGTCGGCCGGCATCGTGGTCGGCAATCCGGCCACGCTCGTGACGCTCGGCGACCTGCACAGCTCGCACGTGGTTCTCGCGGTGATCGGCTTCTTCGCGATCGTCACCTTGGACCATCTGAAAGTGCGCGGCGCGATCCTGATCGGCATTATCGGCGTGACGGTGCTGAGCTTTTTCTTCGGCGGCAATCAGTTCCACGGCATTGTTTCCGCGCCGCCGTCGATCTCGCCGACGCTGTTCCAGCTCGACATTCGCGGCGCTCTGTCGGGTGGCGTGCTGAATGTGATCCTGGTGTTCTTTCTCGTCGAACTGTTCGATGCGACCGGCACGCTGATGGGTGTGGCCAACCGCGCCGGGCTGCTGGTGGAAGGCAAGATGCACCGCCTGAATCGCGCGCTGCTCGCGGACAGCACGGCGATTCTGGCCGGCTCGATGCTCGGCACCTCGTCAACAACCGCGTATATCGAAAGCGCATCGGGCGTGCAGGCGGGCGGGCGCACCGGCGTCACCGCCCTCACCGTGGCCGTGCTGTTCCTCGCGGCGCTCTTTTTCGCGCCGCTGGCGGGCGTGGTGCCCGGCTACGCGACCGCGCCGGCCCTGCTGTACGTGTCGTGCCTGATGCTGCGCGAAATGCTCGATCTGCCGTGGGATGACGCCACCGAAGTCGTGCCGGCCGCGCTCACCGCCCTGCTGATGCCCTTCACCTATTCAATCGCCAACGGCGTCGCGTTCGGCTTCATTTCGTACGCAGGCCTTAAGTTGCTGACCGGCCAGGCGCGCAAGGTGAAACTGGTGGTGTGGATCATCGCCGCGATTTTCCTGTTCCGTTATTTTTATCTCGGCAGCGAATAAGCGGCGGCGCCTGGCGCTTCGTGACCCGCTACGGTTGGCGCCGTGGCGGACGATCTGAGTGCGCTAGCGCGCGTGTCTGGACACCAGCGGCGCGAACGGCCGCGGGCAGTTTGAACGATCGATGCCGCGCCTGGGTTTCCCCGGCTTCTGATTCTTGCGCGGCTGTCCCTGCTGCTATCGGCGTTGACTGACGGCAGGGGCGTCTTCAGTCAATTGCGCCAGTTGGCTTCATAGAAGCGCACATAGCCGCTTCTGAGCACGAGGCATTGCGCGCGCGTTTCCGAAATCAGGCGCCGCGCGGCGGCTTCGATCCGGGCACGATGGGTGTCGAATGCGCCGACCATGTCTTCCAGACGCGGCGATGCGGCCCCGAAGTGGTCTTCCAGCGCCTCAGCCGTGATCATGCACTCCACCCTTTCCCCATCGACCATCGCCGGGAACGCAAGGGTAAGTTCGCGCCCTGAATATTCAGGAGTTTCATTCGGGAATAGGATCTGCATGGGGTTCACCTGGAAGATAGAGGCCGCGCACGTTGTGTAGCAGGGGTAATGCGCACGCCGGTTGCATCCGATCACGTCTGCAGCGCCAACCTCCTTGTCCAATTCTGCCGACGCGGGCTCGTCACCTTCCTTGCCGGGACGACACCGTGATGCGCGTCTCGCGAAGGTGATTTGATTCACTTTAGACGAGTTCGGACGCGGCGCAAGTTTTACTTGCTGTTTGCCTGACTCTGGTGCCCCATGCCGGTTTTTGGAGCACACCGCACCGCGCCGACTCCGTTGTTGCCCTGCCCCGCACAGCGCGCTTCTTCCTGTTTCGTCCTGTAATATCGGAGTTCGGCCGTGTGCGCGCATGTTGCGCTGCGGCATCGAACGGAGGGCCATGTACCCGCCGTGTCCGATTACCGGAGACAAGCTTTGACCCATCGTTCCGCCATGCCGCCCACCGTCGGGCGGCCCGATGTCATCGCGCAGGCGCACGCCCGCTCGCTCGAAATCGGCCTGCGCGCGTCGGAAACGCCCGACTTTCATCCGCTGCGGCGGCCCGCGCTGCGCGAACTCGTCGATCGCAATCAGTCGCTTTACACGCATGCGCTCCCGGTCATGGAAACGCTGCACGCGCAAATCGTCGACACGCAGAGCATGGTGCTGCTCACCGACAATCACGGCGTGATCCTGCACAGTCTCGGCGACAGCGACTTCGTGGAAAAGGCCAATCGCGTCGCGCTGTGTCCGGGCGTGTCGTGGGCCGAAGCGGATCGCGGCACCAACGCGATCGGCACCGCGCTCGTCGACGGACAGCCGACCGTGGTGCATGCGGAAGAGCACTTCCTGCACGCCAACCGGATCCTCACCTGCTCGTGCGCACCGATCATGGATCCGTTCGGGCGCACCATCGGCGCACTCGACGTGAGCGGCGACACGCGCGGCTTTCATAAGCACACGCTCGCGCTCGTCAGAATGTCGGCGCAGATGATCGAAAATCATCTGTTCTCCAATCAATTCGTCGACGCGATCCGGGTCCACTTTCACGCCCGCGCCGAATTCATCGGCACGCTGTTCGAAGGGCTCGCTGCGTTCGCGCCAGACGGCACGTTCCTGTCGGCCAATCGCAGCGCGCTGTTTCAATTCGGGCAGCCGCTCGCCGATTTGCAAAGGCAGCCGTTCGAGGCGCTTTTCGGCATCTGCTTTGAAAAGCTGTTGCAGCAGATCGCGCGTGCGCCAGGCGAAAGCGTCGTGCTGACGCTGGCGAGCGGCGTGCGTGTCGTGGCGCGCGGCGAGTTTGCCGCACCGCGTTACATTGCAGCGGCGGATGAACCCGCCGGCCCGTCGCGTGCGCCCCTATCCGGCGGTGTGCGTCATTCCGCGAGAGCCGTCGATCCCGCGCCACTCGCCACGCTGGAAACGCTCGACACTGGCGACGCGCAAATGGCCGCGATCCTGCGGCGGGTCGCGAGGCTGCGTGGCCGCGATATTCCGGTTCTCGTGCTCGGCAAAACCGGCACCGGCAAGGAGTGGCTCGCGCGAGCCATCCATCACGATTCGCCGCGACGGGCCGCGCCTTTCATCGCACTGAATTGCGCGTCGTTGCCCGATACGCTGATCGAAGCTGAGTTGTTCGGCTACGAAGACGGCGCGTTCACCGGCGCGAAAAAACGCGGCAGCGTCGGCAAGATCGTGCAGGCCGACGGCGGCACGTTGTTCCTCGACGAAATCGGCGACATGCCGCTCGCCCAGCAAGTGCGCCTGATGCGCGTGCTGCAGGAGCGCACCGTCGTGCCGCTCGGCGGCACCCGGGCGATTCCGGTGGATCTGCGCATTGTCTGCGCGACCCACCGCAACCTGCGCGCGATGATCGAAGCGGGCACCTTCCGCGAAGACCTGTATTACCGGATCAATGGACTCGTCGTGACGTTGCCGGCGCTGCGCGAGCGCACGGATCTGCGCGCGCTCATCACGCGTATGCTCGCGTTGCAGCCCGAAGGCGAACGCTTGCCGCGGCGCGTCTGCGACGCCGTGCTGGAGCGGTTCGAGCAATGCCGCTGGCCGGGCAATCTGCGGCAACTGGCCAACGTGTTACGCACCGCGAGCATCATGGCCGAAGGCGCGGAGCAGATCGAACTCGACGATTTGCCTGAGGACTTCCTCCACGATTGCGTCGATGGCGCGACGGACGCCGGTGTGAGGTCTCAGGTGACACTGGCAGCACCCGTAGCGCCGGTAGCACGGGTTCCGGCGTCAGGCGGCGACGATGTCCGCGCCGCCGCGCCACCAGCGCACGAACGGCCGGCACCCGGCCGGATGGAAGACTGGCAGGCGACGCTGATCGCCCAAACGCTCGCGCGGCTCGGCGGCAATGTGTCAGCCGCGGCGCGTGAGTTGGGATTGGCGCGCAATACGGTGTACCGGTATTTGCGGCGCGGCAGGACGACTCATTGAAGCGGCAACGTGTAAAGTGTGGCGCAACCCGTCACAGACTCACACGATGTCCGACTCCACCCGCCCGCCTCTCGTCCGCGTCGAACCGCTTGGCCACACCTTCGAAGCCCCCGATTCGCTGACGATCCTCGAAGCAGCCGGCTTCGCGAATCTGCGTTTGCCGCGCTCGTGCCGCAATGGGACGTGCCGCACGTGCATCTGCCGTTTGGTCAGCGGAACCGTGTCCTACACGATTGAATGGCCGGGCCTGAGCCGGGAAGAGAAACAGGAAGGCTACATTTTGCCGTGCGTGGCGATCGCGGAATCCGATGTAGTCATCGAAGTACCGGAGGCGGCCGAGTTGCCGCCTCCGAAGTAAATCACACCAACCGCGCCACTCACGAGGCCACGCGTGCGTGGATCATGACGATCTCAACGCCCATTCCCCATCGCCCGGGCGATCTTCTTGTCGGTGTTGTACTGGCTCAATGCATACACCGACCAGATCGCGGCCGGAATCCAGCCGATCAGCGTAATCTGCAAAATCAGGCAGATAATGCCCGCGAACGGACGGCCAATCGTGAAGAACTGGAACCACGGCAGAATGATGGCTAGCAATAGACGCATGCGGATTTCCTGTAGGCAATGTGGATAGTAGGCTAGTTGATCTGCGCGAAGCGCGGCACCTTGGCGCCGTCGACTTCGATCAGCTCGAAAAACACCGACGTCGGACGTGTCCAGATCGTACCATTGGCCGCTTTGTACACGATCATCGTGACGGTGGGATCCGACTCGAGCGTGGCCTCGCACACCAGTTCGTAAATCCCGCCTTTGTAGTGCCGGTAGCGCACCATTCGAATTCTCCTTGAATTGAAAAACGCCGCCGCGCTCACGCACCGCGACGCCTCAAGCATCCCTCAAAGGGATTGCGTTCGAAGCCTCAACCGCCCTCTTTCATCTGCTTGAGAATCTTGTAGACCGTGGCGCGTCCCATCGTCAGCACGGCGGCCACGTAGTTCGCGGAGCTGCGGCCGCGAAACGCGCCTTGCGCGTGCAGCGCCTCGACGATCTCGCGCTTGTGCTCGCGCGTGAGCGCATTGATGCCGATCTGCCGCTCGCGCAGCCACGTGTGCAGATACGTGTTGATACGGTCCTGCCAGTCGTCGCGAAACAGCTCCTCGGCCGGCGCGTCCGTCAGATTGCCGCCCTTGATGAACAGGTCGAGCGTCGAGCGCACGTCTTCGAACACCGCGATATTGAAGTTGATGCACAGCATGCCGGCCGGCTTGCCGTCGTCGTCGAACAGGATGTTGCTCACGCAACGCATGCGCCGGCCGTCCCAGTTGAGCTTCTCGTACGGTCCAATCGTCTGGCCGCGCGCCGCGTAGTGGACTTCGTCCAGCACCGAGGGACCGCCCACTTCGAGCTTCGAGAGGTTATTCACGAGGTAGGCAATCGTTTGATCACGCAAGTCGTGAATCACCACTTCGGCACACGGATACAACAGCGCCGCGATGCCGTCGGCGATGGGAGCGTAGCGCTCCAGCAGCAGGTCTTTCACAGGGGACACGTTTGTCTTGCGCATTGGAATCGCAATGGTCGAAGGATTCGGCAACTCGCCATTGTAGCCACCCGGCCCGGCTGCGGCGACCGCGGCTCGAATCACGCCCTCGGCAGAGAAACCCGCGCCACTCCTACGGCGTGCGACGATTTTTGTCTGCGTGGCGAGCGATTTTTTTTCGTGCGATAAAAGAATCCTCTATTTCACGGAGCTCCAGATGGCCACGCTCGAAGCGTTTCGCGCCGTGCTCGATGACCAAGGCACGCCGGAAATCATCCGTAACCACATCATCGACTCCTTGCAATACACGCTGCGCAACCACGGCCAGATCTTCACGTCGAAGGAAGTCGAATGGCTGGCCGGCTGGGATGACCCCCGCATTCCGCTAGCAGCGTCGCGCGAATTGCAAAAGCGCGTCGTCGAACCTTCCCGCTGAAGTACGCCGCAGGTCATCCGCCCGCGCTGGCGCCGCCCCTGCCCGGCGTGCTGTTTATGGTCCGGCACGCGCCCAGGGTTCAGGGCATCGCGCGCAAACCCCTGCCGGCTGGGCGGTTTGCCCATGCGCGGAACTTTTTGCTATCTAATTAGCCCCATTTATGGCAGTATATTGGAATAGCTGTTTACCGCGCTCGTAGCACCGGCAGCACCTGGCAGTCTCAAACCGGCATCTCCGCACCACCCCCGACTGTTCGACCGCCGCCCGTCGGCGATCCCGTCACTCCGGCAATGCGCCGTCTGCATTCGCCGTCGCGAGTTGTGCAGCTGAGTGATCAGCTTGTACGCGCCTGTTGTCCGCGCGACATCGGCGTGTTTCTTCTCCATCGAATCCGCGATTTTGCGCGGCCGCGCTCAAGCCCTTGCAATCGGGTCTGTGCCAACTTTTTCCATGGCGGCGCGCCCTCCAGGCTGCGCCGCCCGGCTCATCGTGCCGCGCGTAACACGCGTGACACGCCGGCCACGTAATACAGGACATGTGTTTCATGAATTCAGCTGTCAAGACGTACAAGGGTTACGAAATTCACCCGCTCGTCTATCCGCGCCGTCCGGCCACCGGCCAAACGGGCCGCAACCCGAACGCCGGCTATGACGCGTCGGTGCGCATCTGCCGCGTGGGCGCCAATCCGGCTGCCGACGGGCGGGTGTTTCGTCTGCAGTATCTGTTTCCGTTCGACGGCACGGGCAAGGCGCGCATTGCGTGCATGGCCCACGCCGAGCAACTGATCGACGGCCGTGTAGACGGCCAGTCGGTCGCCGATCTCTGAGCGGCACCGTCAGCGCAGAGGCTGATGCCGCAAGACAGCTGGCCGGAAAGTCCGCTGTCATCCGTAACCGATTGATGCTGTGCCGCCCACGTGGGCAGCCAACGCACCCTAATCCCATCGACCAGGAGTAATGCATGGCGAAAGAAGAACTGCTTGAACTTGACGGTATCGTCGACGAAGTACTTCCGGATAGCCGCTACCGCGTGACGCTCGACAACGGCGTCGTGGTTGGCGCTTACGCGTCCGGACGCATGCGCAAGAACCACATTCGTATTCTCGCGGGCGACCGCGTGACGCTGGAACTGTCGGTGTACGATCTGACCAAAGGCCGGATCAATTTCCGCCACAAGGACGAGCGCGCCAGCGGTGGCGGCGCTCCGCGCGGCAACGCGCCAATCCGCCGCCGTTAAGGCAGGCGGTGCGCCGGGCGTGTTACGCAGCACGCTTGCGGCGTGAGCCATTGCGCTCAAGTTGTACGCGACACCATAAGCGCACCGTCTCCGGCCCGACTTGCAGATTTGGGTCCGAGCGGCGCGCCGCGGTATCGCCTCCTCCTTCGCTTCACTCTGAAGCAAGCACAACTCGGTCTTGGCGACCCGTTGCCCAACCATTCCAGGTAACGCATTACCGCCCACGGCAAGTGGCGTTGAGCATGGAAGCAGCGGCGCCATGCGCCGCTTCGGTGCATCATTCTCGTATGCCCTGCGCGGGTGCAGCCGAAGCGCGCCACGCGGCCGGTTAGTCCGCGATTACGTTGCTTTCAACGCAGCATGTGTCGCCTGGCATGGTCGTTGCTCTATCCATGATCAGCCGCCGACCAACCTGATTCCATGCTGCGCGTTCTCCTCGTCACCGATACCGACAAGCCCATTGGCGATCTGCGCGACGCGCTCGCGCGGCTCGGCTACGACATGCTGGCGGGCACCGCCACGCCGCAAGCCCTGCATCGCGTGGTGCAGAGCGAGCGTCCCGACGTGATCATCGTCGATACGGAATCGCCGTCGCGCGATACGCTCGAACAGCTCGCGGTGATGAACGCCACCGCGCCGCGCCCGGTGCTGATGTTCAGCCACGACGACAATCAGCAGCTGATTCGCGACGCCGTGAACGCGGGCGTCACCGCCTATCTGGTGGAAGGCCTAGCCACCGAGCGGCTCGCGCCGATCCTCGAAGTCGCGCTCGCACGTTTCGCGCAGGAGTCGCAGTTGCGCGAACGCCTCGCGCAGGTCGAAAACGAACTCGCCGAACGCAAGCTGATCGATCGCGCCAAACGCCTGCTGATGGACCAGCAGAAGATCACCGAACACGCCGCCTACGCCAGCTTGCGCAAACGCGCGATGAACCAGGGCGTGAAACTCGCCGAGGTCGCGCGCGCCATCGTCGCGGCGGCCGAGTCGAACAAATGAAGCGCCGCTCATGAACACTCCTACTTCCTTCACCGCGTCGTCCACATCGGGGCAGCTCGAGAAGACCCATGTGCGGCTCGGCTTCGTGGCGCTGTCGGACGCCGCGCCGCTCGTCGCCGCCAAACTGCTCGAATTCGGCCACGCCCACGGCCTGACGCTGGAGCTATCGCGCCAGCCGTCATGGGCGGCCGTGCGCGACAAGCTGCTGTCGGGCGATCTCGACGCGGCGCACGCGCTCTACGGTCTCGTCTACGGCGTGCAACTGGGTCTCGGCGGGCCGCAAACGGACATGGCCGTGCTGATGGTGCTCAACCGCAACGGCCAAGCGATCACGCTGTCGAACCGTCTCGCCGATCTGCTCGCCGAGCATGGCAGCTTGCCAAAGGCGCTGGCGGCGCTGGGCCGCAAGCCGGTGTTCGCGCAAACCTTCCCGACCGGCACGCATGCCATGTGGCTGTACTACTGGCTCGCGTCGCAAGGCGTGGATCCGTTGCGCGATATCGAGAGCGTCGCGATTCCGCCGCCGCAAATGGTCGCGGCGCTCGCCGAAGACAAGCTCGACGGCCTGTGCGTCGGCGAGCCCTGGAACGCGCAGGCGCAAGCACAAGGCGTCGGCCGGACCATCGCCTATACGAGCGACGTGTGGCCGGATCATCCCGAGAAGGTGCTGGCGTGCCGACGCGAGTTTGTCCGCGCCAATCCGAACACCGCGCGCGCGCTCGTGCAGACCATGCTCGAAGCGTGCCGCTGGCTCGACGGCGCAGGGCATCGCGAGGACATCGCGCGCTGGCTCGCGCGGCCCGACTACATCGGTATCGATGAAGACCTGATCGCGGCACGCCTTGGCAGCGAGATTGCCGCGTCCGCGCCGCGCGGCCTGCCGATGCGGTTCTTCGACAACGGCGCGGTGAACTATCCGCACGCGTTCGAGGGCGCGTGGTTCCTCACGCAGTTCGAGCGCTGGGGCATGCTCGACGCGCGCGCGGACTATGCGCAGATCGCGGCGCGCATCAACCAGACGCAGTTGTATTGCGAGGCGGCCGCTGGTGTGAATGTGGCGGTGCCCGGTGAAGGCGCGCCACAGGTTTTGATCGACGGCGAAACGTGGGGCAGCGATACGTCACCGCTTGCGTACGCAAGGCGGTTTCCGATTCGCCGCTAAGGCCCGGCGGCCCGGTCTCACGCCGCCGCTGCCCCCTTTGCCGCGGGAAACAGCACGCTGACCACTAACCCACCGCCGGATGCATCGGCGAGTGCAACCCGCGCGCCATGCACGCGCGCGATCTCCTGCACGATCGACAAACCCAGCCCACTCCCTTCGACCGCCTGGGTGGCCTCGCTGCGATAGAAGCGCTCGAACACCGCCTCGCGTTCGCCCGCGGCAATCCCCGGCCCGTTGTCGATCACCTGCAGCAAGGCCTGCTCTCCTTCACGCGCGACACGCACGGTAATCACCGCGCCGTCGCCCGCGTAACGAATGGCGTTGTCGATCAGATTGCCGGCCAGTTCCGCGAGCAGATCGGCCTGGCCCATCACGTCGATGCGCACGTCCTGCTCGAAACCGAGATCGATGCCGCGTGAGCGCGCCACCGGCGACCAGTCGAGCGTCATGCTGCGCGCCACCTTATGCAATTGCACCGCCGCATGCTTGACGGTGTAGCCACTGTCCGCATCGAGCCGCGATAGCGACAGCAACTGCTGCACGATTCGCACCGCCTGCTGCACCGCGCGATTCAGGCGCCGCAAATGCACGCCTTGCCGCCGCTGGCCGCCCGTGCTCGTCTGCGCACCGTCGGTATCGCGCAGCGCAAGTTCGGACTCCGCCTGAATCACCGCGAGTGGCGTTTTCAGCTGATGCGCGGCGTCGTTGAAAAAGCGCCGCCGCGAGGACTGCATCGACTGCGTGCGGCCAATGTACTGATTGATCGAATCGACCAGTGGCACCACTTCGCTTGGCAGGCCGGCGGTATCGAGCGGGGTGGGATCGTCTTCCGCGCGCGCGGCCACCCTGGCCGATAAGCGGTTCAGTGGCCGCAGGCCGCGCGCCACGCCCAGCCACACGATGCCGAGCGCGAGCACAACCAGCAAACCTTCCTGCTGCAGCGAGCCGGTCAGAATCTCGCGTGCGAGGGCCTGACGCTGCTCGATCGTTTCGCCAACCCGCACCACCACCACCCGCGTCTGCGCACTCGGCACGTCGTGCACGGGCAGCCTCAGCATCGCGATGCGCAGCGGTCTGCCGCGAAACACGTCGTCGTAGAACTGCACGCTGTAGGGCTCGCCCGGCACCGGATGCGCGTCCGGCAGATCGGGATAGCCGGTCACCACACGGCCGCCCGCTTCGCGAATCTGATAGTAGATGTTGCCGCCGCCGTTCGATTCGAACATCTCCAGCGCGAGGTATGGAAGGTCGACCTCAATCTGGCCGTCGCGCAAGCGGATGCCATCGCGAATCGAGCGCAAGGAAAATTCCAGCGTACGGTCGAAGGCCGCGTGCGCCGCGTTCATGGCACGCTGATACGTGAGCCATGCATCGAACGCGAGCAGTAGAAGCAAAGGCAACAACAGCCATAGCGCGACCCGTACGCGCAGATTCGGCCGCGTCATGCGCTTTTCGCTTCGAGCAGGTAGCCGAGTCCGCGCAGCGTCACGATCGCGACCGCACTGTGTTCGAGTTTCTTGCGCAAGCGGTGCACGTAAATTTCGATGGCATCTGCATTCACCCATTCGTCGAGTCCGAAGATTTTCTCCGACAGCGTCTCCTTGTTGATCGCGCGGCCGTTGCGCAGGATCAGCACCTCCAGCACAGAACGCTCGCGCGGCGTCAGCGCGAGCGGCTCGCCGTCGAGCGTGAAGCTGCGATCCACGCTGTCGTAAAGCAGCGTGCCGCATTGCGCGTGCAGCGGCTCCTGCCCATGACTGCGGCGCAGCAGCGCACGCGCACGAGCTTCGAGTTCAGTGAGCGCGAACGGCTTGGCGAGATAGTCGTCGGCGCCGAGATCGAGGCCGCGCACGCGCTCCTCCACCGCGCCATGCGCGGTCAGCATCAGCACCGGCACCGCGTTGCGGCGCGCCCGCAAACGGCGCAGCACTTCGAGGCCGTCGAGCTTCGGCAAGCCGATATCGAGAATCACCAGTGCGTAGTCCTGGGTGCGCAGAACGAGATCGGCGGATTCGCCGTCATGCATGCAGTCGACGGTCAGTTTCGCGCTGGTCAGCGCGTCGGTCAGCGAGCGGGAAAGGATCGGATTGTCTTCGACGAGCAGTACGCGCATGAACAGAGTCCCAGGGAAATCCATGAGGTGAATCCGGCCATTGTGACGCATTTCTTTCGAAAACTGAAAGCATTCAGAAAGCATGTGACGCTTACCATTCGCCTACACAAAACCAACACGAAGTTTTCTGGAGGAAGACGTGCAAAACGCTTTGAAGAGTCTCGCCGTAGCGGTCGCATTCGCTGCAAATCCAGTCTGGGCAACCATTCCAGCCGGTTATCCCAGCGACTACCAGGCCACTGTCGAAGGAGCGAAAAAGGAAGGCAAGCTGATCGTCTACTCGGTCACGGACACCGCGCTGGTACGTCCACTCATCAAGGACTTTGAAAGCCTGTACGGCATCAAGGTCGAGTACAACGATATGAACAGCACCGAGCTGTACAACCGCTACATCAGCGAAAACGCGGCCAGCAGCACCAGCGCCGACGTGCTGTGGAGCTCGGCCATGGACCTTCAGGTCAAGCTCGTCAACGACGGCCTGATGGCCACCTACGAATCGCCCGAGGCGAAGCAGTTGCCGCTATGGGCGCAGTACCAGAAGCAGGCGTACGGCACCACGTACGAGCCGCTCGCCATCGTCTACAACAAGCGCCTCGTGCCGGCCGGCGAGGTGCCGCAAACGCGCGCCGATCTGATCAAGCTGCTGCAAGGCAAGCCGGACCAGTTCAAGGGCAAGGTCACGACCTACGACATCGAGAAATCCGGCGTCGGCTTCAACTATCTGACTCAGGACGCGCGCGTGAACCCGCAGGTCACATGGGATCTGGTGAAGGCCATGGGCGCCACCGGTCCGAAGCTGCAATCGAGCACCGGCGCGATGATGGAGCGCATTTCTTCGGGCGAGAACCTGATCGGCTACAACATTCTCGGCTCGTACGCGCTCTCCAAGGCGAAGAAAGATCCGTCGATCGGCTACGTCTATCCGAAGGACTACACACTGGTGGTCAGCCGCCTCGTGACGATCTCAAAGAAGGCGCAAAGCCCGAACGCCGCGAAGCTGTGGGTCGACTACCTGCTCTCGCAACGCGGCCAGACGCTGCTCGCGAATCAGGCGAGCCTATTCTCGATCCGTGCCGACGTGGACGGCGAAACGTCCATGGCCGGTCTGACGAAGCAGCTCGGCGACTCCCTCAAGCCGATCCCGATCGGCTCGGGACTGCTGGTCTATCTCGACCAGTCCAAGCGGCTCGAATTCCTCAAGCAATGGCAGCAGTCGATCAAGCGCTAAGCACCCGCGTTTGACGCTCGGGCGCGCGCGCTGAACCGCGCGCGCGCCTCGCCCGCCTTTCCTTCCATACCTGTCGATATGCGGCGCATCTGCCGCAGGGGGACACTCATGCTTTCCACTAGCGCAACCGGACACCGCGGCGCGCCACCGCACGCGGCCGACGGCGGCCCCATCGGCGCGCTGCCGCGCAACACACTGCAGCCGTTCGCGGGCATGCTGCGCTGGCTCGTCGTCGCGGTGCTGATCGTCGCGGTCGCGCTGCCGCTCGGCTTCATCCTGTTGCAGAGCGTGCTGAACGCACCGTTTTTCGATGCGAAACGCGCCTTCGGCCTCAGCGGTTTCGAATTCATTTTCAGCGACCCGGACTTCTGGTCCGCGCTGAAAAACTCATTCGTCATCGCGGCCGGGATGCTGTTCATCTCCATCCCGCTCGGCGGCATTCTCGCATTCCTGATGGTGCGCACCGACCTGCCGGGCCGCCGCTGGCTCGAGCCGTTGCTGCTCACGCCCGTGTTCGTCTCGCCGATGGTGCTCGCGTTCGGCTACGTGGTCGCGGCCGGCCCGGTCGGTTTCTACTCGGTCTGGTGGACGGAGCTGTTCGGCACCGCCGAAGCGCCGTGGACCGTGTACTCCATATTCGCGATCACCGTGATCGTCGGACTCACGCATGTCCCGCACGTGTACCTGTATTCGTCGGCGGCGCTGCGCAATCTCGGCTCAGACGTGGAAGAAGCGGCGCGTGTCGCCGGCGCGCGGCCGTTTCGCGTCGCGCTCGACGTCAGCCTCCCCATGACGCTGCCCGCGCTGCTGTTCGCCGGCGTGCTGGTGTTTTTCCTCGGTTTCGAAGTGTTCGGCCTGCCGCTCGTGCTCGGCGATCCCGAAGGCCATCTCGTGCTGGCCACGTATCTCTACAAGCTCACCAACAAGCTCGGCGTGCCCTCGTATCACCTGATGGCCGCGGTTGCCGTGTGCATCGTCGCGATCACGTTCCCGCTCGTGCTGCTGCAACGCAGGCTGCTGAAGAGCGCGAACCGCTTCGTCACCGTCAAGGGCAAAGCAGGACGCCAGACCGTGCTGCCGCTCGGCGCGTGGCGCTGGGTCGCGCTCGCGATCGTCGCGCTGTGGCTGCTGCTCACGGTGTTTGTGCCGCTCTCCGGCATCACGCTGCGCGCGTTCGTCACCAACTGGGGCCAGGGCGTGCATCTCGCCGACGTACTGACGCTCGCCAATTTCACCGAACTGTTCGAGCAGGACAACCTGGTCCGCGCGGTTTTGAACACGCTCGGCATCGGCGTGATCGGTGGCGCGCTGGCGGTGGGCTTCTATTCGCTGGTGGCGTTCGCGGGCCACCGGCACAACGACTGGGCTACGCGTCTGCTCGACTACCTCGTGCTGCTGCCGCGCGCGGTGCCGGGCCTGCTCGCCGGTCTCGCGTTCCTGTGGATCTTCCTCTTCGTGCCAGGACTCAAGGAACTGAAGAACTCCATGTGGAGCATCTGGATTGCCTACACCGTGGTGTGGCTGGCGTACGGCATGCGCCTGATTCAAAGCGCGCTGCTGCAAGTGGGCCCCGAACTCGAAGAAGCCGGACGCAGCGTCGGCGGCACGCGCACGCGCGTCAGTCTCGACGTGACGCTGCCGCTCGTGCGTTTCGGCTTGCTCGCGGCGTGGCTCCTGATCTTCATGATCTTCGAGCGCGAATACTCCACCGCCGTCTATCTGCTCTCGCCCGGCACCGAAGTGATCGGCGCGCTGCTGGTGTCGCTCTGGGCGACCGGCGCGGTCGATCAGGTCGCGGCGCTTTCTGTCATCAACATCGCCATGGTCGGCGCCGGACTCGGTGTCGCCCTGCGCTTCGGAGTGAAATTGCATGGATAAGCTCACGGTCGACAACCTCTTTCTCAGCTATGGCGACAACCCGATTCTGAAAGGCGTGTCGTTCGAGCTGAACCCCGGTGAAGTGGTGTGCCTGCTGGGCGCCTCGGGCAGCGGCAAAACCACCTTGCTGCGCGCGGTGGCCGGGCTCGAACAGCCCTCGTCAGGCCGCATCGAGCTCGACGGCCGCACGTTCTTCGACGGCGCGGCGCACGTCGATCTACCGGTCGAGCAACGCTCGCTCGGGCTCGTGTTCCAGTCGTACGCGCTGTGGCCGCACCGCACGGTCGCGGATAACGTCGGCTATGGATTAAAGCTGCGGCGCGTCTCGGCCGCGGAGCAGAAAAAGCGCGTGCAGTCCGCGCTCGATCAGCTCGGCCTCGGCCACCTTGCCGCGCGCTTTCCGTATCAGCTCTCCGGCGGCCAGCAGCAGCGCGTGGCGATTGCCCGCGCGCTCGTCTACAACCCGCCGGTAATCCTGCTCGACGAGCCGCTCTCGAATCTCGACGCGAAGCTGCGCGAGGAAGCGCGCGCCTGGTTGCGCGAGCTGATCGTCTCGCTCGGTTTGTCCGCGTTGTGCGTGACGCACGACCAGACCGAAGCGATGGCCATGTCCGACCGCATCCTGTTACTGCGCAACGGCCGTATCGAACAGGAAGGCACGCCCGCCGAACTGTATGGCGCGCCCCGCTCGCTCTACACCGCCGAATTCATGGGCAGCAACAACCGCATCGACGCGCGCGTGGCCGCGGTGGACGGCACACGCGTGACGCTCTCCGGCGACGGCTGGCAATTGCAGGCCCAGGCGCGCGAAGCACTGACGGCCGGACAGAACGCACAAGCCGTGATCCGTCTCGAGCGCGTGCAGGTTGCCGACGGTCCCGGTGCGAATCGTCTGCAAGCCGAACTGATCACGTCGATGTATCTCGGTGACCGCTGGGAATACCTCTTCCATTGCGGCGATCTGCGCCTGCGTGCATTTGGCCATGTGCCGCGCGCGGCCGGCCGCCACTGGATCGAATTCCCCGCCAACGATTGTTGGGCCTTCGCTCAGGCGAGCTAATCCCCCTGTCCTGAAAGAAATCCCCATGCGGATTTCCTGCTAGATGCAACAAAACCAACCACCGGAGACTGTTGATGAAGTGGAGCATGAAAAAGAAGACCCTCAAGGCGACCCTCGGCGCGACCTGCGCCGGGCTGGCAGGTTTTGCCGGCGGCGCGCAGGCGCAATCGAGCGTGACCATCTACGGCATCGTCGATGCGGGCATCGAGTACGTGAACCATGCGAGCACGGACGGCGGCGCCACGCGGCTCGTGTCCGGCGGCAAGAACACGTCGCGCTGGGGTTTGCGCGGCGTCGAGGATCTGGGCGGCGGGCTGAAGGCGGTGTTCCAGCTGGAAAGCGGCATCAACGTCGCGAACGGCCAGTTCGACGACGGCCCTGGCGCGATCTTCGACCGTCGCGCGACAGTCGGCCTGAAAAACCGTTTCGGGCAAATCACGCTCGGCCGCAATTTCACGACCACCTACGACTACATGCTGCCGTTCGACCCGATGGGTTATGCGCCGAACTACTCGTGGGCGACCTCGTCCACGGCGACGGGCGGCCGCAAGGACGGCCTGTTCTCGCGCTCGGCCAACGCGGTGCGTTACGACGGCACGTACTCCGGCTTCAAATTCGGCGCGATGTACGGCTTCGGCAACGTACCCGGCAGCATGAAGTCGAGTTCGAAGTACGACTTCGGCCTGGGCTATGAGAACGGTCCGTTCGCGGCCGTCGCAACGTTCGACCGGCAGAACGGCGCGAACGACAGCGTCACGCCCGCGGACACCACCAACTACATTCAAGGCATCAATGCCGGCCTGAGTTACGACTTCGGCCCGGTCAAGGCCATGGCCGGCTACCGGAACTACCGGCGCACGTTCCACACTGCCGCGCCGACGCTGCGCAGCGATATGTACTGGCTCGGCGGCCAGTACGACGTGACGCCGTTCATCTCGCTGTTCGCCGCGGTCTACCACCAGGACATCAAGGACGCGAGCGACGCCGATCCGACGCTGTTCTCGCTACGCGCGCAGTATGCGCTGTCGAAACGCACGGTGTTGTATATGGCGGGTGGTTATGCGATGGCCAAGCACGACAAACCGGTCAGCCTGTCACGTGATCTGATCGGTGTGGCGGATACGCAAGCGGGTGTGACGGCGGGGATTCAGCACCGTTTCTGACGCCTGAGTCAATCGCATAGCGTTTCAGGAAAGTGAGGCGCGCGGGCGGTTCGTTGCCCGCGCTGCGTTCCGCGGGAAGCGTTGCCGCCTAAAAATTGAAGTTGTCGATATTGCTCGAATCGAACGTGGTCGGCGGTCCGAGAATGATTTCGCCTTGCGGGCCGATGGTGCGCTTGCCGAGCTTGCCGGCGTCGAACGATTCGCCTTCCTTACCGCTGATCGTGCCCGACGACAACGCCGCCGCGGCATAAGCGGCCAGGTAGCCGAGTTGACCCGGATCCCACAACTGGAACGCCTTCACGGTGCCGTTCTTCACGAACGCGCGCATCTGGTTCGGCGTACCCAGACCGGTCACCGCCACCTTGCCCTTGCTCGACGACGTGGAGATATAACGCGCGGCCGCGGCAATACCAACCGTGGTCGGCGCGACAATCGCCTTCAGATTCGGATATGCCTGCAACAAACCTTGCGTTTCTACAAACGACTTCTGATCGTCGTCATTGCCGTAGGCGATTTTTACGAGCTTGATCTTCGCGTATTCCGGCTTCTTCAACTCCTCCTGCATCCACTTGATCCACGTGTTCTGATTGGTCGCATTAGGAGTGGCCGACAGCACCGCGAACTCACCCTCGCCGCCCATCAGCTTGGACACCAGTTGAATCTGGCCGCGGCCAATGCCTTCCGCGTTCGCCTGGTTGACGAATAGTTGACGGCCCTCCGGCGCCGTGTCGGAGTCGAACGTCACGACCTTGATGCCTTGCGACATCGCTTTCTTCAGATACGGCACCACCGCGTTGGCGTCATTGGCGGCGATCACAATGGCGTCCTGCCGTTGCGTAATCAACGTGTTGATGTACTGCACTTGCGACGACGCTCCCGCATCCGACGGTCCCACTGCCTTGCCCACGCCGCCGAATTCCTTGATCGCGGCCAGCCCGCCGTCGTCGGCGATCACTTCGTAGGGGTTGTTGATCTGCTTCGGCACGAAGGCGATCTTCAGGCCGCTTTTCAGGCTCGCCGCGGATGCAGCACAACTTATTGCAAGCAACGCCACGCAGAGCGCGGCCGTGCCGGTGTGACGTAGGGGTTTGAACATGAAGTGTCTCCTGCCTTGTTGTTGGACGTGACGGTGTCCGGGTTATCGGTCGTGTAACTTGCTGTTCTCAGACGCAGGCCTTGCCAGGGACGTTATGGGGAAGACGCGGACTTCGCGATGAAACGGCGGTCGCGCGCCGCGCGCCAGCGGGCAACCAGATTCGGTATCAGCACCGACGCCAGCAGCAGCACGCCCGTGACGATGGTCAGCGTTTCGCTGGAGACGTCGTCGAGCGTTAGTGCGTTCTTCAGCACGCCGATAATCAGCAGCGAGAGCAGCACACCGGTCATCGAACCGCGTCCGCCAAAAATACTCACGCCGCCGAACAGCACCGCGGCGATCACCGACAACTCGAAACCCTCGCCGTTGTCGCCGCGCGCGCTCGTGAAACGCAGTGTATAAACGACACCGGCCAGCGCGCTCATCGCGCCGGACAGCACGAACAGACGCAAACGCAGCTTCGCCACTTCGATGCCGGAGAACGCCGCGGCGGTCGCATTCGCGCCGATCGCATAGAGACTGCGGCCGAACGCGGTGGATTGCAGCAGCACGGTAAACACCACCGCACCGGCGATCACAATGGCAAACGGCAGTGGAATGAAAGTCGAGCCGAGCGTGTCCATGCCGAACGCCGTATAAGCCGCCGGAAAGTCCGCCACCGCCTGATCACCCAGCAACACATACGCGAGACCGCGAAACAGCGCCAGCGTGCCGATGGTGACCGCAAGCGAAGGCAGATTGAGCCTCACGATCACGAGGCCGTTGAGCAAGCCCGCCAGCCCACCGGCAATCAGGACGAGCACGATCACGAGTGGCATCGGCAAGCCCATGTGCCACAGCACCCCCATCAACGCACTCGATGCGCCCAGCACCGACGCGACCGAAAGATCGATTTCAGCGGCGACGATGATTAGCGTCATCGGCAACGCCATCAGGGCGATTTCGGTGAGATCGGCCAACACGTTGCTCAGATTCGCCCCCGTGAGAAATACGGGCGACAGCAACCGTCCGAGTGCGAGCGAAAGAATCAGCACGATCACCAGCAACGCTTCCCATTGCAGCGGCGTGCCGCGTTTGCGCGTGAGCAGCGCGGAATCGGGTTTAGCCATGATCGCGTTTCCTCATCATGCGTTTGGCGACGGAGCGGGCCAGCAAGGTATCGGCGGTAATCGCGGCAACGATCAGCGCGCCTTCGATTGCCTGCTCCCAGAACGGCGACACGTGCAACACCACCAGCGCAATGCTGATCACGCCGAGCACGAGCGCGCCGAGCGTGGCGCCGAGTATCGTGCCCACGCCGCCGGTGATCGCGACGCTGCCCACCACGGCGGCGGCCACGACCTGCAACTCGATGCCTTTGGCCGTGCTGGCATCCACGGTGCCGAAGCGGGCCAGCCACAACGCGCCCGCAAAGCCGGCAATCGCACCGGACAGCAGGAACCCCGCCATCACGCGACGCTCGACATTCACGCCGGCCAGGCGCGCCGCCTCGGGATTCGAGCCGATCGCGTAGTGCTCGCGGCCGCCGCGAAACTGCTTCAGGTACACCGCGAGCCCGGCCAGCACCACGACCGCGATCAGCGCGAGCGTCGGAATGCCGAGCAGCGTGCCGGTAGCCAGACGCGAAAACGCGTCGGGCAGGCTGGTGGCGTTGATCTGTCCGCCGTGCACCCACGCGTAGTCCGCGCCGCGAAAGATGTATAGCGTGGAGAGCGTCGCCACCAGCGACGGCACGCGCCCCACCGCCACGAGCAGCGCGTTGATACTGCCCGCCACGAGGCCAATGGCGAGCCCCGCCGCCAACGCGACGATCACCGGCATATGTGGAAACGCTACGTACAGGCTGCCGACCGCATACGCACTGACGCCGACTGTCGAGCCGAGCGAGAGGTCGATATGCCGCATCAGAATCACCACGGTCATGCCGGCCGTGAGCAAGCTGATAATCGACACGTTCAGCAGCACGTCACGCAGATTCTGCAGATTCAGAAACTGCGGCTTCGCGAGCCCGGTGCCCGCGATCAGCAGAACTAGCACGACGAACAGCGTCGTCTCTCGGCTCTTCGCGATGTTCGCCACGAAGCCACCTGGCGAACTGTTGGAGCGATTCGCAGGCGGCGCCTGAACCGGCGCGTGATGAATGGACGAGTGGCGCATCATGCGGCGCCCCCCAGCGGCGAGCGCGACTGGACCGGCTTGCTCAGTTGACCGAGTGCCGCGCCCATAATGCGCTCTTCGTCGGCATCGGCGCGCGCTATATCCGCGCTGATACGCCCCTCGTGCATCACCAGCACGCGGTCGGCCATGCCGAGCACCTCCGGCAACTCGCTCGAAATCATCAGCACCGCCATGCCGTCGCGCACCAGTTCCGCGAGCGCGCTGTAGACCTCGGCCTTGGCGCCGACATCAATACCGCGCGTGGGTTCGTCGATGATGAGGACTTTCGGCCCGGTAGCCAGCCATTTGCCAAGCACGACCTTCTGCTGATTGCCGCCCGACAGCGTACCGACCGGCGCGCCCGGATCTCCCCCTTTCAGGCGCAGGCGCGTGCTCCATTGATTGGCGAGTTGCGTCTCGCTGCGTGTCGAAATGAGGCCGTGTTTGACGAGCCGTCCGAGCACCGTCATCGAGGCATTGCGCGCGATGCTCAACTCCAGCGCGAGTCCTTGCTGGCGGCGGTCCTCGGGCACCAGCGCAAGCCCGGCGCGCACCGCGGCGGCCGGCCGGCCCGCCGCCAAACGCTCACCGCCGATGTGAATCTCGCCCGAATCGAGCGGATCAATGCCGAAGATCGCCCGCGCGACTTCACTGCGCCCGGCCCCGACGAGTCCAGCCAGCGCGACGATCTCGCCCGCGCGCACGTCGAAGGAGATGTCCTTGAAGACCCCCACGCGCGTGAGGCCGCGCACCGACAGGCGCACTTCGCCCGGCGGCCGGTCGGCTTTCGGATACAAGGTTTCCAGATCGCGCCCAACCATCCTGGCAACGATGGATTCGGTCGTGAGATCCGCCGTGCGTCCATCGAATACTTTGGCGCCGTCCCGCATGATCGTGACGCGTTGTGTCAGCGCGAATACTTCGTCGAGACGGTGCGTAATGAACAGGATCGCCACGTCGCGCTCGCGCAGTTTGCGCACAATCGCAAAAAGCCGCTCCACTTCGGGCAGCGACAACGCCGCGGTGGGCTCGTCCATGATCAGCACGTTGGCGTTCAGCGACAAAGCCTTGGCGATTTCAATCACCTGCTGGTCCGCGATCGACAGCCCGCGCACCAGCCGATCGGCGCGCAGATCGACGCCGAGCGACGCGAGCAGTCCGTCCACTTCACGGCGCATCGCGTCGTGCTGAATGCGGCCAATCCGGTCGACCGGTTGCCGCCCCATGAAAATGTTCTCCGCGATCGACAAATCGAAGAACAGCGTCGGTTCCTGATAGATCACCGCGAGCCCGGCGTCGCGCGCTTCGGCGGGAGTCGCGAAGCGGCGCGCCACGCCGTCCACCCATAGCTCGCCCCCATCCGGCTGATGCACGCCGGCGAGAATCTTCACGAGCGTCGACTTGCCCGCGCCGTTTTCGCCGAGCAAGGCATGCACCTCGCCCGGCCACAGCACGAGATCGCCGTCGGAGAGCGCGCGCACCCGTCCGAACGATTTACTCGCATGCCGCAGTTCGAGCCTGGGCACAGCGGATGTGGGTTGCTGCAAGGTGTGTCTCCTTGAATTCGTATTCCGGTGCGCGTCAGATGCGGTAGCAGCGCTCCGCATTACTGCAAAACAGCGCGGCTTTCTCGGCGGCACTCGCACCCTCGACAATCGACGCATACGCATGCCACAAGTCCGCGTAAGAGCCAAACAGCCGGTCGACCGGAAAGTTAGAAGCGAACATCGCGCGCTCCACGCCAAACGTATCGATCGTTTCGAGCACGTACGGCCGTAGACTTTCCACGGTCCATTGATGATCGAACATCGCGAGCCCGCTGATTTTCACAGCGACATTCCGGCAGCCTGCGAGCAGCCGCATGCCGTCGCGCCACGCGCGATAACCGGCCACGCTGGCGCGGTCCACGAACATGCCGGCATGGTTAATCACGAACTGTGTGTCGCCATGCGCGCGTGCCAACGTGGCGGCCTCTTCCATCTGCGACGGATACAGTTGCAGATCGAACGACATGCCGTAACGCCGCAGCAACGCAAAATGCTCTCGCCATTGCGGCTCGCGCATGAAATGACGGCCGACGTAGTTGAACAGCCTGTTCTCGTGCACATTGAGAATCTGCCGTACGCCACGCGTATTGGCGAACGCCGCGTGCGCTTCGAGCACGGCCGGTGCATTCGGCGCGGACAGATCCACAGCAACGACCAGTGCATTCGGCATGCCTCGCGATGCCGCGCTATCCGCGATGGACTGCAGCCAGCGCGTTTCTTCAACCGGATCGGCGGGATCGTGATTCGCTTCGACGTGGACCAGTTTCAGCACTTCGATATCGCCGGCTTCACACAACAGATCGTCGAGCAGGTAGTCGTGCTTCAGATCACGCGCGTCGCCAACGAACGACACGCCGGGATTGTCCAGCCACGGATAGCGATGCGTTTTCAGATCCCACAAATGAATATGTGAATCGACCACCTGCATGCGACACACTCCGTACAGTGAAGGTCACTTCAAGGTCAGATAAGGTGAGCGGGGTACGCTCAATTCAGGTCGGCTCAGTCCGGCGAATTCAGATGAAAGACCGGTTCGAGCCGTTGCTGAAGCGGCGCGTGATCCGGGGCCGTCTGCATGATGTCAGCCATGTAATCCCACCATTTGCGCATGACGTCGAGGTGCGGCAGTTCGCTCATGGTGTGATTCGCGGTTCGCGTCAGCACGGCGAACAGATGGTGCGAGTCCGGATCGAAAAAAATCCGATAGTCGCGCACACCGGCGTTGTGCAACGCATCAACCAGCTCGGGCCAGATTTGCGCGTGACGTCGTTCGTATTCCTCGCGCATGCCGGGGTTGAGCACCATCCGGAAAGCGATTGTTTCCATTGCGGCCTGTCTCCCGTCGCACTTGTACCTTCTCAGTGAAGCGTCTGATGCGACTATAATTCCTGCGTCGATAGCATCTCAATCCGTTGTTGGGATTGGGCGATCCACAAACCGAATCGCACCGCACACATGAGCCAACCCTCGGCCACCGTTGCACTCGTCAATCGGCTCAAGTTCAAGCATCTCGCGCTGCTCGTCGCGCTCGACGACACGCGCAATCTCCATCAGGCCGCCGAGGCCGTCAACGTGGCGCAGCCGAGTGCGAGCCGCATGCTCGGTGATATCGAAGAAGCGTTCGGCTTCCTGCTGTTCGAACGCAACGCGCGCGGCATGACGCCCACGCCGCTCGGCGTCGTGACGCTCGCCTACGCGCGGCGCGCGCTCGCCGAATTGACCCGTTTCGCCGAAGATCTCGAAGTCAAACGCCGTGGCGGACATGGACAACTGACAGTCGGTGCGATCATGGGTGCCGCCCCCGATCTGCTGGCCATGGCGGTGGCCGCGCTGAAAACCGAAAGCCCGCTGCTTAACGTGCGCATACTCGGCGAAACCAGCGACCAGGTTGTGCAGCTGCTGCATCGCCGCGAAATCGATCTCGCGCTTGGGCGCCTGACCAGTCCGCTGCAACACAACGATTTCAGCTTCGAGCCGCTCGCGCGCGAGACCTTGCTGCTGGTGGTGCGTTCCGTGCATCCGCTTGCGCAGCGCTCGCGCCTCACCCTGCGAGAACTGGTCGACTGGCCGTGGGTGGCGCAACCGGTCACCAGTCCGGCGCGCGTGCTGTTCGAAGAAGAACTTGCGCGCGCGGGACTCGGCACGCCGGTCAATCTGACCGAATGCGCGTCGATCTTCGCCACGCTGCAATTGCTCGAGAATTACGACGCGGTGGCCATGCTGCCCGAGTCGGTGGTGCGCGATCATTTGCGCGGCAAGCTGCTGGTCGCGCTGCCGCTCGAAATCGGCAAGAGCCTCGCCGGCTTCGGCATTCTCACTCGCAAGGAAGAACCGCTCGCCGAACCGGCGCTGCGCTTCATCGACCTGCTGCGCGGCTTCTCGCGCAAGCTCGCGCGTGACGCCACCGTGTCCGCAGCGGACTCCCAAATCGCGTCGGCCCCGGCGAAATGACACCGGCATCGCGCGTTACTGCAGATTGACGAACAGGCCGCCGTCCACCAGCAACGCGGCGCCCGTCACGTAGCGCGCGCGGTCGGAGGCGAGAAACACCACGCAATCGGCCACATCTTCCGGGCGCCCTAATCGGCCGAGCGGAATGCGCTTTTCGAAGTAGGCCTTCTTCGCTTCGTCAGCGAGGTCTTCTGCATTCAGGTCAGTCGCGATGGTGCCCGGCATCACCGAATTGCAGCGAATACCGTACGGTCCCAGGGCAATCGCGCAGGACTGCATCAGCGAATGCACGCCCGCTTTGGTCGGCGTGTAGTGCGTCTGCATGCCGCCGCCCACCAGCGCGCTGATCGAACTCGTCGCCACGATCGCGCCGCCCGTGCCCTGCGCTTTCATCTGTTGCGCGGCGGCTTGCGTGACGTAAAACGCACCGTTCAGATTGACCGCCACGGTCGACTCCAACACGTCCGGAGGCATGTCGAGAAACGCGTGGAACGGACAGATGCCGGCGTTGCTGGCGAGCACGTCGACTTTGCCGAAAGCTTCGACCGTCCGGCGCACCAGTTGCTGGCCGGTTTCGCGCGCGGCGACGTTGCCTTCCACCGAGATCACGCGCCGCCCGAGCGCCTCGATTTCGCTGACCACTTCGGCAACAGCGGAACGGCGCCCATACGATGCGTCGTTATCGCCCCAGTAGTTGATCGCCACGTCCGCGCCTTCCGTCGCGCAGGCCACGGCGATCGCGCGGCCAATGCCGCGCGAGCCGCCGGTGACGATCACGACCTTGTCCTTGAGCAGCACTTCATTCTCCCTGTTTGGTCAACACCGCGATGAGGCTCGCGAGATCAACGCGCACATCAACGCACATAAGGCCGCACCAGCGCGCATTCCGGATTCAGCCGCACGCCGAAACCCGGCGCGTCCGGCACTTTCATGCGGCCATTCACGGGCACTGGCTCGTCCAGCAGCAGCGGCGTGAACATCGGCACGACCTGGTCGGCTCGAGGCGCCATCATCAGAAACTCGGCGAACGGCGAGTTATGCCGCGTGACGACGAAGTGATAGCTATACACCGACGAGCCATGCGGCACGACCATCACATTGTGAGCATCGGCGAGTGCGGAGATCTTGATCAATTCGGTGATGCCGCCGCACCAGCCGACATCCGGCTGGATCAGATCGCAGCATTGCATCTCCAGCAGCATACGGAAACCCCAACGCGTCGCTTCATGTTCGCCGGTCGACACCATCATGCCGCGCGGCACGTTGCGGCGTAGTTCGGCGTAACCCCAGTAATCGTCGGGCGGCAGACACTCTTCAATCCATTTCAGACCGTATTCGTGCGCCGCCTGCGCGAGGCGCGTCGCATACGGCACGTCGAGGCTCATCCAGCAGTCGTACATCAGCCAGAAATCGTCACCGACGCGGCCGCGCATGTCCGCGAGCTTCTCCAGATTCTGCCGCAGACCGGCTTCGCCTTCGGCCGGACCATGCTGCAACGGCAATTTTCCGCCGATGAATCCCATCTCTTTCGCGAGGTCCGGCCGCGCGCCGGTTGCGTAGAACACGAGTTCATCGCGTACCGGGCCGCCCAATAGCTGGTACACCGGCTCCTTGCGCACCTTGGCGAGCAGATCCCACAACGCGAGATCCACGCCGGAAATCGTATTCAGCACCACGCCTTTGCGGCCGTAGTACAAGGTCGAGAAGTACATCTGATCCCACATCTTCTCAATGTCGGTCACGAGTTGACCTTCGAGAAAACGCGCCAGATGCTTCTCGACGATGAACGCGCCAATCTCGCCCCCCGTGGTCACCGCAAAACCAACCGTGCCGTCGCTCGCCTCGATCTCCACGACCAGCGTGCCGAGCACGTTGATGCCGAACGACTGGCGGCTTTGCCGGTACTCCGGATAACGCGCCATGGGCGTGGCAATGTGGTCGTCGATCCAGTGTCCGCCGGGTTGATCGTGATAATCCGCACCGCCGCCGCGGACGATGAAGGCACGCACGTGCCGGATAGTGGGCATAGCCATGAAAGGGGCTCCGTGATGAGGGCGTCAGCCGCGGTTCCGCGTGTGCTGTCGGGTATGCGACCACTGCGGCGAGACACCGGGTGACACCGCGGCGATTCAGTAAGTAGCGCGGCCACCTGACAGGTCGAATACCGAACCTGTGCTGAACGCACAGTCTTCGGACGACAGCCAGAGAATCATCGACGCCGCCTCTTCCGGTAACAGGAAACGGTTCATCGGGATCTTCGAGAGCATGTAGTCGATGTGCTGCTGGGACATCGAATCGAAGATTTCGGTTTTGGCCGCGGCAGGCGTGACGGCATTGACGAGAATGTTCTGCGTCGCGAGTTCCTTGCCGAGCGATTTGGTCAAGCCGATCAGCCCCGCTTTCGATGCGCTGTAGTGGGAGGCATTCGGATTGCCTTCCTTTCCGGCGACCGACGCGATATTGACGATCCGGCCGTAGCCCTGCTTCAACATCTGCGGCACGACCGCGCGGCAGGTGAGATACGGCCCGATCAGATTGACGTCGATGACGCGGCGCCAGACATCCGGCTCCAGTTCCCACGTCGCGCCGTTGCCACCCGTGATTCCGGCGCAATTGATCAGTACATCGATCGAACCGTGATCGGCGACGGTTTGCGCGGCCGCCCGAGCAACGGCAGCTTCGTCCGTCAGTTCGACGGTGACGGCGGTGACCTTGCCCAGTTCGCCGAGCTCACGCTGGCTGCGCGCGACGCGTTCGGCGTCGACGTCCCATAGCGCGACCGACGCGCCCGAATGCAAAGCGCGTTGCGCCACCGCGTAGCCGATGCCGCGCGCGCCGCCGGTAATGACGACCACGCGCCCCTCCAGATCGATTCGATTCATCGCAATGCTCCTGCGGCAGGCCTTGCCGGCGTGCCGTTGAGTTGTTGTCGTTCCGCTGTCCGTGCTGACTATGCAGTCAATATACGAGCGGTGCGATGCGCTAACAATTCGAGTATTGACGAGGGCGATAGCAAAAGCGAATCGACGGAGTAGCGCCTGGCGTGTTGCCGAGGCGCGAGCGCGCCCGCGAAACCATCACGTGCCGTTCAGTAAAAGATTCCCGCACTCGCTCCGAAGATGCCCGCGACACTCACGAGCGCGGCAATTCCGCAGACGAGCCACAGGTAGGCCCCACGAGGCCGATGCTGGCTTGGCAGGACAGTGACACTGAGCGCGATGAGCAGGCCAACCACGAGCGGCAGCATCAACGCGTTGACCACCTGCGCCGCCACGTTCAGTGAAACGAGATCCGGGGCGAGCCAGACGACGCACGCGCTGCCGGCCACCGACACCACGTACACCCCGTAGAACCACGGCGCGCTCGCGGGCCGGTCTTCCAGCGAGCGCCGGAATCCGGCCACCTCGCCCAACCCCCAGGCGAGTGACAGCGAGCAAACAATGGCGGCCACCATCGATGCCCCTAGAACGCCGGCGCCGAAGAGAAACCGTCCCGCCGGCAGACCCACGACCGTCGCAAGCGCGTGACTGATTTCGCCGACGCTTTCCAGAGAGCCTGAGTGACCGCTTCCCGACAGCGTGGCGGCCGCGGCGACAAGAACCGCTGCCGTCAGCAACTGCGTAAGGACTGCGCCAATGGCCGTTTCAACCCGGGCCGCTGTGTAGTCTGCGGGAGTGAGCTTTTTATCCGCGACCGCCGCCTGCTGATAGAAGACCATCCACGGATTGAACGTCGCGCCAATGAGCGCTGCAACAAGATAAGCAAACTGGTGATTGCCAAGCGGGAAGTCCGCCATCTGCCGGAACAATTCGTGGAGATCCGGATGCGCCTTCCATGCCACGACGAAAAACATCAATTCGAAGGCCCCAATGACGATGGCGACCTTATCCACGCGTCTATGGGAGCCTGTGAGCACAACGGCGATCAGCGTGACAACGGCAAGCGGCAAGGTGATCGACCGGGAGACACCATACATCTCTCCCACGCCGGCAACCCCGGTGAACTCGGTAACCAGCGAACCGAGCACCGCAACGACCAGCCCGATTGCCGACAGGTATGCCCATGCTGGACCGAAGTTCGAGCGAATGAGTTCGCCGTGACCGCGTCCGGTGAATATGCCGAGCCGGACAGTCAGTTCCTGAACCATATAAAGCAGAGGGATGAGGCCCAGCAGCACCACCAGCAGTTGAAGTCCCCATTGCGCGCCGGCCTGCGCCGCCGTAACAACATTGCCGGCATCACAATCCGCGAGCATGACAAGCAGCCCAGGTCCCCACAGAGCAACCCAGCGCAAACGAAGCGGGACCTTGGATTTGATCAGAGAGGAACCAGTCATGCTTTCTGAAAGGAAGCGTAGGTAGTATTCGGCGACTGATTGTAACTTGGCGGGTGCAGTCGTCCGGCATCTCGATGCCTATCAACCACCTTACACGGCCGAACACTCAGGTGCATCATCCTTGCCGCCGCGCTCGCGCACTAGCGCGTGTGGCCACACTATCTCGAGGTTTTGAAATGGAAACGTACGTCTTGTTGGGCTGCGTCTTTGGCGCGGCTCTGCTGATTGCCATCTGGGGCATCTGGAACCTCAGGTAACCCTGGCGCTGCATCCGGGCGGCCTCGTCGGCGGGCCGGAAATATTCGGTTTCAGAAGTCACACACTTCGGGTCGTCATCGCAAGTGGCTGCGACGCTAAAGGGATGAACGGCAAAAAAGCCGCTCTTCAACGACCAGGAGATCAACGTGCGCCCCCTTACCTACCGCCTTGCTGCAATCGCTGCCCTTTCCATGACGCTGGCCGGCACCGCGTCCGCGGCAACCCACTGGGATGCCACCCATCCGCGCCGTGCCGAAGTGAATCAGCGGCTCGCCAATCAGGACCATCGCATTCACAGAGAGGTGCGTGAAGGCGAAATGTCCCACGCTCAGGCGATGAGGCTTCATCGCGATGACCATCAGATTCGCCAGGAAGAGCGCGATATGGCTAGCCAGGACGGTGGCCATATCACCAGGCAGGAGGACCATGTTCTCAACCAGCAGGAGAACCATGTGAGCGCGCAGATCGGCCAATGAGATCGATCGCAGGCGTCAGCGACAGTCGATGAAGGCTGACGCTGCCCCCTGCGCTAAACTCCGGGAACAATCGGCGACGGCGATTTTTGTCAGGAGGCAGATATCATGCAACGCACTGAATTTCTCGCAGCCACCCGGCAATTGGCGGCGGCCGCCGATGTCCTCGCCAAGGCCGGTCCTCCCGACCTCCAGTTCGGCGCTTTCCAGATGCTCGCGTTTTTTCGCCGATACGACCAGCCTGGTGCCGGCATGAACGCGGTCGCAACCTCCAACGACGAGTTGTTCGCAAGCACAGCCCATGCCGCACTCACCATGGCCGGACGCAACGAGTTTGCCGCATCGCACGCGCTGCTCGAGCAGGCGCGTTCGCTTTTGGCCGCGACATGACGCCGATATGGTGGACTGGTGTTGGATTGCGAATATGCAGTACTTCGAAGCAGTACCTCGCGCTCCCGAACGGCTTCGTCACGGGAGCGCCCCACAATGCCCGGGATCTGATTACTGAATGGGCGCGCCATCCCGCGTAACCTGGACTGCGGTCGCGGACTGGTAGTCGGCTCGAATGCTGTCACCCACCTTGAGTTTTTCGAGCGGCACCTCCGGCGCCACTGCCAGCTTGACCGTGTGGCGCGGACCTCTGAGCGTCACCACACGGTTCTTGCGATCAATTTTTTGCACGGTCGCTACGACCTGCACACTTCGGACCTGGGCACTGCCACCGCCGGAGGCGGGGATCGTTGCCTGGTTTTCAACGCGTGAGCGAATACCTTTCGCGTCGACCTTGTCCGCCGACAGCAGCAGCGCGCCCTTATAGGCAATGTGAACTTCGTCACCGATCTTGAGCTTCTTGACGTCGCCAACTTCCGGTGCAACATCGACCACCATCGAATCGCCACGCGGACCGCGAAGCGTAACGCTGTTCGTACTCGCGTCGATGTGAGTGACGTGCGCCGTCACCTCGACAAGTGCCGCGGCACCGACTGCGCCGGGCGAGCTGGCCGTGGCTGCGGCGGCGGTCTGTGCCGAGGCCAGGGTGAACGACCCAAGCGTCAATGCGGCCCCAAGAGCGAGCGCGATAGCCACAGAGGAATGACGGAAACCTGAACGCATGCTTAGACCCTCCTACGGGTGTGAAAATGCGATGAAGTCAAACAGCAAGGAGATAGTTTGCTCAATCCATCAGTCAGCTGAGGCCTCCCTCACGTCTTCAAACGAGTCATCTGACAGCTTCAAATGTTTTCCGATCCACGTCAGTTGTCCGTCGTTTGGCATGAGCAAAGACCCGGTCCCGCTCCGCCTCGGCAATAAGACGTCTTTTTGTGATCGACCGTCCACAGTTGCCAAGCCCCATCACGGCGACATATTCGTCGCGTCGGTTTCGTTTGAAGCGGATAAAAAAATCGTCGCCAGGCAGACCGTTGTCCAGCGCTAAAAGCACGCCATAGTCGATGCGCGTCTCTTCGCCCAGCTCCGTCACGGCCTTCTCCAACGCCGCCATGCGTCGCAACACCGGTTCACTGGGATCGAAAAGAGAATGAAAACACTTGTAGGACAACAGCCGCTGTCGCTCGGCAGCACGCCGCAGTGCCGACGCAATCTGGCTTACCACTTCGGATTGCATATCGTTTGGCGAAGAAGAAAATCGTTCGTATAGCCGCTCACACCGAATAGGCTCGACATTGCGCGGCTCCATAGGTTGAACAAGGCCGCGGCCTTCTGCGGCTTATTACTCGTACTGTCATAATTCGCTGCGCTCTGGGCAAACACCGCGATTGCGCATAACGCAAACACAATAAATGGCGAAAAACACCTTGCCATATCCGTCATCTCTGCATGCAACTCGACGGGAAAATTGCCCCTGCACCGAAAAATGCATTCCGACTACGTTCGCAATTCCAGAAGCAACGCTTAAAGCAGTTTCAGCTGGAACGCGTGACCGCCCGTCAGAAGGAGGATCACGCGTGACAGCAAAAACCACAGCACAAGCGCCCGCCGGACCCAAGGCAATCGGCTAGCAGGCGAGGCGTTTAAATCATGTTTAATGAGGTTAGCAAACGGCGTTATGGAGATCAAGATCTTTTTTAAGACAAATGAAAGGAAGGAAATTGCCGGTTGAAATTGCACAGCAGTTATGCTTTGTCTATTGAGCGCCCATGACAATTTATTTTCTTCATATCCGAACACGGTTCACTGTTTTTCGATTATCCGTAAGTACCGTGACAGCGAGCAGTAGCCTGTCGAAAATCATCACATCCCGGTTAATGAATTGACCTGTGGAGCTTTGCGATGGCTCGCCCGAATGACGATTTGCCGACCATTGCCAGACGCCTCGCGGCCGGGAAAAAGCTGCTCGATGGCATTCCCGTGGCACAGATTGCCGAGGACATGGGAATGGCAAAAACCACGGTCGAGAAATATCGCAAGATGCTGGAGGAAGGTGGACTCGAGGCGCTACGCAACATTAGCGTGGGCGGCAGGCGTTCCGCGCTGGACGAGTCAGCTCGCATCTGGATTGCGGGAGCGATGCGTGGCTCTCCGCGAGACTATGGTTTCGACGCCGATGGCTGGACGAATGCAAGAATGCGAGAGCTGATACGCCGTCACTACGGAATTTCGTACTCCAGAGTTTATGCGTGGCAATTGGCGACCGACCTGGGCGTGTCGCACCGCTTCCGCCGATCCGGACGATGAGTTAATTTTGCCGGCAAGGTCTATCTGCGAACGATTGGCCTGTTTGCGGCCGGCGTATGCCCTGCCCTGCAACCTGGCTCGCAGCTTAGAAGGGTCCGCGGCTTGCAAGGTGGGCGTACTCTTCCTTTAGCGTCTCGATGCGCCTACGGTATGCGGAGAGCAGACATGACTGGTTACTGCCGCACGCCTTGCGGGACTTCAGCCATACCTGCTGCTCATCCTGCATATCACCCCGGGTGCCCATGGCAACGAGACCCGTCAGCATCTGAAAACGCACGGACATCTCGACGTCCAGTTCGCTCAGTTGCCGGGAGGCACACACCGCTTTTTCATCCGGCAAGCGAGCCCGGCTGCAGTCGAAGCTGGCCGCCTTTGCCGCGCCCATGCCGAGCGCGAACAGTGCAAACAGTGCCCATTGAAGGCACCGCCTGATGCTGCGCTCGCGTTGCCGTTTCATCATGCTTTGGACCATGGTTGAATAAGCGGTTGAGTGAGCGTGATATCTGGCCAAAACCAACGCCGATGCTCAATCCGTACACGCTGAACACGCAAGCGCCTCAGCCGGCACGGCCTGCTCGCTTCGTCCGAAACTCGCCAGCACGGCCAGTCCAAGCAAGGCAAGACCACTACCGAGCAGAAAGTCGGCCGACATGCCCACACGGTCGACCACTACACCACCCACCAGCGACCCCAATGCAATCGCAACCTGAATGATGCTCACGAACAATGCGGAGCCCGCTTCCGGCGAATCGGGCGTAGCACGCTGAATCCACACGCTGAAACACAGCGGCAATGCACCGAAGGCCACACCCCACGCGAGCACCATTGCCACGACTCCAATCGACGAATGCTGAAGCAGCGGCAGCGACACCAGCGCGAACATCAGAAGCGAAATCATCGCCCCCGCTGACACTTTCAGATTACGCGTCACCGTCGACGAAACGGCGAAGTTCGACACAAATCCGATCACACCGAATCCGAGCAGCAGCAAGGTGATCGCCGACATGTCCAGATTCGCGTTGCGCAGCAGGAAAGGCGTGATGTACGTGTACGACGAAAAATGCGCGCCGAACACGAGCGCCACCATCAGCATGCTTCGCCGCGGATGGGGCCGGCGCAGGAGCGCGATCAGATCGCGCAGGCGCAATGCCGCGCTCGAAGGCAAGGAGGGCACGAAGAAATACTGAGCCACGAGCGCGACAGCAACCAGCACGCCAGTGGCCATGAACGAAACGCGCCATGAGGCAAGGCTCGCGATGAACGTGCCGAGCGGCACGCCGATCACCGTTGCGCACGTCACGCCGGTGAGTATCGTCGCCATGGCGCGCGCCGAGTCCTTGGGCCGCACAAGACGCACCGACGCCGCGGTGGCCAGCGTCCAGAAACCGCCCAAGGCGGCGCCGAGCAGTGCGCGCCCAAGCAGCATGAACAGAAAGTTAGGCGCGAAAGCGGAAATCAGATTCGACGCCAGCAGCAACGCCGTGAGTAACAGAAACACGCGCCGGCGATCCATGCGCCCCGCCACCAGCATCAGACCCGGTGCCGAAATGGCCGCAATGACGCCGGGGACGGTGACCATGAGGCCGGCCGTGCCTGGCGATACGCCCAGTTCCGCGGCAATGCGCGGCAACAGGCCGACCGGCAAAAACTCCGTCGTCACAAAGGCGAAAGCACCAATTGCGACCGCCACGACCGCGAGCCACGAACGCAGGGACGACGAGGCCTCATCGTCCGGCGAGATATGGCTCACCGGCAGATTATCTTCCATCAGCATAGTATTGTTTGCGAGTCTCTAAACAACGGGTGGGATTGGAGCGGTTTCACTGCGCTAATCCAATCGCCAACTGCCGAACATGATGAGAAAACAGGCCCTATTGGCCTGCGCGCTGACAGTGAGGAAATAGCGAACTGGAAAATCAGTAAGTGAAAACCCGAACAGAACACACCATAACATCGTATTAAATCGCTCGCTGACGACTCCGCAAAAATGCAGTCGCAAGTGGGGTTATTCGAGTGAACGTTGCGTTGCCCAAGGACGGGCAGCGGTGCCGGTTATTGCGCGCCGCTACCTTGAAGATGATTCGGTCACTGACCGAAATAGATTCTGCATTGTGGTCCGGAAGAGCATGGCTGACCATACCGGCCACCCGCCTCCGATTGTCCCGCGGCCACGCCGCCATAGGACACGTTCTGCACCGGCTGGGCGCCGGGCATCATGCTTTGCCCCGATTCACCGAACGACATGTCGGTCGTGGCCTGCGCCGATTCGTTCGCATTCTGTTGCATCATTTCGTGGCCCGACATACCGGCGGCCTGTTGGGCCTCCAACTCCGACGCGCCTGCTGTTCCCGGCGCGAGAAGAAGCATGGCGCCGGCCATCGCCATCCAAATACGTAGTTTCATGTCCAGACTCCTTGAATCCGGCGCAGCAGTGCTCGTCCTCCAAAGAAATGATTCGCGAAAAAAACGCCATGCCGCCAAATTGGGCTGACGGACGAGTCGATGTCGATGCAAACTGCTGCGGCGAGTCATCGAACTAAACGAATAAAGAGTTGCCAGACCTGCAACCGATGTCGGATGCGTTCTCGCGGCTGCCCGGAATCAGTCGCCACAGGCTGGAAGCGCGGATTTTCGCTCCGCTGTTTCTTTATAGGTCGGCCACCCAGGAATTCAATCCCGGAACGGCGCGCCGCCTCGGCTGCAACCGGCGCAATCGCTCAATTGGCATTTGCATGAAAATCGCCCAAACTAGCGCGTGCGTTGGCCACGCAGTGCGTTATGATGCTGTTATAACGTACAAAAACGGCCCCGCGCGCGGCACCGGCGAG
>DASVNP010000084.1:0-2528 GCA_036383775.1 Paraburkholderia sp. | reverse complement strand
AGTGATTGGCGAGATCGTCAACGCCGACGTGAAAGCTCGCACGCTGCGCGAAACGTGCGCCCAATTGGGCATTGCGCCGAGCCGCGCGATTGCTATGGGCGACGGCTCGAACGACCTGAAGATGATGGCAGAGGCGGGACTTTCCGTTGCGTTTCGTGCCAAGCCGGTGGTGCGCGAAGCCGCCAGCGTGGCGTTCAACCATGTCGGACTGGATGGGTTGCTTCGCCTGTTCTGATGCCGGTTTTGTGTGCCGGCCGAGACGCTATGTCGGCCGGCTGCGGCGATGGAGTGGCCGGCGCTGTCATTTAAAAATGCTGGTCGTGCTCGCCAGTACTATGAAGATCAGGTCGATGCTTAAGAGGAACATCATCACCTTCAAAAAACGCAAGCGATTTTCGTCCGACGACAGAGTAATGATTAGCTTTTTCATGAATTCCTCCTTGAAAGCATCAGTATAAATGCCACACAATCTCAAAAAAGCGAAATCGAATACATGTGTAGGAATACAAATAGAATGGCGGCAATGCCTGTGAGCACAATCGACGCGCCTATTTCGGCGCGCGAGATGCTTCCGGCAGCGGATAGTTCTTGCCGGTAACGAACACCGGCCGCGAGGCGCCCGTAGTGCGCGTTGACCAGACCCAGCGTCACCAAACAGGAACAGATAAATCCCACCGCGCAGAGTCCGGCAAGGCAGCCCGCCAGAACCTGTACTTCGCCACTTCCCCGCTCCAACGCCGTCACCACCTCATATCCCGCGGAAGCACACAGCCCATTCGCGCACCAGAACAGTTGGCCGTCTTTCACCGATCCGGCGATCAACGTCTTCGCGACACGCCAGCCGTGCGCGGGAGCAACGAGCGCCAGCGTGAAGATCGGGCCGACGATCGGCACGCCAAGATTCAGCACCATCCAGAAATAAAGATTCATCGAAGCTCACCATCGTGCGGCAACCGTTAGTTAGGGTGCACATGATCGTAGCGTCGGGATCCCGTACTGAACACTCGGCCAAACGGTTAGGCTTACTGGCTAAAAAAAGAAAGCCCGTCGGCAACCTGTGCCGACGGGCTCGCTTGTCCTGCTGAAGTCTTGCTAAAAGTCCTACTGAAACGCTGCGGCAAATAGCAGCCCGGCGTTCAACCCAACGCCGCCAGGCAGTGCTCCATATCCGCACGCAAATCCGCCTCTGCTTCCAGACCGATATAGAACCGCACCAGCGTGCCGCGATGCGGCCACTGCGCCGCGGAGCGCATCGACGCGACGTCGTACGGCATCACGAGACTGTGCGCGCCGCCCCAGCTCCAGCCGATCGAAAAGAGCTCGAGAGACTCGCAGAACGTGTCGATCTGCGCCGGGCTGTAACGCCCGTCGAACACCACGGAAAAGAGGCCGCCCGCACCCGTGAAGTCGCGCTTGTAAAACTCATGGCCCGGACAGTCGGGCAGCGCCGGATGCAGCACCGCGGCGATCTCCGGCCGCGTCTTCAGCCACTTGGCCAGGCTGAGCGCCGCGCGATCGTGCTGTGCAAAACGCAGTTGCATGCTCGGCAGGCTGCGCAGAATCAGCGAGCAGTCGTCCGCCGAAACGCCGATGCCCATGCGCATGCGCGCCGCCTTCAGCTTCAGATGCAGTTCGCGATCGACGGTGATCGTCGCGCCCATCAGCACGTCGCCGCCGCCGGATTGATATTTGGTCAGCGCCTGCACCGAGATGTCGACGCCATGCTCGAACGGCCGGAAACCGAGCCCCGCGGACCACGTATTGTCGATGGCCGTAACGACGTTGCGCGCGCGCGCTGCCGCCGTAATCGCCGGCACGTCGGCCACTTCCATCGTCACCGAGCCGGGCGCTTCCAGCCAGATCAGGCGCGTATTCGGCTGGATCAGATCGGCGATGCCCGCGCCGATCATCGGATCGTAGTAACGCACCGTGATGCCGAAATCGCGCGCCAGCCAGTCGCCGTGATCACGGTTCGGCGAGTACGCGTTGTCGGGAATCAGCACGTCGTCGCCGGCCTTGACGAGGCCGAAGTACACGTTCGAAATCGACGACAGCCCCGAGGGCTGCAACAGCGCGTGATTGCCGCCTTCGATCGTGGCAAGGCGTTGCGCCAGCGTGAGCGAGGTCGGCGTGGCGTGCAGGCCGTAGCGCCACTGCGCGTCGTTCTTCCAGTCGAGCGCGCGCATGGTCGCGAGATCGGGGAATACGACCGTCGAGGCCCGCATGACCGGCGTGGAGAACGACTCGAAGCCCGGCGTAAGCTGGTCTTCGGCGCGCACGATGCGGGTTTGCAGGCCGCGCTTGAGTTTGGATTGGGTCATGTGAAGTTCAGTGAAAAGCAGACGGAGATGGCTAGCGTCCTGGCGTCAGGAGACAGGCCATACACGCAAGATTAGACGACCGGGCGGGATTTCGCCTGGCGGATCGCTCGCGCGAGCCGATGGACTCGTGCGAGCGCCGATTCACTCGCCGGTTTGCAAATTGCTGACGCCGCCCACGGCGTGGGCGCCCGCGGTAGCGGCCGAAGC
>DASVNP010000083.1:0-20145 GCA_036383775.1 Paraburkholderia sp. | reverse complement strand
CTTCTGCACCCATTCATGCGTGGCCTCATCCGTGTAGACCTGATGCAGCTGCCACACCGGGCACTTGTCCGGATCGCCCGGGTCGGTGCGGCGCACGCGCGCCGGATCGGTCGGCATGGTGCGGACTTTCTTCGTGATCGTTTCCGCGTCTTCACGCAGGCCGATCGTGTTGCCGTACGACTTCGACATTTTCTGGCCGTCGAGCCCCGGCATGCGCGACGCTTCGGTCAGCATGGCTTGCGGCTCGACCAGAATGATCTTGCGCGAACCTTCGAGGTAGCCGAACAGGCGCTCACGGTCGCTCATCGACAGGCTCTGCGACTCCTGCAGCATGGCGCGCGCCTGTTCGAGCGCTTCGTCATCGCCTTCCTGCTGATAGGCGTTGCGCAGTTCGTGGTACAGCTTGGAACGCTTGCCGCCGAGTTTCTTCGCGGCCTCGTTGGCCTTCTCCTCGAAGCCCGGCTCGCGGCCGTACAGATAGTTGAAGCGGCGCGCGATTTCACGCGTCATTTCGACGTGCGGCACCTGGTCTTCGCCGACCGGCACGAGCGAGCCGCGATACAGCAGAATGTCCGCGGCCATCAGCACCGGATAGCCGAGGAAGCCGTAGGTGGACAAGTCCTTGTCCTTCAGCTTCTCCATCTGCTCCTTGTAGGTCGGCACGCGTTCGAGCCAGCCGAGCGGCGTGCTCATGCCGAGCAGGAGTGCCAGTTCCGCGTGCTCGGGCACCCGGCTCTGGATGAACAGCGTAGCCTGCGCCGGATCGATGCCCGAGGCGAGCCAGTCGATCAGCACGTCCCACACGTTCTTTTCGATCACTTCAGGCGTTTCGTAGTGCGTCGTCAGCGCGTGCCAGTCGACCACGCAGAAAAAGCACGGGTACTCGGACTGCAGACGCACCCAGTTTTTCAGCACGCCGTGATAGTGGCCGAGGTGCAGCGACCCGGTGGGCCGCATGCCGGAGAAGATACGGTCTGGGAACATGGTTATTTAGAAAAGCGAAACAAGTGGAGTCAGAATTGCAGTGATCGCGCTATAGCCAATGGTAACGAGCGGGCTCAGCCAGTAGCGCGTGAGCGTGCCCGTCATGACCAGCGCCATCACGATGAAAAAACCATACGGTTCGAGGCGCGAAAGCGCGCTGGACTGGCGCGGCGGCAACAGCGCCATCAGCACGCGCCCGCCGTCGAGCGGCGGCAGCGGAAACAGGTTCAGCACGCCAAGCACGAGGTTCACGCCGACGCCCGCCCCCGCCATGCGCGTGAAGAACGGTTCGTCGACGTTCAGCACCGCGAGCGTGACGCCGAACACACCCCAGATCAGCGCCTGCACGAAATTGCAGGCCGGCCCCGCCACTGCGACCCACAGGCTGCCCCAGCGCGGATTGCGCAGGTTGCCGAAGGCAACCGGCACCGGCTTGGCGTAACCGAACATGAACGCGCCGCTGGTCGCGAAGTACAGCAGCAACGGAATCGCGATCGTGCCAAGCGGGTCGATATGCCGCATCGGATTGATGGAGACGCGGCCGAGCACGTAGGCGGTATTGTCGCCGAGCCAGCGCGCGACGTAGCCGTGCGCCGCCTCATGCAGCGTGATCGCGAAAATCACCGGCAGCGCGTAAACCGCAATGGTTTGTATCAGGGAAGAATCCATAACTCGCTATTGTAACAACGCGATTGCGTGCGTCTGTCCGCTTTCGCTCATGCCGTCTCTTCGAGACCGAAGGGCGCGAGAGAACCGCGCCCTGCCCGCACCAGCACCGGGTCCGCGCCGGTCAGGTCGACCACCGTGGACGGCTCGCACACGCAGGGTCCGCCGTCGATCACCAGATCCAGCTGCTTTTCCAGGCGCGCGCGGATTTCTTCCGGGTCGTTCAGCGGCGCTGTTTCGCCGGGCATGATCAGCGTCGAGCCGAGCAGCGGCTGGCCAAGCTCTTCGAGAATCGCCAGCGTGATCGCGTGATCCGGCACCCGAAGGCCGATGGTCTTGCGCGACGGGTGCGACAGGCGGCGCGGCACTTCCTTGGTGGCTTGCAGCACGAACACGTACGGGCCCGGCGTCACCGACTTGATCAGCCGGTACTGCCGGTTGTCCACCATCGCGAAGTTCGCGAGCTCCGACAGATCGCGCACCAGCAGCGACAGCAGCTGCTTCTCATCGAGCCCGCGAATGCGCCGCAGGCGCTCCACAGCGTCCTTGTCGTCGAGATGGCAAGCGACGGCGTAGCTCGAGTCCGTCGGCAGCGCGACCACGCCGCCGTCGTTGATGATCTGCACGGCCTGTTTGACGAGGCGCGGCTGCGGGTTATCTGGATGAAGCCGGAAGTATTGGGACATGGTGGCTAGCAATGCCTACAGATAAATGGCAAATAAGCGGCCGATGAGCAGCCGGCGATCTGCAGCGAAACGGCAAGTTGAAGACGAAAGCCCCCACGGCGCCGGGCCGGCTCTCGCGCATGACGTGCCTGCGAGGCACTGCGCGCGATCACAGCCAGCGTTCCCAGACGGGCTTCAGATCGGAGGGCAGCGGCGGCAGCGTGCCAAGTTCGACGCGGCCTTCGCCGGGTGCATGGAAGTCGGACCCGCGCGACGCCTCGAAACCGAAACGGCGCGCGACATCCGCGTACTCGCGGTATTGATCGGGCGTATGACTGCCCGTTACGACTTCGATCGCCTTGCCGCCGAGGTCGATGAATTCGGCAAAAAACGCGTCGAATTCGACCGGTGAATATGCATAACGGCCAGGGTGCGCAATGACGGCTTCGCCGCCGGCGGCCTGAATCCAGCCCACCGCGTCGGCCAGTTTGGCCCAGCGATGCGGCACAAAGCCGGGTTTGCCGTCGCCGAGATAACGCGTGAACACGTCCTGAGTGGAACTGGCGTACCCGCTTTCCACCATATAGCGCGCGAAGTGCGTGCGTGAAATCAGATCCGGGTTCGACACGAATTTGAGCGCGCCCTGATAGGCGTCGGGAATGCCCAGCGTGGCCAGTTGTTCGCCGATCGCTTCTGCGCGCGCGGCGCGGCCGCTGCGTGTGCGGGCGAGTCCATCGACCAGGATCGAACTGGACGGATCAATGCCGAGCCCGACGATATGCACGGTGCGCGAGGCCCAGGTGACGGAAACCTCCACGCCGCTCAGATAGCCCATGCCGAGCGCTTCCGCGGCGCGCCGTGCTTCCTGCTGGCCGCCCACTTCATCGTGATCGGTGAGCGCCCACAACGTCACCCCGCCCGCATGCGCGCGGCGCGCGACCTCGGCCGGTGCGAACTGGCCGTCGGAAACGGTGGAGTGGCAGTGGAGATCGGCGTTCATCGTTGTCTTGAAAAGGTTCTGCGCTCATTTTACTGCAACGCAGTAAGTGGACGCAGAGCTATCTCGCGCACCCGACCCGCCGAAGGCAGCCGCCCGAGCCCCTTAAACCGTTTGAAAGGTCTACGCGCAGAATCCCTCGATCAGGGCAGCCACCTGCTCGGGCTGATCGTGGTGCACCATGTGCCCCGCTTCGTCGATGATCTTTTCGCGCCAGTTCGGGAACGCCTGAAAGCGCGCCTTGAACTCGTCGAGCGGAATCTCGCCGGCAATCTGCGCGAGCGTCGGCGAGTTGGCGGCTTCCACGTGCAGCACCTTGGCGCTTACCTTGCGCCACGTCGCCATCACCTCGTCGAGCCGGTACAGCATGGGGCCACGCATCTTGTGCGCGGGATCGGCGAGCAGCATGAAGCGCCCTTCGCCGTCCGGCTTCGACCAATGCTGGGCGAGGAACTGCGCGCGCTGCGGATCGAGGCGCGGATTGGTCTTGATCAGGCGCGCGGCGACATCGCCAAGCGACGCGTAGCGCCTCAATTGCGGCGGATCGCGCAATTCGTCGAGCCAGTTGCGCAGCCGCTTGGGCGCTTGCGCCGAGTGCGACGGTGCGAGACCGAAACCTTCCAGATCGACCACCCGCCGCACCCGCTCCGGCCGCACACCCGCGTAGATGCAGGCGATGTTCGCGCCCATGCTGTGGCCGACCAGATTGACCTCGCCGCTCGGCGCGTAATGGTCGAGCAAAGCGTCGAGATCGCCCAGGTAGTCCTGAATCCAGTAGTTGCCGCCACCGGCCTGCGCCACCGGCCAGTCGGACAGGCCAAAGCCGCGCATATCCGGCGCCAGCACCTGCCAGTCGCCGCCGAGAGCGTCGACGACGAACTGGAACGAAGCCGCCACATCCATCCAACCATGCAACATGAACAGCTTCGGCGCATCCGGGTTGCCCCAATGCCGCACATGCAGACGGACGCCGCGCACGGTGACGAATTCAGACTGGGAAGTGTTCATGAACGGCTCGTCAAAAAAAGAATGGTCGTTCGATTATAACGAGATAGCGGGCCGATGCGCGGGGTCCGATAGCGAAGAAAGTCTCAGTCTTGTCCGGCCGACGGGGTCGGCTTCCGCGCGTCGAGTTCCGCCCAGGCAGCCAGCGCGGCCAGTTCCGCGTCGTCGAAACCGGCGTCCCGGCGCGCCTCGAAGTTGAACGGGCCCCGCAGCTTTGGTGCGTGATACTGGTCGGCGAGGCGCGTGTACGTCTCGTGCGGATCAAGGCCGCCTTCGTCACACAAATGACGGAACCAGCGATTGCCGATCAGCACGTGGCCGATCTCATCGCGCAGAATCACGTCGAGAATCGCCGCGGACGCCTGATCGCCCGCTTGCAGGAGACGCGCGCGGATCGGCGGTGACGCGTCGAGGCCGCGGGCTTCGAGCGTGCGTGGCACCAGCGCCATGCGCGCCAGCACGTCCCCGCGCGTGCGCTCGCACATGTCCCACAGACCGTCGTGGGCCGGGAAATCGCCGTACGCGTGGCCATATTCCGCGAGGCGCGTGGTGAGCAGCGAGAAGTGATACGCCTCCTCGGCGGCCACCTTGAGCCAGTCGGTGTAGAACGCGGCGGGCATGCCGGCGAAGCGCCAGACCGCGTCGAGCGCGAGATTGATGGCGTTGAATTCGATGTGCGCGAGCGCATGCAGAAGCACCGCTCGCCCCTGCGGCGACTGCATGCTGCGCCGCCCGAGCTTGCGCGGCTCGACCAGTTCGGGCCGCGCGGGACGGCCCGGCAAGCCGGCCGGTTCGTCGAGCTCGAGGTGTGTCGCCCACGTCATGCGGCCTTCGAGCACCCCGGCATGCAGCGCGCGCGCCGCGGCGGCCTTGGTGGGCGGATCGATTTCGCACAGCGCGGCAAGCGCTGCCGTACGCGCGCAGTGTGCCCGATCGCCGGCGTTGGGAAAGGGCGAAGCGGACGAAACAGGCAAAACCGGCAAAATGGGCGAAGCGGCGGACATCATGGCAAGCGGATCGACAAAGGAAGCTGGAGACAGAACAGCACAGGAAATTGCGGCACGCGGCCATCAAGAGGCCCACAGGCCACCCTGACAGGGGCCGCCGGCAGCTCGACGGCAACGTTCCCGCTCGCCCGGTCAGGCGGCGAGCCCACCCGCGGCCGCGCCAAGCGGCACATGCACACAACCGTTTACAATACCGGATTCGGCCATCCAAAGCGCCCGCAAGGCGAATACCCCGGTCAGACAGGACATTCAGGCAGTTTGCCGCGCCATCCCGTGCGCGGAGACCGATCAAGAGGAGACATTGTGACCATTTACAAGCTTGGCGACGCCGCCCCGACCATCCATGAAAGCGTGTTCGTCGCGGATTCGGCGAACATCATCGGCAAGGTGACGCTCGAGGAAAACGCGAGCGTCTGGTTCGGCGCAACGATTCGCGGCGACAACGAGCCCATCACGATCGGCGCGGGCAGCAACGTGCAGGAAAACGCCGTGCTGCACACCGACCCCGGCTTTCCGCTGACGGTCGAGCCAAACGTGACAATCGGCCACCAGGTGATGCTGCATGGCTGCACGATCAAGGAAGGTTCGTTGATCGGAATTCAGGCGGTGGTCTTGAATGGTGCGGTAATCGGCCGCAACTGTCTGGTCGGAGCGGGCGCCATTGTCACCGAAGGCAAGGTGTTTCCCGATAATTCGCTGATTCTCGGCGCGCCCGCCAAAGTGGTGCGCGAACTGACCGAGACGGATATCGCCAATATGCAGCGCGGCGCGGCAAGTTATGCCAATCGCCGCGAATATTTCAAGGCGCAGCTCGTGCGCATCGGCTAACCAGCCGGGGCGCGCGGCGGCGCACGGCGCGGCATCACGCTGCGTCAATCGACCGAGGAAAAGTTGTGAGCGACCAGTTGCAAAAATTCATGTTCAGCGCGGCGCCGGTGCGCGGCGAGATCGTTTCGCTGCGCAATACGTGGCAGGAAGTGCTGACACGCCGAAATTATCCGGCGCCCGTGCGCACGATTCTGGGCGAGATGATGGCTGCGTGCGCGCTGCTGTCGGCGAATCTCAAGTTCGACGGCACGCTCATCATGCAGATTTTCGGCGACGGCCCGGTCAAGATGCTGGTGGTGCAATGCAGCTCCGATCTGTCGATGCGCGCCACCGCCAAGCTGTCCAGCGAGGCCGCCAACGTGATCGACGACGCGACCGGCATGATCGAACTGCTGAACGCGAGCGGTCACGGCCGTTGCGTAATCACGCTCGACCCGAGTAACAAGCAGCCCGGTCAGCAACCGTATCAAAGTATCGTGCCGCTATCGGGCGTGGACGGCCCGCTCAAGTCGATGGCGGAGGTGCTTGAGCATTACATGCACCACTCGGAGCAGCTCGACACGCGCATGTGGCTCGCGGCAAACACCGAGCGCGCGGTCGGCATGCTGCTGCAGAAGCTGCCGGGCGACGGTGGCATCGTGCCGCATCCGGGCGAACTGGACGCGGATACGTGGGAGCGCGTCTGCACGCTCGGCGGCACCCTGTCGCAGGACGAATTGCTGAAGGAGGAACCGGAAACGGTGTTCCGCCGCCTCTTCTGGCAGGAGAACGTACAGCATTTCGAACCGGCCACGGCGCGCTTCGAATGCACCTGCTCGCGCGAAAAAGTCGGCGGCATGCTGAAGATGCTGGGCCGCGAGGAAGTGGACGGCGTCATCGAAGAACGCGGTCATGTCGAGATTCATTGCGAATTCTGCAATCAGCGTTTTGAGTTCGATCCCGTCGACGTGGCGCAACTTTTTGTCGCCAATGCGCTCTCACAAGGCGTGACACCGGCTGCGGAACAACGGCATTGAAACGGTTCGTCGGCTTGGCGTCCGTTTAGCCGCGCTTCATCAGCTCCGCATCCGGCCGGAACAATACTGCGCCGCCCGCTGCCTTTTCAGGGCTCGGGCGGCGCAGTATCTTTGATCATTGCGTTGAATCATTGGCAGTGCGCGCGGTGCAGGGTGTGCTTAGGCGTCCGGCCGATGGAGATCGAACATGAACTACCCGACTTCGTTGTTATCGCTGCCACGCGGTGCTCGCACGTTCGCCATGTTGACTGCCGTGGCCTGCGGCGTCGCGCTCACGGGCTGCGTGATGGACCCGCCGGGCCCATCGCCCATTTATAGCCGCCTGCCCGCCGACCAGTCAGGTATGGCCAGCCCCGCCCAGCCGCTGACGCCTGAAGAGCGTCAGCGCTACGACGCTATCGACCACCAGGTCATGGCCGAGCAGAATCAGGCGATCGCCGCCGAAAATGCGGCGCAGGTGTGGTCGCGTTATTACACGCCGCCCGTCAACGTGTACGGCAGCTATTACGGCGGCGGTTGGGGGCGTGGCTGGAGTACGGGTGTTGGCGTCGGTTATGCGCCGTATTGGGGCTGGTAAGCAGCGGCGGCTAAGGCATGCCGCCCTGGCTGCCTTAGTCGAGCCTTAGTCGGGCAACTAGCCAGAAAAAAAGCACGGGTGATTTCTCAACCGTGCTTTTTTTGCGTCTTTCGTTCTGAACCGCTGCGATGGTTCGAAATACGCCGGGCCTCAGTGGGCCGGCTTCTTGTCCTTCACGACCTTGCCGCCATGCTTGCGATCCGGTTTCGCGCGCGACTCCGGATTCGGCACCACATGCAGCGGCGCCGCCGACACCTCGCCGCGCGTTGACGTCGTAACCGACGGTGTGTTCGCAGTCGGCAGTGGCGCATTCGGGGACACGAACTGCACGAACACCTCGCCGTCCTTCACCATGCCCATTTCGTAGCGCGCCCGCTCTTCGACAGCGGCCGTGCCGTTCTGTAAATCCTGCACTTCACCCTCGATGCGCTCGTTGCGCACCTTCGAGTCGGCATTCTTCTGCACTTGCTGAGCCAGTTGCTGCTGCAACTCGTGCACGCGCAACCAGCCGCCGTGCCCCCACCAGAGCGGGTACTGGATCAACGCCAGTAGAACGATCAGGACAGCAGTGACAAGCCGCATGAAGTAAGCAGAATAAATACGCGCCGCCCTGCGCTATACGCAGGGCGGCGGGGTCAATCAGAACACTCAGAAACGAAGGATAACCGGCTCATCGGTCTGCGCTGACAAACCAACGGTTAGCGCAGATTGTAGAACGCCGACTTGCCCGGGTAGCTGGCGATATCACCGAGGTCTTCTTCGATGCGCAGCAACTGGTTGTACTTCGAGATGCGGTCCGAGCGCGACAGCGAACCCGTCTTGATCTGACCGGCGTTCAGGCCGACGGCGATGTCCGCGATCGTCGAATCTTCGGTTTCGCCCGAACGGTGCGAGATCACGGCCGTGTAGCCGGCGCGCTTGGCCATTTCGATTGCCGCGAAAGTTTCCGTCAGCGTACCGATCTGGTTGATCTTGATCAGGATCGAGTTGGCGATGCCCTTCTCGATGCCTTCCTTCAGGATGCGCGTGTTGGTCACGAACAGATCGTCGCCGACCAGCTGGACCTTCTTGCCGAGCTTGTCGGTCAGAACTTTCCAGCCCGCCCAGTCGCTTTCGTGCATGCCGTCTTCGATCGACACGATCGGGAACTTGTCGGCGAGGTTCGCGAGATAATCCGCGAATTCCGTCGACGACAGTTGCAGGCCTTCGCCGGCCAACTGGTACTTGCCGTCGTGGTAGAACTCGCTGGCTGCGCAGTCGAGCGCGAGCAGCACGTCTTCACCGGCGCGGTAGCCTGCCTTCTCGATGGCTTGCAGAATGGTGGAAAGGCACTCGTCGTTGCTGCCGAAGTTCGGCGCGAAACCGCCTTCGTCGCCGACTGCCGTGCTCATGCCGCGGTCCGACAGGATCTTCTTCAGCGCGTGGAACACTTCGGCGCCGCAGCGCAGTGCTTCGCGGAAAGTCGGCTGGCTGACCGGGACGATCATGAATTCCTGGATGTCCAGGCTGTTATTGGCGTGCGCGCCGCCGTTGACGATGTTCATCATCGGCACCGGCAGTTGCATTGCGCCCGAGCCGCCGAAGTAGCGGTACAGCGGCAGGCCGGCTTCTTCAGCTGCGGCCTTCGCGACGGCCATCGACACGGCCAGCATCGCGTTCGCGCCGAGGCGCGACTTGTTGTCGGTGCCGTCGAGTTCCAGCAGGGTCTTGTCGAGGAAGGCCTGCTCGGAAGCGTCGAGGCCCATGATCGCTTCGGAGATTTCAGTATTGATGTGCTCGACCGCCTTCAGCACGCCCTTGCCGCCGTAGCGGCCGGCTTCGCCGTCGCGCAGTTCGATCGCTTCGCGCGAGCCCGTCGACGCGCCCGACGGTACCGCTGCGCGGCCCATCGTGCCCGATTCGAGCAGCACGTCGCATTCGACGGTGGGGTTGCCTCGCGAATCGAGAATCTCTCGACCGATGATATCTACGATAGCACTCATGGTTTCCTCAAGAAATGACGTTGAATTCTTTACTGTGACACTGTGTCGAGCGCAGGCCGGTCTCCCCGGCAAACTACCTGCGCGCCCGATACGTTCGACGACCATTGCGTGCATTCGCCGCGTGCCACGTGTATGCCGATTATGCGAAGCAATCGTGACACGCCGCGAACACCTGAATCAGTTGAAGTCGCCTTCGAGGAACGGCGCGCGCTTGACAGCCTGATCGAGCGTCAACAGCGTCTCGAGCAGGTCGGCCATGCGGTTGAGCGGCACCGCGTTCGGACCGTCCGATTTGGCCTCAGCCGGATTCGGGTGCGTTTCCATAAAGAGGCCGGCCACGCCCACCGCCACCGCGGCACGCGCCAGCACCGGCACGAATTCGCGCTGACCGCCCGAGCTCGTGCCTTGCCCGCCCGGCAACTGCACCGAGTGAGTGGCGTCGAACACGACCGGCGCGTTGGTTTCGCGCATGATCGCGAGCGAACGCATGTCCGACACGAGGTTGTTATAGCCGAACGACACGCCGCGCTCGCACGCCATGAAGCGGTCTTCGGAAAGACCCGCTTCACGCGCCGCGTCGCGCGCCTTGTCGATCACGTTCTTCATGTCGCCCGGTGCGAGAAACTGGCCTTTCTTGATGTTGACCGGTTTGCCCGAACGCGCGCAGGCGTGAATGAAGTCCGTTTGACGGCACAGGAAAGCCGGCGTTTGCAACACGTCGACCACCGAAGCGACCTGCTCGATTTCGTGCTCGGCGTGAACGTCGGTCAGCACCGGCAAGCCGAGCTGACGCTTCACTTCCGACAGAATGCGCAAACCTTCGTCCATGCCCAGACCGCGGAACGACTTGCCGCTGCTGCGGTTAGCCTTGTCGTACGACGATTTGTAGATGAACGGAATGTTCAGCTTCGCGCAGATTTCCTTCAGCCGGCCGGCTGTGTCGATCGTCATCTGTTCGGATTCGACGACACAGGTGCCCGCGATCAGGAAAAACGGCTTGTCGAGACCGATTTCGAAATCGCCCAGTTTCATGCTTTCTCCCCGACTTCCTTCTCCACGTGCGACTGCTGATGCGCAAGCGCCGCTTCGACGAACGACTTGAACAGCGGATGGCCGTCACGCGGTGTGGACGTGAATTCCGGGTGGAACTGCACGCCGACGAACCACGGGTGCATGCTGCGCGGCAATTCCATCATTTCCGGCAGGTCCTCACTCGGGGTACGGGCGCTGATGATAAGGCCGCCGGCTTCGAGTTGGGGCACGAAGCGGTTATTGACTTCATAACGGTGGCGATGACGTTCGTTCACATCCTTGCCGTAAATCTCCTCGGCCATCGTGCCGGGCTTGATCGGGCAACGCTGCGAACCGAGGCGCATCGTGCCGCCCAGATCCGACTCTTCGGTACGCTTTTCGACCTTGCCTTCGCGGTCGTACCACTCGGTGATCAGCGCCACCACGCGGTTTTCGGTTTCCTGATCGAACTCGGTGCTGTTCGCGTCTTTCAGACCGACCACGTCGCGGGCGAATTCGATCACGGCGAGCTGCATGCCGAGGCAGATGCCGAGATACGGCACCTTCGCTTCACGCGCATAGCGGATCGCGGCGATCTTGCCTTCGGTGCCGCGCCGGCCGAAGCCGCCCGGAACCAGCACGGCGTCCAGATGCTTGAGGCTCTCGACGCCTTGCGTCTCGACTTCTTCCGAATCGATGTATTCGATGTTCACGCGCGTCGACGTATGCATCGACGCGTGGCGCAGCGCTTCGATCAGCGACTTGTACGATTCGGTCAGATCGACATACTTGCCGACCATGCCGATCGTGACTTCGTGCTTCGGATGCTGTAGCTTCTCGACGAGATCGGACCACATGGACAGATCCGCGGGCTTCGGCGTGAGCTTGAGCTCTTCGCAGATGATCGCGTCCAGACCCTGATCGTGCAGCATCTGCGGAATCTTGTAGATGCTGTCCGCGTCCCACACCGAGATCACGGCGTCTTCCGGCACGTTCGAGAACATGGAGATCTTCGCGCGCTCGTCGTCCGGAATGCGGCGGTCGGCGCGGCACAGCAGCACGTGCGGCGAAATACCGATCTCGCGCAGCTTCTGCACGCTGTGCTGCGTGGGCTTGGTTTTCAGTTCACCGGCCGTGGCGACCCAGGGCACCAGCGTAAGGTGCACGAAGCACGCGCTGTTGCGGCCCATGCGCAGGCTCATCTGACGCGCGGCCTCGAGGAACGGCAGCGATTCGATGTCGCCGACGGTGCCGCCCACTTCGACGATGGCGACGTCCGGCTCACCGCACGTCGCGGAAGCCGCGCCGCGTTCGATGAACGCCTGGATTTCGTTCGTGATATGCGGGATGACCTGCACCGTCTTGCCGAGATAATCGCCGCGGCGTTCCTTGCGGATCACCGATTCGTAAATCTGGCCCGTGGTGAAGTTATTGGCCTTGCGCATCTTCGTGCTGATGAAGCGCTCATAGTGGCCGAGGTCGAGGTCGGTCTCCGCTCCGTCTTCCGTCACGAACACTTCGCCGTGCTGAAACGGGCTCATCGTGCCGGGGTCGACGTTGATGTAGGGATCGAGCTTGAGGAGGGTGACTTTAAGACCGCGCGATTCGAGGATCGCGGCGAGGGAAGCGGCGGCAATACCCTTGCCGAGGGAAGAAACTACGCCGCCGGTGACGAAAACATATTTGGTCATCGCTGGATGCTCGCGGGAAAAACGGATTATACCGTAAAGCAGGGCCTCAACCCAGCGAATTCCTCGTGACAGCCGAGCGCGCATGAAGCGGCGCGCATCGTCGCGCCCCGCTCCCGACAATGCGCCGGCAATACCCGCAAGCAGCGTTAAGCCCGGCGCTCCAGTTCACGCAACATCCGTTGCACCGCGCGGGCAGTTTCGAGCGGCTTTTCCATCGGATAGAGATGACTGCCTTCGATCCACTCCACGTGGCCGCCGGTCGCGCGCCGGGTCGCGGCGAGACCGACCTGGCGGATTTCCTTCGAACGCGTGCCGGCGATAAATCCTATCGGCACCGGCGCGCCGCGGGCAAGCCGCGAGCCGAGCGTGTGCGGCAAGGTCTTATAGATCTGAAATTCGGTGCGGCGGTCGAAAGCCAGCGAGCGCGAGCCGTCGGGCGCCGATTGCGGAATGCCGAAGTCGATGTAGTCGGACAGCATGCGTTCGTCCCAGCGCGCGAACGCCGGCTTCGAATGGAAGTGCCGCCACGCTTCGTCGCGGCTCGCCCACTGGGTGCGGCGCGTGCGGGTGGCGGCGGCCGGCGAGAGCCGCTCGTCGAGGCCGGTCCATTGCGACACGCGCAGCATGCTGCTGCGCCAGCCGGCGATCACCGGCGAATCGAGCATTACCACGCCCCTCACCCACTGCGGCTTCTTCAGCGCGGCCATTAGCGAGAGGTAGCCGCCGAGCGAATGCCCGACCAGCCACACCGGGTGCTCGTAGGTCCGGCTAATGTCTTCCAGCAACTGCTCGACCAGATGTGGCCAATCCTGCGTCACCGGATAGCGCGAGTCGTGACCGATCCGCTCGATGGTACGCAGCTCGTAGTCGTCAGCGAGCTCGGCGAAGATGGTCCGGTAAGTCGACGCCGGAAAGCCGTTCGCGTGCGAGAAGTGAATGATGTTTTTCAACTGCGGCTCTCTCCGTGCTGTTTTGGCGTGCCGTATTTGCGTGCGGGACTTGTCGTGTGCGCCAGCGGGCGGGCGCCTCGTCCAGCGGCACGTTTCTTTTGTCCATGCGGCCGGCCATGTGCCGGCGCTTCATCAACGATCCATCCAGTAGCGGCGCTGCGTGTCGCGATAGCGTTCGAGCTTCAGCGCAGCGCCTGGCGTGTTCGCGCCGGCGTCCGGGACGACCTCGACCCGCACCGCGCCGTCCGTGTCGCTGCGCCCAAGCTCGATGTGCCGCGCCTTGTAGCGCTCGAACACACCCGCATTCGGATGATGAAAACGGTTGCGATAGCCTACCTGAAATAGAGCGACGAGCGGCTCGATAGAGTCGAGGAACGGCTCGGTCGACGAGGTCTTGCTTCCGTGATGCGGCACGACCAGCACCTGTGCGCGCAGCATTGCCGCGTCGCGCGCCAGCAGAATGCGTTCGGTCGGCGCCTCGATATCCGCCGCCAGCAGGGCCGCGATGCGCCGGGGCTCTGTTTGAACACGCCCGTTCGCCTGACTGGTCCCGGCAGGCAACGCGCTGACCCGCAGCACGCAGCAATGCGCGTTCGGCTTGCCTCTCAGCGGGCCGGCATCCGGCCAGAGCATCGCGAACTCGACGCCATCCCACTGCCAGTGCTGTCCCGCCGCGCACGGCAGCGTGTCGGTGCCGCGCTGCCTCGCCGCCGACCACAACTCGTTCGACGGCGCCAATGCCGCCACCATTTGATGCACCTCGATCGCCTCCAGCACCGCGGGCGCGCCGCCCGAATGATCGGAATCGGCATGACTGACGATCAGCGTATCGAGCGCCTTGACACCCTGCGCCTGCAAAAACGGCACGACCACCCGCTCGCCCGCGTGAGTCGATTCGGGGCCCGGTCCGGTATCGAATAGCAGCGTGTGATGCGCGGTTTCGATCAGCACCGACGTGCCCTGCCCGATGTCCAGCGCCGTCAGGCGGAAACTGCCGTGCGGCGGTCCGGATGGCGCCGGAATCAGCAGCGGCAGCCAGGTCAGTGGCGCGACCCAGCGCAGCGGCCAGCCGCGCGGCGCAAGACACCAGAGCACGCCGAACGCCGCCGCGGCAAGGCTCCACGCATCCGGTTGCGGCAGGCGCCAGAGCGCCCAAGCGGGACCGGATAGCATCTGCAAGCCCGCGGCCAGCAGGTCGAGCAACGCATGCGCGAGGCGCCACGCGTGCATATCGAGCGGCGCCGGCAACGCGATGCCGGCCAGCACCACCGGCGTGACCAGCACACTCACCCACGGAATCGCGAAGGCATTCGCAAGCGGGCCGATCAGCGGAATCTGGCCGAACCAGTAGACGGTGAGCGGCGCGAGCGCAACCGTTACCGCGAACTGTACCCGGGTGGCGCCGCGCAGCCGTTCGACGGCGCCGCGCAAGCGGCGGCGCAGCGCGAGGCGCAGGCGCGACCATCGGGTCTGCGCCTGGGCACCCTCGCCCGCCCCGTCGCGGTGTTGCTCATGGTCCTGCACGCGCGGCCACCCCGACATCGCGAACAGAATCGCCCCCACCGCGCAGAACGACAACCAGAATCCCGCCGAGCTCACCGCCCACGGATCGATCACCAGCACAAGCCCCAGCGCCCACGCGAGCACGACCGAGCGCGCGACCTCCCGCCCGCTGACGAACGCGAGAGCCAGCACGCCCGCCATCCACAGCGCGCGCTGGGCCGGCACATTGAAACCGGCCAGCGCGGCGTGCAGAGCGGCGAACAGCGTGCCGCCCGTCACCGCGACGATCTGCGCGGGCAGCCGCAACGGCCAGTTGTGGCCGATCCACGCGGAGCGCCGCCACACCGCGCCCGCAAGCCAGCCCGCGAGGCCCGCGACGAAGCCAATATGCAGACCCGAAATCGCTACCAGATGACTCGTCCCCGTGCCGCGCATCAGGAGCCAATCGGCAGCGCTGACTTCGTCCTGCGCGCCGATCGCCAGCGCGACGACAATCCCGCGATGCGGCGCTTCGGCGAGCACCGCATCGATCCGCGCGCGCAGCGCGGCGCGCCAGCGGTCCACCGTGACGCCGAGACCGCCCGCTCGTCCGGCCAGGCGCTTGGCATGCGCCGGTGCGCTGACATAGCCGGTGGCCCGCACGTTGCGCGCGAGCAGATTGACTTCTGTGTCGCGTACACCAAAGTTCGCGGTGCCGTGCGGCCGCTTGAGCCGCACGGTGAGGCGCCAGCGCGCGCCGGGTTCGAGCATCGGTGGTGGCGCGTCCTCCGCGATCCAGGAAAGCTGGATCACGCGCGGAAAAACCACGCCGGCCACGTCGGCCTTTTCCACGTTGAACAGAAAACGCGCGCCCTTTTCATCGTGTGAAGGGAGACCCTTGATGCTTCCCACGACGTCGATATCGCGGCCTTCCCACGTGCTCGGCAAACTCACCGCAAGGCGCAGGTCCGCGCGCAACGCGGCGTAACCGAAGCCTACGCAAAGCGCGGCACACCATATCGCAGCCCAGCCGGCGCATGAACGCACACGCGCGTTGAATCGGACGCGGCACACCAGCCCGGTGAAAACTGCCGCAGCACAGTTCGCGCGAACCGAAGCCGCAACCTCCGAACACCCGCGCTCGAGATCCGCAACGCGAGCGCGCAAACCCCAAACCGCCACGACGACCGCACCACCTCCGAGCAAAGCCAACCCGGTCCATCCAGCCCAATCCGGCAAAGCCGCCTGCCGCTGCAGCCAGATCACGCCCAACGCAAACCCGCACCACCATGCCCGCATCCGCCCTCCCGCCTTCCGCTCGCTGCCCAACCAGCGCAGGACGACGCAACGCCTGGCGAGCAGGCGTCAGCGAGCGCGCCGGGCGTGGGTGTCGCCCGGCGCGAACCACTCAGACCATCGGGGTTTGATTATGCAGAGGAAAGTGCGAGCCGCGGCAGGGCGGCGAGCGCGTTAGCCGTTGTGCCTAGGGCGGCCTCTTCAGCGCTCATGCCGCGCAATTGCGCGAGGCCCGCGCCAATGGCCGGAATCTGCTCCGGCGAGTTGCGCTGTTTGTACATCCACGCCGGGGCGATGTCCGGCGCATCGGTCTCGACGACCAGCGCGTCGAACGGCAATTGCTCGGCGAGACGGCGGATCTGCCGCGCCCGCTCGAAGGTCAGATTGCCGCCGAAGCCGAGATGCAGGCCCTGGTCGATATAGGCCTCAGCCTGCTGGAAGCTGCCGTTGAACGCATGCGCGATGCCGCGATGAATCTGGTGCCGCCGCAGCCCTTTGAGCACCTGATCCTGCGACTTGCGCACATGGCAGAGCACCGGCAGATCGAATTCGCGCGCGAGTTGCAGTTGACCGTAGTAGAAGAATTGCTGGCGCGCGTCGTCGAGACCCTCGACGAAATAGTCGAGCCCGATCTCGCCGATGCCGACAAACAGCGGATCGTCCAGACTCGCCTCGATTTCCATGCGCAGCAGTTCGAGATCGCCTTCCTGCGCGGCCGGCGTGTACATCGGGTGAATTCCGAGCGCATAGGCGCAGCCTTCAACCTGATGCGCCAATTCGCGCACCGCCGTGAAGTTCTTCCGGCCGATCGCCGGTATCACGATCCGCCCCACGCCCGCGCGGCGTGCCGCCGCCGCGACTTCCGCGCGGTCGGCGTCGAACTCCGAAGCGTCCAGATGACAGTGCGTATCGATCCACATAGGGTGCCTTGCTTACGCCCAAGCCTCAGCCGGAAATTGGAGTCAGCGCGGAGTCAGCGCCTTCAGACCGGCACCGGCGGCTCTTCGTGCAGCACGCCGTCGCGCAGCCGCATGATGCGGTCGCAGCGCCCGGCCAGTTCCGGATCGTGCGTGACGATCACGAAGCTCGTTTCGAGCGTTTGCGACAGTTCGAGCATCAGATTGAAGACGGTGTCGGCGGTGGTGCCGTCGAGATTCCCGGTGGGCTCGTCGGCCAGCACGCAGGCCGGCCGCGTCACCAGCGCCCGCGCGATCGCCACGCGCTGACGCTCGCCGCCCGACAGCTCGCCCGGACGATGTTTTGCGCGATGCCCCATGCCCACGCGCTCCAGCACCGCGAGCGCTTCGCGGCGCGCGGCTTCGGTCGTCATGCGGCGAATCCGCAGCGGCATCGCGACGTTGTCGAGCGCGGTGAACTCCGGCAGCAGATGGTGAAACTGATACACGAAGCCGAGAGCGCGATTGCGCAGGTCGTTGCGTTCGCGCTCGGAGAGCTGGGTGAACGGCTTGCCCATCACCGAGACCTGGCCCGCGCTCGGATCGTCGAGGCCGCCTAGCACGTGCAGCAGCGTGCTCTTGCCGGAGCCCGACGCGCCGACGATAGCCAGCTTCTCGCCGCGCCGCACACTCAGTTCCGTCCTGTTGAGCACCGTCACGTTCAGGCCGCCCTGCACGAACGACTTGGAAATGCCGGTCGCTTCCAGCACGTAGGGATGCGGCACGGTGTCTGACGAGGCCATGGATAAATTCGGGGAACGGTCATTCATAGCGCAGCGCCTCCGCGGGACGGACTTTCGCACCACGCCAGCTCGGGTACAACGTGGCCAGCGCCGACAGCGCGAAGGCAATGATGCCGATGCGCGCGACGTCAGCCGGAATCAGTTCGGACGGCAATTCGTTGATGAAATACACCGACGGCGGCAGGAACTGCACGCCGAGCAGGTGCTCGATCATCGGCACGAGCCATGGAATGCTCCAGGCGATCAGGCAGCCGAGCGCGACGCCGGTCGCCGTGCCGACAAAGCCGATCGTCACGCCCTGCACGACGAAAATCTTCATGATCGAGCGCGGCTGCGCGCCCAACGTGCGCAGAATCGCGATATCAGCCTGCTTGTTGGTCACCGTCATGACCAGCGACGACACCAGATTGAACGCCGCCACCGCGATGATCAGCGTGAGAATGATGAACATCATGCGCTTTGCGATCTGCACCGCCGAGAACCAGGTCTTGTTCTGCTGCGTCCAGTCGCGGATATACAGATCGCCCGACAGGCTGCGCGCGAGCTGATGCGCGACTTCCGGCGCGCGCTGCATGTCGGTCAGGCGCAGCCGCACGCCGGTCGGCGCGGGCAATCTGAACAGCGCCTGCGCGTCTTTGATGTTGATCAGCGCGAGCGTGCTGTCGTATTCGTAGTGCCCCGACTCGAAGATGCCCACCACCGTGAACTACTTCAGACGCGGCAGCATGCCGGCGGGCGTGATCGTGCCTTCGGGCGCGACCAGCGTGATCTTGTCGTTGACCTGCACACCGAGATTGGTGGCGAGGTCCGCGCCGAGCACGATGCCGAAGTCGCCCGGCACCAGCGCGTTCAGACTGCCGCCTTTCATTTCCTTGCCGATGTCGGACACCTGCGGCTCGAGCGACGGCTCGACGCCGCGCAGCGCCACGCCGCTCACGGCGTCCTGGCGCGTGAGCAGCGCCTGCGCTTCGACATACGGCGCCGCACCGATCACTTCCTTGTTCTGGCGGGCTTCCTGGGCGGTCAGCTGCCAGTTGGGCATCGACCCGGTCGGCGAAAAGATTTCGACGTGCGAGAGCACCGACAGCATGCGGTCGCGCACCTCTTTCTGAAACCCGTTCATCACGGACAGGACGACGATCAGCGCCGCGACGCCGAGCGCGATGCCCGACATCGACACCAGCGCGATGAAGGAAATGAAGCCGTTGCCGGTCGTGCGTTTGCCGGCGCGGGTGTAGCGCCAGCCAATCTGCCATTCGTAGGGAAATTTCAAGCGAATCCTTTTCTGCGTTCTTCGGCTTTGTGCCGCGCACGACGGCGTGAAGCACCTGCCGTGCGGCCCGAGCGTGATGATTGGTGTGTTTTGCGGTGCGGATGGTTCCGGTCCGGCATGCCGCGCCGCAGCAATGCGCTCGCCATCCCGTTCCATGGCCCGTCAGAAGCCCCGCGCTGCCGCTGCCACCAGTCATCAAGCGCGAAGTTTGCCATACAATGCGCAGCATCATGCTCGCCAACCGTCTCCATCTGCTCCTGCCTTTCGCGCTGCCCGCCGCAGCGGACGCCTCCACCGCCCTTCACGATATCCAGAGCCCGGCCCTCGACCGCCTGATCGCGCGCGCAACGCTCGTGGAGCGCGTGATCGGCGAGGACTTTCAACGCACTCTGCCGCACGAGCGCTGGGTAGCGCGCCAGTTCGGCGCGCTGCCGGCCGCCGCGTCCGGTGCAGCCGCCGCTGACGAAGCGCCGCTCGCGCCGTACATGCTGCGCGCAGACGGCGGCGAGCCCGGAAACGCGACATGGGCCTGCGTGCAGCCGGTGCATGTGCGGATCGCGCACGACCACCTGGTGCTGATCGATCCGGCCTCGCTCGAACTCTCCGATGAGGACGCCGGCGCGCTGCTCGCGGTTGCCCGGCCGCTGATCGAGGAACTCGGTGTGCGCATCGAAGCGCCGCGGCCCACGCGCTGGTATCTCTGCGGCGACGGCTTCGGCACGCTGGCCGGGGCGTCGCCGTTGCGCGCGAGCGGCCGCAACATCGAAATCTGGCTGCCGCACGAGGCCCATTCCGGCGAGCGTTCGCGCGCCTGGATGAAGCTGCAGAACGAAGTGCAGATGGCGTGGTTCGAGCATCCTGTGAACGAAGCACGTGAGGCGCGCGGCCTGCCGGCCGTCAACTCGATCTGGTTTCACGCGCAAGGCGCGGCGCAGCCGGTGCGCAGCCCATTCGCGCGCGTGCTCTCCGACGCGGCGGCCACGCGTGGCCTTGCCATCACGGCAGGCGTGCCGGCC
>DASVNP010000082.1:0-1885 GCA_036383775.1 Paraburkholderia sp. | reverse complement strand
CTTGATTTCGGGCCACTTTTCGGCACTGCGGCGTGGCGACAAACGGACTATAGAAGGACGCCTGGATTTAATCAGCAGCGAAGATATGTCACCCTGTTTCACCATGACAGAGGCCCGCTGGGCAAGGCTTTCCGGGCGATTTGAAGGCGCGGTGACATAAGCCGACATAAATTGTTTCAGGGCAGGCTGCGCCCGTGCCGCGCGTGCGGCCAGGCACGTCAGCGGGCCAGCTTCGACACCGTCGCGACACTTTTCCGAAATACACATGTCCTAGGGTTCGATGAACACGACGGCGAAAGCCGTTTGCGTATCTCCCCGCTTACTCTTCCTCAAGAGGCGCTCATGTCGGCAAAACGCGAGTCAAAATCCCAGGCCAAGGAAAAAGAAAGCACGGCGAAAGCAGAGGGCAAACGAAAGTCGCCCGGCAAGGCAGCGGCATCCGGCAAAAAGGCTGCTGCGCTCGCCAGCGGTTCGAAGCAGCCCGTGGCGACCGCCGGCACGACGGCGCTCCGTCCCCGGGTGCTGGACAAGCCTGTGTTCGCACAACCTCAGCCGACCGCGGACCCGACAGTGTTTCGTGTGCCTCATCCATCGGACGATGCCGCCTATAAAGAAATCGACAAGCTCAATGCGGAGCACAAGCTGTTTCCGCTGCCGTTCCCCGCACCGCGAGGCGGCGTGGAGCCTCAGCTCACGCTGGCCGAGGTCATGGGCGGCAACGCAACCGCTATCGACAGGATCACAGCCGCCGGACAGCTGGTGTTTCACGCGCTGGGAGATTGCGGCAATACGAAGGGCCCGGCGACCCAGAACGAAGTCGCCGACAAATTGACCGCCGATTTCAACGAAGCCAACGCCAGTGAGGTGCCGCAGTTTGCCTTGCTGCTCGGCGACGTCGTCTATAGCTTTGGCGAGAGCCAGTACTACTACGATCAGTTTTACGAACCGTATCGAGACTACCCGGCGCCGATCCTCGCTTGCGCCGGCAATCATGACGGGATGGTTTCGCCGGAAGCGCACGCCGCGAGTCTCACTGCGTTCCTGCGAAATTTTTGCGCGGAGACGTTCGCCGTTACACCCGAAGCCGGCGGTTTGTCGCGCACCGCGCAGATCCAGCCCGGCGTCTTCTTCACGCTCGAAGCGCCATTCGTGCGCGTGCTGGTGATTTACAGCAACACCCTCGAAGATCCCGGTGTGATTTCAGATCCGAAGATCGGGAGTACTCAGCTCGATTTTCTCGACGCCGCGCTCAAGCGCGTCAAAGCCGAGCAGTACACCGGCGCACTGCTGATCGCGGATCATCATCCCCCGTACTGCGCAGGTGGACACGGATCGAGCGTCGATATGCTGGCGCAGATCGACAAGGTGTGCGAAGCCAACGGGGTGTGGCCACATGCATTCCTGTCCGGTCACGCACACAATTATCAGCGCTTCACACGCACGCGAAATGCGGACGGCACGCAGATTCCCTACCTTGTGTGCGGCAACGGCGGACACGGTTTAATCAAACTCGCCGCACAAGGTGCGCCCACCATCCGCGCGCCGCAAATCGTGCAGGCAGCGTCGGCCACTACCGATCAGGTCGTGCTGGAAAACTATGACGACACCAACTACGGCTATTTGCGCGTGGTCGTCACCGCGACGCAGTTACGTATCGAGTACCACTCGGCGTCCGACGGACTCAGCACGAAAGCGCCGAACGACTACGTGACGATCGACCTCGCCGATCGCAAAGTGGCGCATTTCGTCGCATCCGATTTGGGGCGTCCGATGGCTGCCCGGGCCGTGCGAGCTTTGCTGCGCCGCTAGCGGCGAAGAACGAGGGACGTGTTTCAGGGACCGCGCTCGTGGCCGCAACACGTATTCCGCCGCGATGCCGGATAAA
>DASVNP010000081.1:0-67141 GCA_036383775.1 Paraburkholderia sp. | reverse complement strand
CGCGCCACTTTTCACGCGCGGTATCGGCACACGTATGACGCTCACGCAGTTCGGCCAGCGAAAGCTGGACGAGGCGCGCCACCTGCTCGCGTCGGCCTCCGCGTTCACGACCGACGACGTGGGCGAAGGCGATCGCGGCCTCGTGAAGATCGGCGTATTTCACACGATCGCGCCAGTCTATCTGCCGCGCGTGCTCAAGCTCGCGCAGGTGCGCTTTCCGGGCCTCACCGTACAGTTCCGGGAAGGCGATCTCGCGCAACTCGACGAATGGCTGCACAGGCGCCAGATCGATCTCGCACTCATGTACGACGTCGGAATGCCCAGTGATATCGAGCGCGAATGCCTCGCCGAACTCAAACCCTATGCGCTCGTACCCAGCGAGTCGCCGCTAGCGAAGCGGAGGCGCGCTGTCTCGCTACACGAACTCGCCGCGCAGCCTTTCATCCAGATCGATCTGCCGCAGAGCCGCGACTTCCTGATGGCGCCGTTCTGGCAGCATGGCCTCTCGCCCGACGTTCGGTATCGCGCTGCGTCCATTGAACTCGTGCGTGCGATGGTGGCGAACGGGCTGGGCGTGTCGTTGCTGATCACGCAAAGTTCGGCAGTCGCGCACACGTCGCTCGTTGTCGAGCGGCCGATACGCGAGGCCACCGTGATCCAGCCACTCGTGATCGCGCGTCCGGCGCGCGTGCCGCACACGCGCGGTTCGGAGTTGCTCACCGCGTGCGTACGCGATGCAGTGGCCGAAGCAATGCGTGAGCGCGTGGGTAAATGATGGGAATGATTGGCGCGGTCTCCCTGCCGGCCAGCGCGCTATCGATTGGACTGACCCGCCAAAACGCTCGATCGCGCTTGGGATGATCATGCGCCCCCCAGGCATATCGCGTTAGCCGTGGTGATACGCCTCGCGAAAAGAACCCGAGTGTCGTCACGGACGCCGCAACGGCTTCCATCGGACAGTCACGGGCCGCAGTAGAAGTGAGTCCTCCCTGCGAGATCGGCCCCCTGTCCGTCCAGCTGTCGGATCAGGAAGGGGCCGCCGACCGAGTCGCCTCTACAGTCGGCCTCGCTACTGGATTCGGCACAGCCCCATTGTTTAGGCGATGAGTGCGTTTTCACGCAGGCTTCGTCGAACACCGTAGAGCGAGGTAACTTCGTCACCAAAAACGAAGTAAATCGTCAACTGCCGCGCGACCACACAATTTCAACGGCGGTCGTGGAGCAATTCGTGTTCCTTTCATGGTTCGAACGCTTCGATGATCGCTTGTCCATGTGCCGCGATGTGACTGTCGAGCCGATGCCAGGTCCCGAGCCACTCTCGGTAGCTCGCGGAATGAAACGTCACGGCATCGCCTGAGACCGCTTCTGCAAAGCTGGCAATTTCGTCCCGGTGCCGGGCGAGTTTATCCGGCACGATGGCATGACCGCCCCGCGCCGCGGGTTCAGCGAAAAGATAGAACAGGGCTGGTGCCCGGTTCCGTCGCCCGCCTTCGGTCACCAATCCAAACGCGTGCTTGACGAGTTGCGCGGCATCGAGGTGAACAAACCTTGCACCCCCGGAACGCAAGCGGTCTCGCATCCCTTCATAGCCCTTCATATTCCCGCCCCACACAGGGCGGTCATAGGCGTCTGATAGGCTGACTGTTTTCACATCTCGGAAAGGCTCAAAGCGCTTGCTCTCAATCCCGATGAGGCCTCTGGGTGTTTGCACAACGGCGTCGAGCCAAGGATGGCGTCCTCCGGTCCAAGGAAATCGCGCACAGAATTCGATGTCTACCAGTTCCGGAACTCCGGCGTCCTCGAGGCCTTTCAGAGGCGGCAGTTGGTGAGGTCGCTCAATGAACCAGCCAAAGCAATTGACCGCGAGTGCTGCCGAGCTTTCAGGGCTTAAAAACTTGCCGGATTCAATCTCTTTGCCCCCGGCTTTCGCGAGGCGGTCAAGTACATGATTGACGGGAATTCCGGATAGAAATAGTTGACCGCCCACGCGTCAGCCTCCATCAGGTTGAGGAAGGTGCCAAGCACTGGGTCTGCAAGGCACTCGCCGGTACTTCTGGGGCGTCAATGACGCGCTCATGAGCAGCCGCATGAAAATAGAAGATGAAGTTCAATCTGCAATAATCCCTCCAGTCTTCAGGGCTGGTCAATAGGGATCGAGTCAGGAATCGCGTGCTGCGCGTGCATTCGCCGCTTCAACCAGGCGCAGGTCATCAACGCGACGGTTCAGTTGAATGTACCGGTTGAAGTTCCGCGTTCAGTCTTCGAGCAGGGCGGACAGGCGACCGCTCTGCACAGAGCGGATTCAGCCGGTGGATGCCCGTTCCATGAAGCATGTGGGCGACCATCTTGAGACGTTCGCTGGAATCGCTGCGATAGGTGCCGAAGGGCAGCTTGGGAAACGCGATACGCGAGAGAGGCCAGCGCACTAAACCAGACGATGCGTCAACACCGCGGTTAATGCTGGATGCTCGGTGCGAACCGGGACCGAAGCCTCAAAATCCGACGACTGCGGCGCGGGGGAATCCGAAGCCAAGGCAGGCGTGAGAATTGTTAATGCGTTATGAAGACAAATCCAGTCGGCTCCGTCGGGTTGAAGTGGATCGAACTCCCGTAGCCAGTTGGTGGCGCACAGACGACACCTATCACGCTGGACCAACACCGGGCGCCGGCCCAGTGGACGTAGCTTCGTCGGATTGTGCGAAACCACTAACCCGGGGTGCCCTTCGGGGCTATTGCTCAGTCGCATTCGTTCGCACGCGTCCCAGGTCATTGGGGGCAAGATTCGCGTAGGATCGCCGCTCACTAGCGGTAAAGCATAGACTAATGCCGTAGATTTCGTTGAGCAAGACCGATGGAAGATCAACAAGGTTAACGGCGGCAGCGGCGTCCCTGACGACTATCGTTTCCTACCATTGCTGTAGCACGCGAATCTTCCCCTCAGGGAGCATCAGCCGACTGATTCCCAGTCCCGCCTCGCGTGTTCTCATCGGGCGACAATCGGCCAACTCCAGCCATTCGTTGGTGCGCCTTGACGGACAGTCAAATGTCAGTTATGCACAGCTCAGCGGGCGTTCGCAGTCGCCCCGATTCCGTGATACATCGGCGGCCGGTCCGTCGTCAGAGATCGTCGGTAGAAAGCTCTATCCGTTCGCAGTGCCAGACAATGCTTTCTGCTTAACAGCCTGCAAAAGACGGTGCTGACCAAGCTCGAAGCCAAGCATCAATTGTTTCGAGGTTCCGTTCGCGACGCCGACATTTTCACGGACCGTTGCAGCAGGGAGCGCAACGGCACCGTATCTCCAACCGGGGCTTTAGGCCGAAGACCATAGGGTCGAGTCGGTGGAAAGGCTACTATTGGCCAAGAACGGCAAGCGCCTCACGCATAGGCGACAGCGAGACCTTGACCAGCCCCTCGAGCGGCGTATTCATTTCCAGAATCAGGAAGATGGCGCCGGACGTGGATAGCGCGCCCAGAAGCAACGCGATAGTGACCGTCGCATTCGGGGCCGTGAACAGGCCAAACGCTCCGAATATAATGCACAGCCACAATACGAGGGTGATCAACAGCGGCGTTGGGGTCGAGCCCGCCGCTTGTAGCAGTCCAAGTTCGCGCACGGCCACCGCGTTGCCGGTCATCTCGATCGCGCGTGCCTGCAGCCGTCGCTGCAAGTCGTTCTGCGGCGACAGTTCCTCCAGTTTGCGCTCGAGATATTCCCCGCGCTTGAGTGCTTCGGGGCTTTGCATTCTTGCCTGTTGCGATGGATCACCTGACGCGACTTGCTGCAGCCCTGTGGTGACGATTTGCTTCAGCAACCCACGGATCTCCCGCGTTTCCGGCCCATACTGGGCGAGCACGCGATCGAGCAAGATGACATTGGCGGCTTCGTGTGTTACTTCGGCGTTCACCGTATCGAATGAGCTTTTCGCCGACGAGATCAGCAAGCCGAGCACCAACGCGGCCATCGTGGCGATCAGGCCAATGGCCAGTTTGACGACACCAATCGAGTCGTCACTCAGATGGTGCTCCGGCAGCCGGGTGCGCAAATACAAACCGAGCAACGCGCTAGAGAAGATACACGCGAATACGATCAATGCGACGCTCAGATGGTGCACCGTTCAGTCCTCCGTCCGATGAGTTGCGCACCTCGGTTCACTTGCGCTCAGTACCCCTTTGTTTGGCTATCGAGGCTTAACGTATTGCGCCACAGATTTGGAAACGGCGTCGCACCACTGGTCCATGATCGGCTTGACAGAATCGAACGTAACCACGGGCTCATTCGATGCAACTCGCGCCAGACGCTCGCCGGTATGCGTGCGCACGACTTTTGACAGAACCTCCCCGGAGACGCTGTCGGTGCCAAGTGCCTCGACCAGCAGCTTCGACTGCTGCGGCGCACCCGCCACCGCATTAACCGCCATTGAGATGATGAAGGCCTGCGGCACGTACTGATATGGCTTGAGACCCGCCGCTGTGGTGGCTACTCCGGTTAAGGCTACCTGCAGCTTGACCACCCCCGGTCCCGGCGCGTCCACAACCTGGACTCTCGATGCGATCGCCTGCCTCAGGCAGGTGGTGCCGTAGCCGCGTATCTGGTCGAGCGTCGCTTGACTCACTTGCTCTGTCGGTTCGGCCTTGGGATAGAACACGACGGGATCCACGATGATTGCGCTGTAGTTAGCCGGGTTGAGCTTGGGGTTGATGTACCGCAGGAACGTTTCCCCGTTGGGATCAGTCGCCTGCGTCAGGTCGGAGTAGTTCGGCAAATAACCTGAATATTCCGTCTGGTCCGGCATAGTGCTTTTGCTTGCGCATCCGACGAGCAAAATCGCAGTGACCATTGCGGAGACACCATGGAAGACAATCTTGCTCATAGTTTCACCCTTTCGCGTAGACCCAACGTCGAAAAGTATTGAACACGACCCTATGGTTCGCAATTGGACCAAAGACCTATCTTTAGTATGGGTCTGTAAGCTTGATGTATTGAAGCTGTGCTCGCCGCTTTGCTCCTCGCATCAGGCGTCCGAGGCAAACAGAATGGGATGCGGACGATCTCAGATCAACGGTTGGCCGCGAGGCTAAAACGACCCAGGGCCACCCGACCCGCCAAAGGGACCCGCGCTAAAAAAGATAGGAGTTTCGCGATTATTTTTCCTCTCCTGTGTTGCGTCCGATGCCCGTAACGACCGTTAAGGCAAAGGCTGAACGAATTCACACTCGGCTACGAACGTACATTCGATCTTGCGGGCCATAGCGCGTCGTTGGCTGAGGAGCAAAACAGAGAATGGCGACAGCGAAGAAACGGCAGCACCTAAACGTCGGCAAAGGCCGAGTACGGGCGTCTGACTTGACAGCGCGAGTGACCGTTGCACCTTTGGAAGCGGCCTTCGTGCGATAACAACCGCGTATGACCGGCGAGGGTCGACTTTTGCCCTTCGTATGACCGTCGAGGTCACCCAACCATCGAGGTATGTTTCGGACCGGGTTCGGCCAGGTCCGGTCATTCACCTGAACTCACTTGCGGGCATTCGAGCGTCAGGGTTGCCGCTGACAGCGGACCCTCGACTGCCAGTCACCAGCTTCGCTGATGAGTGGCAGTCCATCGGACCGTCAGGCTGATCGTCGATCCGTCGGCGTTACAGTATTCGTAGCGGGCCATTGAGGCGAATGCAACAATGGGTGTCGAAGGGTTGTCAGTTGCAACCGTGACTGTTCGCGGTCCGGTAACAGGTGGTTCCACCGGGGCCGCGAGCCACGCCTTTGCCGTTGATCGTCTTCGCCTTGCCGCCCCGGTTGGTCTGAGTCGTTCGCACTCCATTCTGATTCGTCTGGGACGTCCAGGCCGTACCCGTGTTCCGGTTATAGCCGCCAGCCGTCTGTCCGTTGCCACAAACCGTCTCGCCACGGGCGTTCGTCGCACATTCTGCAAACGCGTTCGCGGACAGCATTATGCATGCCAGTACTATCAGAGTCTTCATGAACACTTCCTCCCGAGGGCTGCGGCACCCGATGTTCTGTCCACGTCAATTGAATCTTGGCCCGGGGTGCTGGCCAGTATCGCAAACTGGCTGCGTTGGATATTAGTTTAGGTCTTTCGAGAACATTTTCCTTCCTCAAGCTAGCATTCACTCCCGCAGATTCGGGGCGGTCGGCAGGCGATGCGATCGAAGCCGCTACTGTGCAGTCCGCTACTACGATCCGGGTAGCGTGATCCTGGACAGATGTGTCGATCCGACTGCGCGAGTATGGGACCAAAGTCCAATATCCCGCGTGCAACCGGTTTCATATGCTAGTGCATGAAGCACCGCACACCCAGCGGCACCAGGCGTGTGACCTGCCGTGGGCTGACGCCGCAACCGGCGTGAACCATGCAACCGGTACATGCGGGCGACGCCGCCCGCTCCGCCTACGCGTCTGGAAAGTGAGCCAACCCGAATGAGCCGCCCGCCCGAACCGCATGACTCTGTCGCTGCGCCGCGCAAGCGCCGGCACATGCAGTGGACCTGGATTGTGCCCGTCGTCGCGGTGCTGGCCTGCATCTGGCTCGCGGTGCAGGCGGTGCTGTCGCAAGGGCCGACCATCACGATCATCTTCAAGACGGGCGAAGGGCTCGAAGCGGGCAAGACCAAGATCAAGTTCAAGACCGTCGAAATCGGCGTAGTGAAGACAGTGGCGCTGTCGACCGATTATAAGCGCGTCATCGCGACGGCCCAGCTCACGCGCGACGCGACCGGCATGCTGGTCGACGATACGCGCTTCTGGGTCGTACGACCGCGGATCGCAGGCGGCACGGTATCGGGGATCAGCACGCTGCTGTCGGGTGCTTACATTGGCATGGATATCGGGCACGCGAAGGACGAGCGGCGCGACTACACCGGGCTCGAAGTGCCACCCGTGTTCGCGAGCGACGTGCCAGGCCGCGAGTTTGTGCTCGAGGCGCCCGACCTGGGATCGGTCGACGTCGGAACGCCCGTCTATTTCCGACGCCTGCAGGTCGGCCAGGTCACGTCGTTCGATCTCGACAGGGACGGCAGTGGCGTCACGCTGCATGTGTTCATCAATGCGCCCTACGACCGCTACGTGAACAGCGATTCGCGCTTCTGGCAGGCGGGCGGCATTGACGTCGCGCTCGGCACCGAAGGCGTGAAGATCAACACGCAGTCGCTGGTGTCGATCCTGATCGGCGGCCTCGCGTTCGAAACGCCCGCTTCGTCGCTGACGCAACCCGAATCGCCAGCGCGCAAGTCGTTCACGCTGTTCCCGACGCGCGCCGATGCGATGAAAGAGCACGACCGCATCGTCGATACTTACGTGCTGATCTTCAAGGAGTCGGTGCGCGGCCTAACGGTAGGCGCACCCGTGGAGTTCAGAGGCATCGTGCTCGGCGAAGTATCGGCAATCTACACGCGCTTCGATCCCGTCACGAATCAGATCAGCATCCCTGTCGAGATTAAGTACTATCCGGAGCGCTTCACGGCGCGCTACAAGCAGAGCAAGCCGGCCGAAGGGCGAGCCGCGCCCGATCCGAAGGCCGAGGCCGATCGCATTGTGTCGCGGGGCTTTCGCGCGCAGTTGAAGACGGGCAGCCTGCTGACGGGCCAATTGTACGTGTCGTTCTACTTCTTCCCGAATGCGCCGAAGGCGCACATCGACTGGAGCAGCACTCCGCCTGAACTGCCCACTACACCAGGCGACCTGCAGTCGCTGCAGGAATCGCTCAACCGGATTGTCGCGCGCCTCGACAGCCTGCCGCTCGAACAGATCGGCAAGAATACGCAGCGCACGCTCGCGGATGCCAGCGCGTTATTGCAGAGCCTCAATACCCAGGTAGTGCCGCAGGCGAAGAGCACGCTAGCGGCGACGCAGACCACGCTCGAGTCGGCGAACAGTGCGCTCGCGCCGGACTCCCCGCTGCAGCAAGACACGAGCGACGCCATTCGCGAGCTCGCGCGCACGGCTGCGTCATTCCGCGCGCTCGCCGACTATTTGGAGCGGCATCCGGAAGCGCTGCTGCAAGGCAAAACGGGGGACACTAGGTGAAGCCGCTCATTTGATTTGGACGCACCGCCGCCGCCTTGCTGGCCCTTGGCATTATTTTCCATTTTGCTCTCGGAGACGTCGACGCTCCGGAGCAAATGACCATTACGGCCGGGTCGACGTTGGATGATCCGACCACACGCGGCTGCTTTACTCTTAAAGCGGCCTTCCGGGCAGTCCCGGGCTGACCGGCCGGATTGGGTCGAACTGAGCCAATGGGGTGACTCCCGCCACTCATCGCGTGGCGAACACCTGACTCATCTGCCCGGCCCGCTTAACCTCAATCTACCGACACAGCGATGAAGGCGCTTGGGCGCGACGGATCCGGAGCGTCTTCGCGCACGATAGTGAGAAACGCTGCGGGTTGATTACCGTTCGCGGAACGCGCCGTGCGCAAGGAAGCCAAACCCCGGAGATTGCCGCGCCTTCACCTGAGCAGGATGCGGCTACCGATGACTTCATGCGCGAGTTATACCGTGCCGTTGGCGCCGATCCGGACCGCCTGTCCGTGATCGTTTCTTTCCCAGACAACGTTCAGTCATGCGTGGGCGGCGCTCATGAGAACAGCGGCAAAGTCTCGACCGATGGCGGCCGACTACCACGGGCAGCCGAAGACCGCCGAGTGAGCGCGGCTGCTTCCGCGTCGCATGAGGCAAGGCGCATCCTGATATCCGACAGTGCCTTCCAGACGGATCCGTGAACAGAACATTCCGTCAATGCCCGTTCAAGACGGTTAAGCAGTTCCGGCAAGCTCGCGTCTCCCGCTCCCTGCCCTGCGTACTTCCGCTTTCGCATAAGACCGCTCCCTGATCGCACAACCTCCACGCAACGGCGTCACCGCAACTCGTCAAGATCCAGCGACATCTTTTCCTTCGTCCAGGCGTTAGAAGCTGCATCGGACGCAAAACCCCTTGGCAACGCCATTTTTAGCACATCGCGATGAAAAACCGCATCCGCGCAGATCTGGATAAAGCCGTCACCCAGCTGCTTCGGGCCGGTGTCGTTTTCCAAACCGGCACGGCTGTCGTGTCCAGCCTGGACCAACCCGCTCAGGTCACATCCGCCAGCATCGACCGACGACAATCCAGAGCGGTACAGGCACACGCGTACTGGGCCCGGGCCTCTTCATCCTCAGGGTCGTCGACCGCACGCAGGTAGCCGATGAACAGTTCTTCTCCCGCGTCGATCGGACGGAGCGTGTGGATCAAAATCCGCTCGCCATCCTCAACGGTCTCGCAGTTCGGCGTACACGCGTGGTTCAGCCAGCGGGCGCTGTTGCCGCCCCGGCTGCCATCAATGACGCGTCCGTCCGACAGGCCGAACAGGAACGTATGTCCCACAACGCCTTCACGCCGGTGCCGGCGCGACGCGTTCCGCCACGTCGTGATTTCGCCCCTGTACTCAAGCACGCGCTCGCCCGCCGCGAGCGGACGCATCGCAAAGACACCCTTGCCGTGAACCGCTGATCTGCGGACGGTAATGCGTCGCATTGTGTTGCCTGACTGTGGTCGATACACGAGTATAAGGCGGCTAATTTCAGCCGCCATGGTGGTGAAATGAAGAGGCCGTTGCCGCGACCTCCAGCCTTGGACGGCCGCATCCCAGCCCGGGACGCAGGTACGTGTTGATCCGCGACATGCAGGGTTGATCGTCAGATGGCCTGCGATGCAGGCCAGTTTCAGAAGAGCTGGGCGCCGAGTTCGCGCAGGCTGCCCCACTTCACCGTACTCACGAAGGTCCTGCCCGTGGTGTCGAGCGATTCGATCATCGCCCGTTGCCCACGCGCTTCCGCGATGACGCGTACGATGCGTGTCCGGTAGCGCAGCAACGCTCCGATGGTCGGGCATGACGTCTGCCGCCGGGTCCGTGATCGTTTCTATTCCATGCGGGTATCTATCTGGACAGGCCGTGAATCGCAGGGGCCGCGATACACCGCAGCATCTCGCCACCCATGCTGCCAGGCCAGCCGACCTGGGTCCAGACCCGCGGCCTGATCACTAGGGTCAGTCGCGACCGCGCCCTATCGGTCGCGGCGATTCGACGGGGACGCCGACAGCAGCGATCCGGCTGGCGGCCTGCTTCTGGCTTCAGGCGCCGTTCACCGCATCCTTGAATGCCTTGCCCGCTGTGAACTTCACCGTTTTCGCGGCCGGGATCTGGATCTCGGCGCCGGTTGCCGGATTGCGGCCGACCCGTGCGGCGCGCGCGCCCACCGAGAACGAGCCGAATCCGATCAGCTGTACCGTTTTGCCCTTCTTCAGTTCGCCTGTGATGGCCGCGATCACTGCGTCGATCGTCTCGCCCGCGGCGATCTTGCTGTCGCCCGTCTTCGCTGCCACGGCATCGACCAGCTCCTGCTTGTTCATGGCTATTCCTCTTTATGGTTGTTGACTGCGCCACCGTACCCGATTGGTGCCGGGTCGCGCAATGGCCGCACTGTTTCTTTGGCATCGCAGGTAGGCCGTGCACTGGCTCTCCACCCGCCTCCCGTTTCTTCTCACCTCAACAGCAACATTCCCATCCGCGTGGGATTCCGTCGCGTGCCGGGCGATGAACCCCAGCGCGCTCAAGTGCGCCGTTTCGTCAGTCTCCGGACAGTTTGCGACCAGCAGCTGGCTTTCATTGCTGGCTCGCGTCATCCCAATGCTGCCTGGCGCTTCCACACCCGGCGCCTGAACGCATCTGAACAGCCGCTCACGGTAACAAAATCAGTTGTGTGAGCGGAAATCGCTCGCACAACTGAATCTGTTACTACGATTGTGCGACGCACCAGTTCCGGCGATGCGGTGTCAGGCGTGGCTTAGGAGCGATTCTCATTGCAACTCATTTTGTTACTACTGGCCGGGAATTTGACAAGTAATTTTGTGACGCGATGTGCAGCTTCAACGAATTTTGTAACGAAATGACGGCGACGCGGCAGCGCGATATAGGCGAACTCAAGGCTCCAGATATTAGTAGAAGGACAACCACCCCGGGGCAACGTCGGGCTCAAAGCGGCCAACTACAGCCGTTCACCCACGCCGTTGCGCGGCCATTTGAGCGTCGGCTTCATCACTGACAGCAGCCCTTCGTCGGACGATGCCGTCTAGCGAGTCGTCGGTCCGACCGCTATAGCGGCTCTGCGAATGTTCTATTGACGTTGTAGTCTGCCTGATTGAGAAAACATCATCCACCTGCATTCGTCGTCCATTGTTCCGTCGGCGTTTAGGGTCAAAGTTCCTGAACATGCACCGCTGATGCTGTAGTGAATGATATTGCCGTCGACCTGACCGCTCACCGGAAGCGACTCCCCATTCACGACGTATTCCTTGAAGCTAACTGCCCCATCGGGAGTGTTAGCAATCGCGATGCGCATGCTCCGGTTTATTCCAAACGAATTGCGACTGTCGCCTGCCCAAACACCGGAGAAGCGGTCCGCTGAGCGAGTAGCGGAATTATCCGAGCTAACGGAAGTACCCGATGCGGCGCCCGGTCGCTGCTGCGAATCGGCAGACGACGTTGGCTTGCATATCAGGCACCGCTGAAAGACGACATCTTTCGCGGTGATTGAACTTGTCCCAAACAGACTTTGCTGCTCGGAGGTGGCGTTCGCGACGATATTTTGATAGGGCGTTGAATTAACAAGGTACTCGACCTTGGAGCAGGTTCTTTCCGAGCTGTGCACAACGATCTCGGCTCCGTAATTTTTGTTGGAACCGTAGCCCTTCACAAACTCTACGGCACCAACGCATTGGCCGATGATCTGCTGGCAGTCACACTGTTGTGCAGGCGACGAAGTGGACCAGAGAACGGAAAAAACGTGGCGAAAAGAATCGTCCGGCTCATATTGAACCTCTTTTGTTTTAAAACCGGCGTCATCGTGTGTGCAGCCAGCCCCCCTACGTCATGCCATACGCCAGCATGAGTGTGATCATGACCGATCCAAACAAAACGCGCAAACGATGCGCGATCAACCCGAGGGCACTGTCACCTTACCTACGATCCATTGACATCGAGTTTCTCGCGCAGAACGCATCCATGCTGCTCGCTTGCGGCGTGAAGCTCGCTGACGATGGAAAGGACCTGGGCGGCGGTCTCTATGTAGTGAACACGGACATGCGAAGCGAAGCGCAGGCATTCATCGAATCGGACCCGAATGACGGCAAGGGGGTCGAGATCTGCGCCACCGATTCGAAGCGAACATTCTTGAACACTGCCGTCCTTCATAGCGAGGTCAAAGAGGCTGGGACATCGTTCAAACCGCCGCCGGGATCAACGCAACGAACACTGCCCCGTTTCGGCGCGCCGAACATGTTATCTAATGGCCAATTAAACCCACCCAAACACAAGGCAAGAGCATTCGCTGCTGCCGATCGACAACAATCGGAAGGCCGTAGGACTACATTTCGGGAAATTAAAGCTCGCATAAACTCAATCGGCATCCCTCTTGTCAGTTTGCTTCTCAGCGATCTGATGCGGACACTGGCAGAAGTGGTCGGCTACATCACGCTCCCTTGGTGGATCGTTCGTATTGTCAGGGCGCATGATACCCGACGCTTACTGCGACAAAGCGCGAAAGTCACTACGTGTTCGACCTGCTCTACAACCATACGTCCGACATCCGTCCGCAGCTTCATTCCACCGATACGCACGACACCAACCAGGTGAACTACTGGTCGCTGCTGACGTTCGGCTACCAATCCGCGCCGCGCTATCGCGACGTGCACAAAAAGACCAGCAGCCTCGTCGGCCGACATGCGCCCAGCCACTACGCCGATCCTTCACACCGCTTCAATGCTGCTCTCCTTCCTGCGTGGGACGGGCAGATCGTGAGATTTGTGGCGCGTGGCCCGTACATGTTTTATCGGGCTCGCGAGAAGCGAAACCACGGTTTGCCATGCGAAGTAGCTATACCTCGGCCCCGTCGACCGACCGGTTCGAAATTACCCATAGCATCACACCTACCGCCTCTGCCTGCGAGCGCGTTCGCGTCTTTTCGTAGATGGCTCGCAACTGGGTACGAACGGTAGCTAGGGCGACGCGTTTGAGCGTGGCATATTCATCGGGTGTCTGACCATCTATCAGCGCTTCTGCCGCTGATGCCTCAGCGGCTGTCAGGCCGAACGCCTGACGCAACTGGAGAGCTGTCACCAAGCGGACGTCATCCCTGCGACGCGCCGTGACGAGCAACGCCGAATCCCCGAATAGATTCTTTAGACAACCGCCGGATAGCGCCGCGATGTTTAGAAAAATCTCATGCTTGCCTTGCGGAGGCTGATACAAGGTGCAGCTCTCGCCCTTTCGTGTCTTCAGCACGCGCGCCATGGCCGCCTGCAAGCAGTCATTCTGCGTCGAAGATGTCGCGATCAGTCGGCCATTCTGCAATTTGAGGCATACCGTTGCACGCAACATGCGCTCGGCTCCGCGATTCGCCCATTGCGTGCGAAAATTTCGGTCCAACGCGAACACCGCCAGATCCATCTGCTCAGTTAATTCCACAGCGACGGCAGCATAGCGATGTAGCTCCCTCGCGTCTTGCCAGAGCGAAATTGCCCGCTGCAAATGCGCTCCCATCGCCCTCACCTCGACGAGCTGGTTTGCAGAAAACGGTTTGCGGCCCGCCGCGCGCATCAACCCAAGGTATACGTCATCTCGGTTGTCCAACGCGATGCGTGTCCCAGTCGTATAGCGTATACCATTAGGAATCAGAAAATCCTGGAAGAACTCGCTACGTGACACATGGTGTTCATCGAAACTGTTCTGGCAAGCAAACCATTCACTGGAAGGCTGTTGGGTGACCAGTTCAGTGCGCGGATCAAGCGCGCGATAGTACTGGTCGTATTGCGCAACCGTTCGATTTAAAGGTACGTCGTTGGGCGTGTATAGGGAAAAGTGCGGAATATTGTGAACCGTGTCGATGCTGAACATATGGAAGATGTCCGCACCGACCCACTCGGCGACTCGTTGCATCACATCCAGATAACCGTCCTGGCGCAGCGCCGCTTCATATAGATCCCCGATCAACCGGTCTCTACGCATGCTCCCCCCGTGCGCTCTAGCAACCCGCTCTCGTAGAAACGGCCAAGTTCCGTTCTTCATTGCTTTTGCCCAACGTAGCACAGCTATTTAGCAACGACAAGCTCGCCAATTATCGAATTTCATCCAGATGAATGATGCGCCTTCGCCCCAGCTTTCCTATGCTAGCGATATCACACGGACGTGCGCGATGAAAAATCGAGGTCGGATGCGCAACGTGGTATTCGAGACAGCGGCAATAGAGGTGGCCGCGCAAATTCGGACAATCGGATGCCCATTGTTCCCTCCTCCTTCAGTGAGTTTTACACACGCTCAGCAAGGGATACGTTCTTCGAGGGTAAGGTCATTTCATTCATTTGAATGAAGCGAAAAAACCGTCCTGCATTCGATAATTGAGCCGCATTTCTCGGGGACCGCAAGCTCCTGGGCATTCACAACTGAGTGCCTAGCTAAAACGCGCGAAAGACGACAAAGAGATGACGAACCAACACCTGATAAAAAAACGGGCTTTCCTTTCGCTGATCTGCGCTGGCCTAGTCGCAGCGTGTGGCGGTGGCGGGAACACGGGTAATCAAGGCACCACCGCTACCGGCCAGACGGGGTCTTCTGGGTCGTCGGGATCCCCAGGGTCGGCGGGATCCTCTGGTGGCACCTCTACCAACGCCCAGGTCCCGTCTATCGAGACGCAACCTGCCGATGCCACCGTCGCCACGGACTCATCCGCAAGCTTGTCGGTAACAGCCTCCGGAGCCGATCCTCTGTCGTATCAATGGCGGCGTAATGGAGTCGCGATCGTCAGCGCCACGTCCGCCACGTACACGACGCCAGCACTTGCCGTGGCCGATGGAGGTTCGAAATACGACGTCGTGGTGACGGGTTCCGGCGGCAGTGTCACGAGTTCCGTGGCGACGGTGACCGTCACGCTGCATAGCGGCTTTAACCGGCTGATCGGCCTGCAGAAAACCGCGGGAGCGAGCGACGGCGACAGTACAAGCGCGCTCTTCAACGCTCCGGCAGGAACCGTGACCGACACGAACGGGAACATCTTCGTGGCCGATGCAGGGAACTTCGCTATCCGGAAGATCAGCCCTGCCTACGCGGTGACAACGCTTGCCGGTCAGGCCGGGGCGAGCGGGTTCCAGGACGGCACAGGCTCGGGCGCGCTGTTCGGAGGAACCGGTGAGTGGATTGGCGGCCATGTGCTCAACGGGAGCACTCCGGTGCCGACTTCCGATACGACCGTACGGGCGCCGCAGATCGTCTCGCTGGACACTGATCAAAACGTGCTGCTCGCCGACGCAGCCCACAATGTGCTTCGCAAGGTCACGCAGGCGGGTGTTGTCACAACCTTCGCCGGCACGCCCAATACACCGGGCACAAGTGACGGCGCGACCTCCACCGCCTTGCTCAATCTGCCGCTGAACGTCGCCGCCGGCGGCACAACGACTTATTTTGTGGACGTTGTGTTGCCCGCAACAAGCTCGGGATCCGGTGAAAATTACAGCATCCGGAAAGTGACGTCCGCCGCGCAGGCTAGCACCGTATCTAGAGCATGGACGAGCGTGGTGAACGAGCCCATCGCGGGTCTGGCCTTCAGCGCCGGCACACTCTATTTCATTTCGTCGGCGACGACGACAGCCGCTTCAAACGGCCTCTACCGGCTCAACCAGGACGGCACGGCGACCATCCTCGCCGGCGACACGGGCAGCGCGGTACCGATGCTGCTGGGGTCTCCCCGTTTTCTCACGGCCGGGGGCGACGGAATGCTCTATGTGGTGGAGGGCCCCCTCACGAAAATCTATCGCGTGAGTCCGACTGGGACGGTGACCCTGCTGTTTGACTACTCGTCCTCGGGCCTTCCCGGGGCGCTTGGTGGGATGTCGGTTACCGGTGACAACAAGAATCTCCTGGTGACGATCGACAACGCGCTTTTCCTCCTGCCCCTGCCGAACTAGCCGGTTACCGAGGTGGTTAGATGCCGTCGCGACCTGACCACGAACCCAATTCGACTGAAACAGAACGGAGCTTTTTCTCATGAAAACCATCACGAAGCTTCGCAGCGCATTGCGCGGTGGGTTAGCAGAGAGGTCTGGAAGGCTCATCCTTGCTCTTTCGGCCTGCTGCGCAGTGGGGTGTCTGGCGGCGTGTGGGGGCGGCAGCGGTGGTGATCCAGGCGCGGCGACCAGCACCCAGGCGTGCAACGTGAAGGCCCCGACGTGCACGGTGTCGGCTTCGCCTCCAGGCACCCAGGATTCCCCGGTCGCGCCGGGAACCCAGATCACCCTGACCGCGTCCTGTAACGCATCGCTGACACAGGCCAACTGGTTCACGAATGGCAAGACGTTCGCGACGGGGAACAGTACGACCGTTTCTCCAAACGTCTCGACGAGCTACGGCTTCGCGTATGGAAACTGCGCGGGTAGTGATCATACCGGGCTGAATGTGTACGTTGCCGCCAGCGGTGGGGGCACCAGCGCATCCACCTCGTCCGACACGACAGGCAGTGGGTCCGGTAGCGTTAGCGTCACGCAAACAGCCAAAAGCGGTCAGGCGGCGAATCAGTGCATTTCAACGCAATCTGATCCGACCGGTGGGCTTGACTACGTGAATCTCTGCAACGTTGCCGTCGAGGTTGGGTTTTGCACGCTGTATAACGATCCCAAAACGGGGAAGACGCAGTGTACCGCGCAGACGTCGGCAATCAGTGCCAATGGCTATAACTACTCGACGCAAGGCGGGGGACTATCTCCAGGCGGAACGATTTGGATCCCCGGGACCGAATCGTTGACAAACCAGTATTCCTGGGTCATGGCATGTAGCTCCGGCCTTCCGATAATTACCGGCTTTAACACGTCCACCCTGTCCTCCAGCTCAATCGGACAAGGCTACTGCTACGTGTCTCCGTAGACCGCTCCTCAACACCAACTCGAACAGGGACATTGCCGTTGCAGGACACTTTACCCTGCCCGAGTCGTTGCCGAGCCAATACGGCGCGATCTGAAGGGGCGATTTCTTAGAACGCCGCATTCAGCATGCGTTTTCACACAGCCTCGGCCAGTTTCTGCCGCTCGCCTCGGGTATAAGGCTGCCAGTGCACGAGCGCCGACAAGCGGTTCAGCGCGTACTGAATTGGTCGGGTCGAATTTCGCCGAGAGCGTGACGAGTGTGCGTCCACCCACATAGTTGCTGTCCTTTTCATCCATTTGGATGAAGCGGGAAAGTCGGCCTGTCTTCGATACTTGAGCCAGATTTGCAGGGAGTTGGTGCGGCTATGTGCAAGTCAGGAGACCATCATGAAGACTACAAGCGTCGGAATATATCTTTTGTTGTTTGTCATGCTTTCGGGCTGCACCACAACCAAAGCGGTGAAGTCCATCGGAAATGAGTTCAGCCAGGGAAACATTGGCACAGGAATTTTTGAGACCGTCATTGGTTTGCCGGTTGCCATGATTTACGACGCATTCACGCTCGGTGGGACGACCGATCCAGAGGTCATGGGCACCGCGAAAGCCCCCCACGGCAGCGTCCCCTCGGGCGGCAGCAGTTCGGGCGGTAGTTCGGGCGGTAGTTCGGGCGGTAGTTCGGGTGGCAGCTCAGGCCGAGGTTCAGGCGCAGGCAGTGGCGGTGGAGCAATCGCCAGAGTCTCAGACCAGGTTCAGCCGATCCCGGATCTGGCCAAAACACCCCAAGGCACGATCGCGGATCCGGTGATTTCGGCAAAGCCCTGTTACCCGGACATCAGCTATGGTCTTGGCGGCTCCGAGCCCAACACCCGCAATAGGGGCTACTTTTTCATGTGCGATCAGCCGTCCGCGACCAAGCATCAACTGAACTTCATCGTGGAAAACTACAACGGCCTTGCCAAGCGTTGGGACGACATGGCCACCGCAAAGGACCCGAGCGGCAATATTTATCTGATGCTGAGTTTCCGCGGCGACGGCGAGGGCGGACACCGCGTGACGATGGGCGGGCGCTTCGAGATGCAATGGAGCGGGCACTGCGGCTTGCCCCTCTGGCCGGCACAGTCGAATGCGAAGAGTCTAGTCGACGGGTACGAGAGGTGCAAGGAACAGATCTCGACCGCCCTTCGTCACGTCCAGGAGGGGTGGGCCGCGGTGTTCAAGGCGAAGCCCGACATTGACGGGACCGTCGACATCCACATCGGCGACATGTGGTGGCACGGTAACCGAGATGAGGGTCTGGCCTATCTGCAGGAAGATCTCGCCTTTGATCAGTACCTGCTCAACAATCTCGACGCCTATGTCGCTACCGCCAGGGAACACGTCCAGAAACAGACCAACTGGCTGAAGAAGTCACGGCAGGTCAAGACCGTGGCGTCGGTGTCGCCAGGCTGAGTAATCGTGATCGACGCAAACGAGGCGGTTGGCCCGCGAGTGGGGTCCCTCTTCGTCGCGGGTTCCAGAGGACTGAAGCGCAAGCACTCCGCGTTCAGAAATGCGGAGCAGCCTTACAGTGAATCGGCATTTCCCAAGGAGACGAACGAATTGCGTCCCAAGTTCATTCGCGGTGGCATCCTGGGCGGACAGGTAATCGGATTTCTTTGGTCGCAGCGCGCGCCGACGTGAGCTTCGGCAAGACGACGCTTATGCAGGGGATCTCGCGGGAGATCAACGAGGATCTCGGCGCCAAAACGCTGGGTAAAGCGCGAGCGACGAAAGCCGCCCGGCCAGCACGGCAGAAGCCCACGCCGGCCGATGCAGATCAAAAGAGATGACTGTTTTACCCAAAGAAGCGGCCCTACAGGTGGCGCCGGCTTCTACGTCCGCAGTGGGTCGAACTGGGCCACATGCCTTCACACGGCATGCGCAGTTTCCGATGCTCGCGTCTCCTGTTCAGCCACGACATGATGACGCGTCATGGTGCAACTGCTCCGTTGCACTCAGCTCAATTAGAGCGGGGAAGGCAGAACGCTTGGCCAGTCAGGTAAGGCATCAAGATCCGGCCGCATCGTGACGCTTTCCTGTTCGTTGGGATCAGTTCGGGCGATTACCGCGACGCAAGGCTCATCCGCGCTCGCGTTGTACGGAACATGCGGGATCCCCGCGGGGATGTAGAAGAAATCTCCGGCCCGAACCACCGCATGGTGCTCCAATCTTTCGCCATACCAGCACCCCGAGATGCCGCTCAGCTGATAGATGGCGGTCTCATGCTCCGCGTGGAGATGCGCTTTGGCCCTGGCAGCCGGCGGAATTGTTGCGAGCTGAAGGTGCACATGCTTCGATCCCACACTTTCAGATGAGATACCTACCGCATAAGTCAGCCCTTGCTTCCCCTCGAACTGTGGGCCAGCTTGCACCAGTTGACAGGTGGGAGTGCCTGGCTTGTGTGCGCTGATGTTCATCGCTTCTCCAAACAATGAGCGCCGACGTCGGCGAAATGGCGTGCATACGACCGCAGAATACACCCGCCCACAGTTCGAAAACGGTCATCCTTTATCGGCAGATGTCGGCCAACATGAGTCGGTTACCGGGAGTGTCGGCCGGGCATTCAAGCGTCGGCCAGCGCCGCCTCCAAAGCGGTCATCCAGTCGGCCTCTCAAATTTCACAACCGGTCCGACGAAACCCAATCGATTAGCGCGGGGAGGGTCGGCTTGCTCGCACGCACCTCAAGACTGTGACATGCGCTCGGCGGGCGGAATTACCGGGTACTTGTCGTTGTCGTAATAGCTTGCCTGTCTCATGGACGGAGAAGAGGCGAAGGTTCTCAGGCGGTTCACTGCGGCGTCAAAGAAGAGGTAAACAACATCCGAGGCATAAATCGGATTGTTGTCTGCTTCAGTATAAAAAGCAGCGTGCCCGATGTCGTCAACCAGATTACGAAGCTTTGGGTTGTAGTTAACTTCGTAAGTGCACTGATTTTTGATGAAATCATCGACCGCATCAACTGCGGCCAATTCTCCGATCACCCAAGCATGGGGTGACTTGTCGTTCTTCCGCTCCCGGATTTGTTGCGCTGTATATTGATGGACGTAAAACTGGCAATTTTTTAGAGCCAGAATCTGCGTCGCCTGGGCATCTGCTTTTCCGGTCGTGCCGTTCAAGCGCTCTTTCCTCCCAAACGGTGAGCCGCAGAATTTTTCTACAATCCATCGACAGCTACCCTTCTCTCCCAAAGAGTGCAGATCAAGGTAAACCTCAACTGTTTCGCCAAGTTTCATATTTTTTTCCTAGTCTTTGTCCCAATAGACCGCTTTCTCAGGAAATATCTTTCTCACTCCACCTCGAGGATCTTCCTGATCTCCCAAATATCGCGGAATCAGATGGATGTGCAAGTGCGGCACGGTTTGCCCAGCGGCAGCACCTACATTGACGCCGATGTTAAAGCCATCAGGGGCGCTACCTTCCTGAACTGCCCGGTGGGCTTGATCCAGCAACGCAAATAGTGCCACACGTTCTTCAGCGGTAGCCTCAAAAAACGATGCTACGTGCCGTTTGGGTATAAGCAGGCTATGGCCAGGCGAAACGGGAAACCCATCCTGAAACCATATGGCCTTATCGTTCTCACCAAGAATCCGGTCTGGCGGAAGGGAGCAAAATGCGCAGGGGTGGTTCACGATTTGCCTTTCGGAACAGTGCAAAATGTGCAGTTTGGATTTATTCGGCGTTCGAAAAACGGCATCGCCGTGCCAGCTTCTCAGGATAAGCGATGGAACCAGCGTATGCATTCATACTGAACGCTTCCGAAGCGTTCAGCGCGGTGGCTTTCGTGCCCATCCAATTGCCAGATAAAGACCGGGACGACCTCGAACCGCACGCTCCAACTTATTTCAACTGGTCCGGCAATGAAAGGGCCGCTCCTCTCACGGTAGCTGGCATTCGACCTAAGGCTAAGCGGATGGCCGAGAAGGGTCGCGTACGGAAGTTCGACCCCGCGGCCGAGCCGCTGGCTTCGCCAAGATTTCAGCGTCCTTTTCGCGGAGTTGGGTATCTGTCATGTCCCGCGCCGTAGGCCGGTTCGTCCCGTCGGATTCGTCATCTGCCGCGATGACGCGGACCCAGAACGCGCATCCGCGCTCGGGTCTGGCCTGAATCTGGCTGCCACCTCCAGGCCGTGCTCGCTTTCGAAATTCTTTCGTGCGTAAGGACGCTTTCGCTCTTCAATTCCGCTTGATGAGTAAGCACTTGGCTCCTGGTGTCCCTCTGCCCACCCTTGGGCAAGTCCATAGAGAAACCAAAAGGAGATGAAAATGGGTGCAGAGGAGATTCACTGGACAGTGAAGGTGTGCAGTTCTGAGGCGCGCGAGGTGTCGATTCAGGCTGGCCCGAACAATACGGATAACGACTGCTTTGCTTACTGGCATCCGGAGGACGGCCACAAATCGTTTCCACTTCCCGCGCGCTGCCAATCATTGAATCGTGTGTACATCAGGGCTACTACCCCAGGGCCCTTCCAGACGGATCTTTGCCTGGAGTACTACGGCCGTTGCGTGAAACAAATGAGCTTTGATGGCGGCGACGAAGATCACGATGGTGTAGACGCGAACGACGACGATGACTGTCCGTGCTGAACCGATCAATAATTGAGTAGCCTAACCTTCACCCGGCATCGCTTTTTGTTCCATTCGCTGGGTGCTGCGGCTACCTACTATGCGCGGCGATTATTGTTCTGTCGGCGCGGTGTTGGGGCTATCGCTATTCTGTGGAAACTGCCGTAGACTGCGCGCTGAGTGAACGATCGAAGTGAGTCACCTACGAAAGTTCGGCGCCGCGATCGGGCTGTGGGGCTGTCAAGATTTCAGTTTCATGTTCCGTGCCTACTTCGGCCGAATGATCTTCGGCGCGTCGTCGTCTTTCGCCGTCTGTTCTTCCTTTTCCGGCCTGGTCCGACGTTCCTCTACGCCTCTTCCCAGCGCAATAAGCGCCATGGTGACATCGGCCCACCTAGGCTTCAAGGGCGAGCAGCAACTCACTGGCACGGTATTCTCTGCGCTTGAGGATAGGTCGCAGAGGCGATATCGCCTACTTCGGGCGCGGAGACGAATACCTGAAAGAGGACCGGAAAATCTATTGGGGGCAGAGAATCGATCAGCTCCAGCGTGGTGTAGCTTGCTGTCCACGCTGTAGTATCCGGTTCACCCGGTTGCTGTAGGCAGTTGTTCGTCCAGGCCGAACATGTCGGATTGATTAACGGTTCGGCATCATAGTTTCCCGACGAAACCCTAAGTTTTGAACCAGCAACGCCTGTCGCGGTGCCGCTCACGGTAATGCCTAGCGTTGCGAAGTAGCTGTACGGATAAGGGCCCGGCGGCGGCGTCTCTATCGTGCAAGTGGCACTTGTAAACACAATTGCCCCCGACTGGATTATCGAAATTCCTGTTGTTCCACTACTCGGGGCATAGTTCGGATCGCCGCTATAGTTAGCTGTAATCGTGTCGGTCGAGGCTGTCGTGTTAATTGTTGCCGTGCAGCCCGCACCACCGGGCGAGCCCATCACAACAGCGGAACAAAGCACGGCACCGGATTGATCCCGGAAGGTCACGTTCCCGGTTGGGACGGGGGAGCCGCTCGGTACGGTCAGGTTCGCTGTCAATGCAACAGATCCTCCCGTCGCAATCGAAGTTGGGTTGGCCGATACCAACACTGACGCACTGCCGCACCCGGCTTCCCCTTTGAATTCTACGCCCGGAACAAGGACCACTGGGGCACCGCTAATCGACACGATCGGATCCCCCAGAATTGTGGTTTCCACCAGCGCCTGCGCCCGTGGCGCCATGTCCCACCTGAAGCATGCGTTGGGCGGCGTCACGGTTAAATTCAACGAGCCGTAAGGGCCAATAATATCGAACACCCCAGCCGCCAGGATGCGACCGTTAAATAGTGGGGTATCCGCTGACACTCCGAAAACGGATGCAAGCGGGAGAGGCAGGCTCGTCAACGCCAATTCGGCTCCCGCTTTCACACCGGCAAACGCGTCGTCGGTTTTGTTCGTGTAAGCAGGAGTCGTCGCCGCCTGTTGCGAGAAGGTCTGGAGAGCAAATCCGCCGTAGGAAAATGCCCCGTTCGCGTACGGGAAGTCCCAGTTTACCCCGACTCCGACATTGTAGAGCGGGAGACTGTACGATCCAGCAAGTGTGAAACTGACACTCAGGAATGCCAGAGCGCCGGGAAGAGGTGCCTTAATTTGCGCTTTTGGCCAATCCGTCTTGAACTCCCCAGGCTTGTTAGGCTCAGCCGAAATCTGTGCGGCGAAATTGATGTAAGCCGTGAAAGTGGTGTTCGCAATTGTCTGCTCCCCCGTTTTAAGGTTATATCTCACCCCGGAAAACAGAAGGTCTTTCACTCCGCCTGTGAGAGTCACCACGAACCCATTGACATCCGGTATTGGCCAGGTTCCCGTGCAAGAGGCCGTAGTACCTCCGCCTTGGGCTGGATCGCCGCGCTCAATCTTGCACGGTCCTTCGGTATTTTCCGTGACCGTTGCATGTTGAACGGCATTGGTGGCCGCAGCGGTAGGCGTCGCCGCAGGCTGAGTATCGGTGGTAACAACAATCATGCGGGTTAAATCTGCGTCATTGATCGATATGTCCCCTGTAACGGTCAACTGCGACAATACTTCATTAATTGCTGCGTCACGCGTCGCAACGACAATTGCAGAACTCCCGCTAACAGGAGTTACCGAAGTCACCACGTAGGGATGATCCATCCAGGTGAAGATGCTGTTGGCACCGAATCCGGGAGGTGGGGACGCTACCTGGAGGACGCCTGGGCTGAGTACCGAGATAGCCGCACTATCAGGAAACTGTGTGACGTTCGGCTGGAATGTCTTTTGAATCGTCGCGTTTCCAACCGTGGTGGTCACAACAGTGGCGCCACCGCCGCCGCCAATATCTCCGCCTCCGCCGCATGATGAAAGCGCGCCCACAATAATCGCAATGATGCATCCGACAGCGAATAAGCGCTTGTTCACAACGACCTCCGGCACAACTCACCGACGACGATCGGGGATAGTGCACTTCACAGTCTGCATCGCCCAATCGGGAGCATAGAAGCGCAAGGGTCGCAGTTCAAATGAATTGTCACGGATGCAGGGTCCGCGTCGGCCATGCGCCAGCATTTTTCCGCGTGTTGGCGCTTGTTCTCTATATTGTGGCTATATTTCGTGGGAACTTGTCCTGAACGTCCAGAAGGTTTTCCACATCGATTTCGGACGGTTTTCCGGCACGCAGCAGAGATCTTCGCGCGCCAAAAAGAAAAAGCCCGCCGAAGCGGGCCTGAGAAACGGGACTTCCTGACGTTACTCGACGAGATGGACGGTTCTGTCCATGAGCGGCAGATTGAGGAGCTCAAGCACGCGCTGCACGTAGTCAAACTCGGCAGTTACATCGATGATCATTTCCACCATAGCGGACCCGGGGCTAGGGCTTCCGTGACGTTCGCCGCTCGGCACGCGAGCCGCACCGGCGGGTTCCAGTGACCGTGCGGACCTTCCGTTATCAGAGCTGCAACGATCCGCCATCGGTAACTTAGGGGGAATTACGCGCCGCCAGACTGCGCTGATAAACGAGTCGCGGGTCGGCCATTTTCGGCCACTCGACACCCGTGCTTACATTGTCGACAATTGAGTTGCCACCGCATTTGAAAGGATAGTTTGCGTCAGGCTGGTGTCGATCCGGAGCTTGTTGATACGCCGACAAAAGTATTTTGTGGGCGGTTCCTCTCTACGAAGTGGTTACCCACCACCGGGTTCTTCGCCCTCATCTGCTGTCCAGTACATCTGGGCTCGCTGAGCGGCGGACAGAGGAAGACTGACCTGCTGTTTGAGGTTTGCTAGAGCGTTAGTCATATTAGCTCCAACGAAGCTGCATGCCTCAAACGACGAAAGCCGAAGGTCGACACCGCGTAGATCTGCTTGATCGAAGAGAACCTTCACATACATGGACGCGCGCAAGTCTGATTGCGTCAGGGCGGAGCGACTGAAGTCAACCTCAATGAAATCGTTCCAGCACAAGGTGGATTCGGAGAGGTCGCAGTTTTCAAAACTCACCTTGCTTATCTTCGAACGTCCGAAGAAAGTTTTAGGTATGGTGAGATTAGAAAGCTTTGCATTCGTAACCAGAGTTCGAAAGAAGCGAATTCCGAGCGGCTCGAGATCATCGTATTGCGGGCGATGGTCCGGCATCCGGGGCAGCTCACCTTTATCGATAAGCCCCAAATCCTGAAGGAGCTGACAAGAGGCTCGGTAGTCCTTGCGTTTGGTCGAAGCCATTCCGACCGAAGACAGGCAAGAGAGAAGGGTGACGACAATAGCTCTGCGCGAAGGCATAACGGCTAGGGGTGCTTTCAGGGACGTCGAGATCCGTACGATAACAGGCATTAGCGCAATCCTCCGCACTGAACGACCATCTCGTCGCGCCATCTCGGCTGCGTAAGTCGTATTTCCTTTTGATGAACTCAAGTGACCGCTATCGGAAGCCGCGAGTGACCCTTTTGGGTCGAGGTCGTGTGAAAACGTATCAGTTTGGACCGTCGAAAGACTGGCTACCAAACTAGCCACCGTTGTGAGCAAATCGAAGGGAGACAGTCGATTCGCCCTTCGAAAGGAACGAGCGCATCTGCTCGGCCGCATCCGGGGAAAGATCAGGATGTTCTTCCCGTAGGTATTCGACGGTTTCCTCTGCCGACCAAGGCCCTAAGGAGGTCATGTAGTCGTCAATGTCTTCTTGAATTTTCTGCCAGGACGCGTATTCCCGTCGCGACAAAAGGATCAAATTACTCCGCGTATAGATCACGTGCAGGTTCACGAGTTTCTCGCCGTAAGTTCTCGATCCGACATTCTCGCACCCGATCGCCTAAACTGGATTAACTCATTCAGCTTGGGTGACCGGATGAAGCGATTCATAGAAGGTGAAGATCGCAAGCAGGTGACGCTGCTTCCAGAATGCCTTGATGACTTTGTCGCCGAGGACAATCCGGTCAGAATCATCGAGGCGTTCGTTGAAGAGCTTGACCTTGAATCACTGGGCTTCGATGGAGCGATGCCGTCGACTACAGGTCGCCCGTCCTATCATCCGGGCGTGCTGCTGAAGATCTATATCTACGGCTACCTGAACCGGGTCCAGTCGAGCCGCCGCCTGGAACGTGAATGCCAACGCAATGTTGAATTGATGTGGCTCACCGGCCGTCTGGCGCCGGACTTCAAGACCATAGCTGACTTCCGCCGTGACAACGGCACCGGCATCCGCAACGTATGTCGCCGCTTCGTCGTCTTATGCCGCGAACTGAGGCTGTTCTCGCAAGCGCTCGTTGCCATCGACGGTAGCAAGTTCAAGGCAGTCAACACTCGCGATCGCAACTTCACAGAGGGTAAGGTCGACAAGCGCCAGAAGCAGATCGAGGAGAGCATCCAGCGGTATCTGAACGCGCTGGAGACTGCCGATCGTACGCAACCCGCTGAGCTGGAAGCAAAGACGACCCGATTGCAGGACAAGATCGCACGCTTGCGCGAGCAGATGCGAAACCTCGATCAGATCAAGGAGCAACTCAAGACGCAGCCTGATGGCCAACTCTCGATGACTGATCCCGACGCGCGCTCCATGGCGACGAGCGGCAAAGGCTCGGGAATGGTCGGCTACAACGTACAGGTGGCAGTAGACGCCAAACACCACCTCATCGTTGCTCACGAGGTCACAAACTCTGGCAGCGACCGGGCGCAACTCAGCCCCATGGCGAAAGCTGCACGCGATGCGATGGGTAGGACCAGACTGCGGGCAGTCGCCGATCGTGGCTACTATAGTGGGCCTCAGATCAAGGAGTGCGCGGATGCCGGGATCGCTGTAATGCTGCCGAAACCCACGACATCAAGCGCGAAATGCCATGGTCGATTTGATAGGGCTGACTTCATCTACATTGCGCGGGACGACGAATACCAGTGTCCAGCCGGTGAACGGGCAATCTACCGTTTCACCCGGGAGGAACATGGTATGCAATTGCGCCGATACTGGAGCAGCGCCTGTCCTCAGTGCCCAATAAAATCGCAATGCACGCCAAGTCCGTATCGGCGAATCACCCGATGGGAGCACGAGTCGGTGTTGGAAGGTGTTCAACGTCAACTCGACAAAACTCCTGAGGCAATGACGATACGCAGACGCACCGTCGAACACGTCTTCGGGACATTCAAGCACTGGATGGGTTACACGCACTTCTTGACACGCCGGCTGCCCAACGTGGGAACCGAGATGAGTCTGAACGTGCTTGCCTACAACCTCATGAGAGTGCTGAGAATCCTGGGATTCAACAGGACAATGAAAGCGATGCGGCTGGTGGGTGCCTGAGTACCCATCGACCTTAAAAACAAGCTCACAATCGCCAGTTAACGGCCGCTAGACCCCTTCAGCAGTTCGTCATCGCCAAATGAACTGTTGTTGGGGCTCACAATTGATGTTAGCCGTGCTCATAGGAGCGCTAGCAAGTTCAGTAACGCTGCTAGCGTCGCTGTCTCTTTGGAAACCGGGGAGTTCGATAGCGCGATATTGCCCGAAGCGCATCACCGAAGTTGGCAGCTTTTCCAAATATCGATGCCGGAACCGTTTCGAGCAGACCACGGTGCTTTGTGCAGTATTCAGCTTCCGGATCGAGCCATTCTCTCTTCCAGCGTGGGGCCGAGACGTCGACATCGTTGAGCACAAGACATCTGAAACAATAAACAAGGTAACGCTGGTCGGCCATCCATTCAGGTGGCGTCTGGATTGCTGCCAACCTCCCGTCGCTCAGACGGGCTAATTTCGAGAGTCGATCTAGCGGCACTGCGGAGACTGGAGGAAACAGTATCCACCCTGCTTTGCCGAGGTTCGGCAGCTCCAGCCCCGTGCTTGTCTCCCACAGCATACCCACGCTGATCTGGTAACGCGTCGCGACTCGACCCAGCCAGCTGCCAAATGCTTCTTCGAAAAACGGCCTCGGAGCAACCGGCCATGGCTTGACAGAATCAGGCATGTTCGCGAGCGACACGCTGCAGGTGCGAGATACCGATGAACTCGTCACCGTTTCGGATAGACAGTTCGGCAGCGTCGTTCAGAATCGTCGAAATGGCGCCAGTCAGCCCACCGCTCGCTTCCAGCACGTACTGAACAATCTCGCGACGTGAAAGGTCGGACGGTTTCCTCAGCGGCAGCACCCTTTCGAAGGCGGCGAGAAGCCGCCGAAGGCTATCGCTCTCCTTCCACCGGGGTATCTCGAATGGCCTGTAACGGCTCACCATCTGCGGATCGGTTTGAAGCGCAAGAACTGCGTCGCGCGTGCCCACCAGGACCATGCTGATCTGCAGGTCGTTCGCAAGGTATTTCAGCAGATTCAGAGAAGCACGCTGCTCACGATACGTCCCTGCAAGCAGGTGATGGACCTCATCGACAATGAGCATCTGCGGCGACATCCGTTTCAGGATGTCCAGCGCCAGCCGTTCGAGAGAAGCCAGACCCGCGGCAGCATTGTGCGGAGCACCGAGTTCGAATAACAATGCAGAATAAAACCTATGTTGATCTGGAGTCGGTGGCATCTGGACAGTCACGACCGGGCATCGCTCTACACCTCGTCTCTCATCAAATTCGTTGGGATGGGCGCGCCTGAACTTTGCAGTAATCTTGGTCTTCCCAATGTTCGAATCGCCGTGCAGCAGGAGGCATGGCATACGGTCGCGTGGGGGTGTCTCGTAGAGCCTTTCAAGCACCTGTAACGCTTCAGTCGCGCGTGGATAGTCGATCCAGCGATCGCGAAGGAGACTTTTTACTCGAGCTTCGTTTCCCAATTGCGCCTGCTCTCTGGCAGCCGGAAGTAAGTGCGCCAGCGCATCATGCTTCATGTCGGCTCCTTACCACTGTTCGACGTCATACGCCGTCACAGGTGAGTCATAGTCCACCTGTTCCGCGTCCGGCTGTTCAGGTTGCTGCTCGGCGCCCTGACGGTCGAGCCTGCCCACAGGAGGAATGCTCTGTGATCTGGAACGTCGACGCTTCCGTGTGGCTCGAGTCGCATTCATGATCACGCTTCGTTGCTGCATGATCGTCTCAAAAATTCCTCTTTCTGAGATCGTTCGCTGTCCTCTCTCCCTGATTGATTTCAACGCTGCCCGCTGCTCGAAGAGCGAGATCGAAGGTCGTCGCAAATCAGCGTAACGCACCTCTATGTAGCTCTTCTTTCCCGCATTTACGAATACCCTCGACAGATCTTCTGGATGGTAACGAACAGTCACGGCACGGCGTGTCTCCCGCCATGCGGCGAACAACGGATGCCAGTACCGGATCCAAAACATGTTGAGGCCGTTTGCCTGTATTGTTCGTTGCTCGACTGGCAGAAACCTTATCAAGAATTGAAGTTCTGCATCCGGTGCATTCGGCAGATATCGGGACTCGGCCGAACTGGAAAGCTCGCGCCACTTTTCGGCGGGAGGAAGCTCAGACAAGCCGCGATGAGGGCTCTGGTGATATCGTCTTCCGATTTCAATCGTCAGCCATTGTTCGAAATCCCTTAATGTCAGGCTGGCGGTCTTCTCGGCCTGGCGAGCCTTGCGTCCGTTTGGGGACGATCCCGTCGCTCCTGGCAACCCACGCACGCGTTCCATTAACGTCCGGTTCAGCCGTTCAATATGGCCACCAAAATGAGGCTTACCGACTGGACGATACATGAGGTCGATGCCGTATTCACGGCACCCGCTGCGGAGCGCCCTACTCTTGAATTCAGCCGCGTTGTCGAGATGCAGAACACGCGGAATGCCTCGCATGGGCCAGTCTGCTTCAACCCCTATCCTGGCAAGCCATGACGCTTTCGGCAACGCGACCCGCGTGAGAAGCAAGCCAACCGTGGCCGCGCCGGGTCGCTCCATTCCTAAGTAGAAGCCCAGCACGCACCTCGACGCAACGTCTAGTGCGAGGGACAACCAGGGTCGGCCGATGACCTGCCCGTCCAACTCGCTCACCAGTAGTATGTCGGCCTGTGTATGATCGACCTGGACGATGTCAAGCGGATACCGGACCGCGAACGTGCCGGGTGCAACCATCGATTCGGGAAGCGCAGCGCGTGCCAATGCATCCTGCTGGCGATATGCAGTCCATCGGCGTGCCACCGTAGACCGACTAGGAGAATCCAGGCCCACAACAGCACAACGACGTTTTATCTCAAGCACAAGGTCGGTTGCTGGATGAGCCAGTTGCCGTTGCGCGGGTAACCATTCGTGCACGACATCGTCGATGACGGTCTCGACCGCGGGGTCGAGTCGCCCGCCTGGTATGCGACCGCAAGGCGATGGCTGCAAAGTGCTAGTCACAGGATTCGCGAGAAATCGGCGACGTAAGCGATAGACAGTCGCCCAGTGAACGTTGAGCAATTGCGCCGCTCGTTTCGCCTGCTCCCGGGAAAGCACTCCGTTTCCCAGCGGTCTCAGCACTGACGCTATCTTCGCTGCCCGAGCTTCAATCTCCTCTGACGAAGCCATGTCTACCCCCAATACGCCGGAAGGACGCGCTAGCAGCATTAAAGAACATGAAATCGACGCTAGCAACGTTAGTGGACAACGTGCCGCTCAGTCGTTGTACCGCTACAACAGTCTAAAATCGCTCGTTTCTCCGATTTTCGACCGATATATGTGAGTTTTATGGCAAATTTGGCGCTAGCAGACTTGCTGACATGGCTAGCGGCAATTGTGAACACCAACAACAACGCGACACCACACTCGGGACTTGGTTATCGCAGCCCGTGTGCCTGGACGGGCACCACGGAGCAGTCTCTGATGCATGCCGTCGGCTGCGGGTCCATTGCCATGCAGAGCGTTGGCCGAACGGGTACAACACACGCGCCCGTACCGCCCAGTTCGGCTGTTCTCGTCCATCAACCGGAAAACGGGAGCCGTGCGGTGTGATCGTGCCCGCTGGCGAAAAGCAGGCGCTCGTGCGAAGCCTGCATACCTTTCTCGTATTTGGAGCTTGATACGATGAACCCCGAAGCCTATCAACCGTGTATCGATGCATGCGATGCTTGTGCCGCCGCTTGCGACCGCTGCGCATCCGCGTGCCTTGGAGAACCCCGCGTCGCGGTCCTGGCAAAGTGCATTCGGCTCAACGTCGATTGCGCATCGCTATGCCGGCTTACGTCCGCCGCCCTGGCGCGGCAGAGCCGCTTCGCCCCTGAATTTTGTGGGCTTTGCGCGCGGATCTGCGACGAGTGCGCGGACGAATGCGCAGGTCATGCACCCGAGCACTGCGGTGCATGCAGCGATGCGTGCCGGATGTGCGCGGAGGTGTGCCAAACAATCGGAGGCCCCCGCACGCTGCCATCGCTGACTCGATCCGCCAGCTTGCCCTCAAGGTCAGTAGCAATTGGCACCATGCCGAACCTCAAATGCGGACAGCTTGATAGCTCGTCACTTTGTAAGGAGACGAGCCTGAACTACCCTGACACTCAAGGAGTCTGCAGCGTGCCGTCCTTCAAGCGCGTTTGCGTCCACGTCGTCACAGTGTTTTCGCACGGATATTTCGCAGCCTCGGTTTCGTCGATGTCGACACCCAGGCCGGGTTTGTCATTGGCATAGACGTGTCCGTTCCTGAATTCTGGCAAACCTGGGAAAACATCCAGCAAGGCCTCTCTCGGCCCCTTAAGGTTCTGGATTACGAAGTTTGGCGGCTCGGTCCCCGACCATTCCTGCACGCCGAAATTGCGCGCGGCGAGATCGATATGAATGTTCGCCGCATGCGCCAACGGCGACATATCGCCCGGACCGTGCCATGCGGTCCTTACCCCAAACTGCTCGGCAAATATCTGCAGCTTGCGTCCCGCCGTGATGCCGCCGATCTGGCTGAGATGCACGCGGATAAAGTCGATCAGGCGCTCGGTAATCAGAGACCGCCATTCGTACGGGTTGTTGAACAGTTCGCCCTGGGCCAACGGCGTGGTCGTTTTGGCCCGTAGCTGACGCATCCATTCGCCCTCCTCGAGCGCAATCGCGTCTTCGAGAAAGAACAGCTCGTACTGTTCCAGTTCGCACGCGAAGCGGATCGCTTCCACCGGCTTCAGGCGTTCATGCACGTCATGGCACAAGGCGACGTCGAAACCGATCTTGCTGCGAATGCCGTCGAACAGCTTGAGCGTCTCCCGCATGTACTTCCTGCTGTCGAGATACACGCCATCCGCAGCGCCTTCGGGCGCGCTCGCGGGCGCCTTGCCGAAGCCACCCCCGCCATAACCACCGCTCTGGCAACGAATATGCGTGATGCCCTGCTCGCGATACTTCTGGATGTTCTCGCACAACTCGTTCAGATCGCGGCCGTCCGCATGGCGATAAATCGGCACGCCTTCGCGACACTTGCCACCGAAGAGCTGATAGAGCGGCATGTTCGCCATCTTGCCCTTGACGTCCCACAGGGCCATATCCACACCAGAGATCGCGTTGTTCTCGATCGGACCATTCCGCCAGTACGCGTTCTGATGCATCAGCTGCCACAGCTCCTCGATCGCCTCGGCGTCACGGCCGATCAGCAACGGCCGCAGATATTCCTCGATGAGGCACTTCACCGCCACGTGCCGGTAGGCGAACGTTGCGCATCCAAGACCGACCAGGCCGGGTTGGTTGGTCTCGATCTTCACGACAATCAGGTTGATGCCTTCCGGCGCGGTCAGGATGACCTTTACATCGGTAATCAGGGTTGCCATGTTCTGTCTGCCAAAATCGAAACAATCGAACGAAGTCGGATTGCGCGCGTCTTCGTCAAAACGTAATGTCCAACATGTCGGGAAAGCCGGACGGGTGTAAGCAATTCGCTGCGCCTCAAGTGCGATGCAACGACAATGAAGCCTCACGCCTGGCGTGCTCATCCGCATTCGCGGGCACGGTCATCATCAAGATCACCGAGAGCAGCAGAGCGACCGCCATGAAGATGTACGAGACCGCCGGGCTGCCGGTGGCGCCGTTCAGATAACCTACCGCCCACGATCCCGCGAACGCACCCAAGGCACCGCACGCGTTGATAAGACCGATCGCACCGCCCAGTACGTTGCTTGGAATCAGTTCCGGCACGAGTGCGAAGAACGGCCCGTACGGCGCGTACATCGTTGCCCCTGCAATCACCAGCAGCGCGAACGAGATCCAGAAGTGCGAACCGCCGACCAGATAGGAAGTGACGAACGCAATGGTCCCGACGAGCAGCAGCGGCCAGACGAACAGCTTGCGGTTGCGGGTCTTGTCCGAGAGCCATGACGCGAGCAGCATCAGGATGATCGCGGCAAGATAGGGAACAGCGGCGAGCCAGCCTACCGAGACGATGTCGATCGTCGAGGCGGCTTTGAGGATCGACGGCAGCCACATGATGAAGCCGTACACGCCGATGCTCCACAGTGCGTGAATCGCACAGAACCTGATCACGATCGACGAACGGAACGCCGCCTTGTAATTGCGCACCGGCGCGATGTGCGCCTGCTCAGCCGTCAGGCGCGCTTCGAGTTCGGTCTTTTCGGCGTCGCTCATCCAGGGCGCGTCGGCCGGACGATCCTTCACCGTGAACCACCAGACGACCGCCCATGCGATTGCGGGCATGCCTTCGAGAATAAACATCTCGCGCCAGCCGAAGCTATGCACCAGATAACCGGACACCACCGACATCCATAGCACCGTAACCGGATTGCCGAGAATCAGGAAGGTATTGGCGCGCGAGCGTTCGCTGCGCGTGAACCAGCGGCTGATATACATCAGCATCGACGGCATTACCGCGGCTTCCACCACGCCGAGCACGAAGCGCAACGCCATCAGCATCGGAATATTGCTGACCATGCCGGTCGCCGCCGCGCACAATCCCCACAGAATCAGGCTGACGAAGATCAGCTTCTTCACGCTATTGCGTTGCGCGTAGATCGCGCCGGGCACCTGAAACAGGCAGTAACCCAAAAAGAATAGCGACCCGATCAGCGACGAGGTACCGTGAGAGATGCCGAGGTCCCGGTCGATTCCGGCGGCAGCGGCGAAGCCGTAGTTCGCGCGATCGAGATAGGCGAGGCTATACGTGATAAAGATGATGGGCATCAGATACCACCATCTTTGAGTTGCTACGGGTTTGACGCTTTCCATGATGTCTCCAGATCGGTACGGTGCACGAACTATCTGATGCGAGTGGCTGTTTGTTTTGCTCTACTCGCGTGGACCTGCATTTAAAGAACGGCCAGCCAGCCGCCGTCGACGTAGATGATCTGGCCGTTCACATAGCTCGACGCCGACGAAGCCAGATACACCGCCGTGCCGACGAGTTCTTCCGGCTTACCCCAGCGTTGCGACGGATTGCTGCTCTTGACCCATGCATCGAATGCGGCGTTCTCGATCAGCGGCCTGTTCATGTCGGTCAGGATGTAGCCCGGCCCGATCGCGTTCGCCTGAATGTTCGAGGCCGCCCACTCGGCGCTCATGGCGCGGGTCAGCATCTTGATGCCGCCCTTTGCCGCCGTATACGCGCCGACTGTCGCGCGCCCCGCTTCGCTCGTGAGCGAACCGATGTTGATGATCTTGCCGCCCGTGCCGCGCGCGATCATGCGGCGTGCGGCCTGCTTCGCGACGATGAAGGCGCTCGTCAGATTGGTGTCGATTACGCGCTGCCAGTCGCTCAGTTCGAGTTCGACGAGCGGTTTGCGAAACTGGATACCGGCGTTGTTGATCACGATATCGACTTGCACACCGTCCTTGTCCCACTGCGCGAATGCTTCGGCTACCACGCCTTCATCGGTCACGTCGAAGGCGCGGCCTTGCGCATTGAAACCCTTGTCGCTCAGGCGGGCGGCCGCTTCGGCGACCGTGTCGGCGCGCGTGCCGTTCAGGATGATGTTCGCACCGGCGGCGGCCAACCCCTCGGCGAGCGCGAAACCAATGCCGCGCGCCGAGCCGGTAACGAGCGCCGTGCGGCCGCTCAGATCGAATAACTGTGTCATGCGTTTGTCCTCTCGATGTTCAGAAACGAGGCGCGAGTGCGCCCCTCGCGATCCTGATGACGGTCGCGATGAAATGGGTTACGGCGATTGCTACGCGGGTTAGTCGTCGGCGGTTCGGTTCAGCGCGGCGCGGTCCTCGAAGTCCTGCTCGGCGCGCCTGATGAGCGTGAGCACCGCCTGCTCCGCTGCCTCGGGGTCGCCCTTCTCGATCGCGACGCACAGTGCCTCGTGCATCGGCAGCGAACGGGCCGGACCGCCTGCGATTTCGGAGCTGAGTTCGAAACTGGTGCGCAGGATCGCCGACAGCGCATTCTGCATCTGCTGGACAAACTGGTTATGGCAGGCGGTAAGGATGGCGCCGTGAAACGCGAGGTCGGCGGGAACGTACTCGCCGTGGCCGGCGACCGCGCGCTCCATTGCCTTAAAAGCCCGCCGGACCGCGATGCGGTCTTCGTCAGTCGCGCGCTTCGCGGCAAGCCTGGCCGCGTTCGGCTCGATAATCAGGCGCAACTCCATCAGATCTTCGATAAGACCGGGCTCGACGGCGCCCGCCCGCGCGCGCCACATGATCACGTCCGGGTCGAACAACTGCCATTGCGCGCGCGGCAGCACGACCGTGCCGTAGCGGCGGCGCACCTGCAGCATGCCCTTCGCGGAAAGCGACTTCATCGTCTCGCGGATGGTGATGCGGCTCACCTGCATCTGCTCGGCAAGCACCGGCTCGGCGGGAAGAATGTCGCCGGGCATGAATTTGCCTGAACAAATCTGTTCGCCCATCTGATTCAGGACCTGCCTGTGCAAAGTCGCCACGATTTGCTCTCTAGGTCATACGTATGATGTAGAAAGATAGGCGTGACGAGGCCGCGTGGCAATTCGGGTTGACCCGGGGTGCCGGCCGGAAACGAACGGAGACAGCTGTTGAAGGAAGCCGTTAAAAAGGGTGGGAGACTGGCGCACGAAGGGGTATCGTCCGCTTAACCTCAAGTCTAGGAGTCGCCATGCGATGCACGTTCGTTCTTGAGTTCGATAACGGCGATGGGAGCGCGATCAAGCGGGTCGAGCTCATGCGGATTCACAGGCCCATCGAAGACCCGATACCCTGAGACGTGGGACTGTCGCTCGCTGAAGGCAAGTCATTGCTCAATTGTGTGCAGCAAGATTTCGTCGTTGAGCAGATCGAACGCATTTGTGCGTCACGCAGGGCCTGTGTGACTTGCGGCGTGCAGCGTCGCCTGCACGATAATCATTGCTCGGAGTTGAAGACAGCGCTGGGGAAGGTTTTCTACTGCCGGGAACGATGGAAGGCCTGCAATTGTGGTGCCGACCGCTCACGATACGTTTCTCCGCTCAAGAACTGGTTGGCGGAAGCAAGCACCGGCGAACTAAGATGGCTGCATGCGCAGCTTGGTGCCACAATGCCATATCGCCAAGCAAGGGCCGTCATGGACCTTCTGATCTCCACCTCGGGTCGCGACAATCGTGTAACAGTCCGCAACCACACGGTAGCCATTGGAAAATCGATAAATGATGCACGGCCTGTGCGCTCGTGCTGCGAGACGACAAAGCCAGATGTGGAACTCGGCATTGACGTCGGCTATGTCCGTCGTGCACGGTGCAATCGCAAAGGTTCGGGTAAGCAAAATCGCGCGGAAGCTGGCAACCAGTCGGCGTCGATCGCAGTTGTCGTCGCTGCCTTGGGCCAAGCCGGTAAGCAGCCACGCGTATGGGCTTCAGCCATGCCGCGCACCAGGCGACTGAATCAAGAGATGATTCGATTCCTCGAGGACAGTGGATGCAGCGATCCTAATGAAGTTGTCGTCCTGACGGATGGAGCTCGGGATTTGGCTGGCGTAGCCAAAGACCTTCCATACGATAACGAGTGGATACTAGATTGGGCGCATATTGGACGGCTATTGCGTCGCGTTGATCAGGCTATCGCACCACTGGCATATGGACGACTCACGAAGAATGGATCCGCGTTCGAACTGTGGGGGCTGTTTGTCCGCTTCCGTCATTATGTATGGGTCGGAGATGCAGTGGAGTGGCAGAAGTTTGCAACTGAGCTCGCCCACCTACTTGATCTGCGTGAGAAACGGGACCCAGCGGCGAGCAGACAGGTCAGGAAAGCGAGTTATGCCCTCTCCAATGTGGTCACGTATCTCAAGAGCAATGTTGGGTCGCTGATCGACTATCGCACGTGGCAACGCGTGGGAAGGCGAATCTCCACTGGCTTCGTCGAATCGTCGATCAACCGGATCGTCGGGCGCCGCATGTGCAAGGGCCAGCACATGCGGTGGAGTCGCGTGGGAGCGCACAGTGTCGTGCAATTGCGCGTCGCGTTGTTGAACCAGGAATTCCAGGAGCTGGCACAACAGCAGTTTCCGTGGATTGGAGAGCGCCACGTTACGTGGCCGTGGCGACGCACATCCCAGGGTTTTTAACGGCTTCCTGCAACATCTGGATCGAGCCATTCCTTCTTCCTCCGCGGGGCCGACACGTCGACATCGGTGAGCACGAGACACCGGAAACAATAAACGACGTAATGTTGATCGGCCAACCTGCTTTCGAAAGCGATACCCACTATTCACGTCACTGGAGGCCGGTCGACGTTGAACGAACACTCCACCACTTTTCGTCCGCTCTCGGCAATTGTGAACAGCAACAACAACTGTGAGAAAATGATGCGACGGGGAGAGCGCATGCTCGACTACGGTCACACTGGACGCACAGAGAAAATTACCGATCTACTGGCCTTCTGGCTACCACAAACACAGAAAATGCAAGACATGGCTTACTACGATGAACTCGTTGTTTACACGCAGTATGACGGTCGCGACCTGCGCTCAGTCGAAGAGATCAGATATTACGATGCAGATGGCGAAGAGCGACCTTTCGAGCGGGCGACAGCTGCTTGTATTGAAATCACGACGTGCGCAGACCAAGGCGACGACCTATGGTCTTGGCTTGGGGACCAGATTAAGGCGCACCTCAACGCAATCGGAATTCAGTTCGGGGACCTAGACTTTCAAGAATGATCGGCCCTTGTGTGATCTGCTGTTGGCGCCCACAATTGACGCTAGAAGTGTTCACAGAGGCGCTAGCAAGTCCAGTAATGACGCTAGCATAGCCGTCCGTTTCTGGGAAATCTGGGAGTTCGATAGCGCGATATCGCCCGAAGCGCCGCGCCGAAGTTGATCGCTTTTCCAAATACCGATGCCGGGACCGTTTCCAGCAGGCTATGGTGCGCTGTGCAGTATTCAGCTTCGGGATTTAGCCATTCCCTCTTCCACCGTGGGGCCGACACGTCGGCATCGTTGAGCACGAGACATCTGAAACAGTAAACAAGGTAACGCTGGTCGGCCATCCATTCCGGTGGGGTCTGGATTGCTGCCAACCTCCCCTCGCTCACTCGGGCCAACTTGGAGAGTCGATTCAGCGGCGATGCGGAGATCGGAGGAAACAATAGACCCGTAGATTCATGTCATGTTCGACGGTTGTAAATCGATGGATTGCCCGCTCGCCAGCGGGGCATCGATACACGTCACTTTTTGCCATGTAGACGAAGTCGGCCTTCGTGAACAGACCTTTCTTCCGGGATGCTGACGTGAGCGGCTTGGGAACATACGCGCTGACGTCGTTCAGATCGCACGCCCTCCTTATCTCCGGGCCGCTGAAGTAACCCCGGTCAGCAACAACCTTCAGCTTCGCTCTGCCCATCGCGTGCTTCGCCGACAGCGCCATGTTGCTGAGGTGCGCATGATCGTTGCCGACGTTGGTTACTTCGTGCTCAACGATCAGATGATGTTTCGTGTCAACTGCTGTCTGGACGTTGTAGCCCACTATGCCGGAGCCTCTTCCACTTGTTGCCATCGACCGTGCGTCCGGATCCGTCATCGACAACTGCTTGTCCGGCTGCTTTTCTAGCTGCCTGCTGATCTGCTTAAGCTCACGCATCTGCTGGCGCAGCACGGCGATCTTCTCGTAGAGCCGGACGGTTTTTACATCAAATCCCGTAGGAATAGTGCGGTCGGCGGTTTCAATCAGGTCGAGATATCGCTGCACGCTTTCCTCGATCTGCTTCTGACGCTTGTCGATCTTGCTTGCCGTGTAGTTCCTGTCGCGGCTGTTTGATGCCTTGAACTTGCTGCCGTCAATTGCCACCATGTCGGTCGTCAGAAGTTTCAGCCCGCGACACAACTCGACGAAACGCCGGTATACGTTGCGAATGGCCGCGCCGCTGTCACGGCGAAAGTCGGCAATTGTCTTGAAGTCCGGAGCCAGACGTCCCGTTAGCCACATCAGCTCGACGTTGCACTGACACTCGCGCTCGAGCCGCCGGCTGGAGGGTATCCGGTTCAGGTAGCCGTAGATATAGATCTTGAGCATCACGCCCGGGTGATAGGAAGGGCGCCCCGTGATCGCCGGCGTGGTACCGTTGAATCCCAGATCCGCTAGGTCCAACTCGTCGACGAAGGCGTCTATGACCCTGATCGGGTTGTCCTGTCCGATGTAGTCATCGACGCATTCGGGAAGTAGTGCGACCTGCTTTCGGTCATCGCCTTCGACGAATCGCTTCATGAGTCACCCGGTCTCAACGCGTTGATTCAGTTTAGACGATCAATGCGTTTTCACACACTCTGGACCGTGTCCAGCCACTCGCGCAGTTGACGGCTCACGAGGTTCCTTCGGTTCGGGTCAAGCAACTCATCCTGCATATCGACCAGTTCGTCTCTCAGTACAACGAAAACCGGACCATTTATATGGATCGCTTCCTCTGACTCCATTCTCGAAAAACCACCAGACTTTGTTCACGAATCAGCTGAACGGATTACTAGACCACGCGAATGTTCACTCTGATTATCGGTTAATATTTTCATCCAGGATGAACATTAATAATCTTCAGTGCGGCGACTCTGTAGAGTTGCTCATAAGAACGACAGCCTCTTTGTGTACTGCAAAATACGCATGAGGCGTGGACGCATCAAAAAGCACACTATCTCCAGTTTTCAATACCAGAGGTTCGTAAACTTTCGTGTATAGGGCCACAGGACCTTTCAATACCAAGACGAATTCTTCGCCAGGGTGTGCAAGATAGGAATTGAGCGTTCCCGGAGCTTTCTCTGTGATCAACACGCGCCAGAACAGGTTCGCCTTCTCGCTCATATCGCCGCAAAGGACCTCGTATGTCTTCCCGTCCTTCAGGAACTTTGGTCCGGTTCCGGCAAGGGTGACAGCTCGGCGCGCAGATGGGCGATCGTCCACTCGCCCCCCTACATTTAACAGGAACGCGGCGGGGATGTTCAGCGTCTCCGACAACGCAATGATTTCCGGGTGTCGTAGCGTTGCCTTATCGTTTTCGACCTTTGACAGCTTTGCCAAGGAAATGCCCGTCGCAAGCTGCAAATCGCGCAAGGACATCCCGGCGCGCTGTCGCGCCGTACGTATCGTTTTACCGAGGGACATAACCTATTATCGAATGGATGACAGCCTATTATAAGGCAGCATGAGACATGCCGGGACTAGGCTCAAGGTGGAGGAGACCCGGTTTCCGCTGCCTGATCAACACCCGCCCGACGGCTTCACCTGATAGAAAAATACGCGCAAAACCGAACTACCATTCCGCGTCGTAGGCGCATAGGAACGTGTTCAGTTCAGCGATGTTGAACGCAAAGCCCCCAGTGTTCGCGACCTATTTGATCTTCCCGAACAGCGTATGCCTATAGCTCAATGCGGCTGTAAGATCCGAAAATGCGTTACCGAAGCGCACGGCGTCTCATTCGCGTAATCCTGACGGGCTCCGGTCGTGATGACGCCACCCAAATGCGGGCGCTGGTCGACGTCGCTCTACCGATTCGTGGCAAGCGTGACCGACCGCTGCGGAAGCAAGCGGTTCCGGCTACGATCACGCCCCCTCGGGCGCGACAGTGCTGGCAATTGCACCCAGATCGCCCGTCGAGGTGCGCCGAGCGGTATGGGCCTTGGGAAAATCCGATATGTCGTTGAACGCGCAATCGCCGAGTTCATAACTTCGGACGCTTACGCGTTTGTTTCGAACGGCTCGCCTTCATCTGCGAAGCATTCATGAAACTCCCCTGCTGCTTCATCTGCTGGCAGCAACTCCAACCTTCAGCGGGTCGGCGCTTCTAAGTACGCCGCTGTCCGAGAAAAAAACAACACCCGAGTCGCCTGACTCGACGGCCGTCAAGGACGCCCTGTCCGGTCTCTGTGTCACAGCAAAGGTGGAAGATTGCGAGTCACCTTTCAGAACTACACCATCAAGCCCAACGCCTCTCACCTCGTTTCCAGCCGACACCAAGTCAGTGATCGAGCTATCCACCATGCTTCCATCCTGTTCGACTGCAAGCCGAGCCCATGTATCGCCATGGTCAGTGCTGCGGTACAAGGCCCCGAGCATTCCTCCGACAACCAGCGTTCCGTCGTCGGTCGAGGTTCCGGCCCACAAGCTTCCCGTAAAGCCCGTCTTCTTGTATTCCCACGTTTGTCCACCGTCCACCGAGCGAATCACATCGCCTCGCTCGGCAGCAATATAGACACCCCCTCTATGGTCCCCAAAAATGTGGAACAGGTTCCTGTCGGCCTTCGTGCCGCCAGGCGGTATGGGGAGCTTTACCGACACCCAAGATCGCCCGCCGTCATCTGTTCGTAACAGCAGCGACCAGATTCCTCCAGCCCACCCGTGCTGAGCATCGCTAAAGTAGACAGTGAGAAAAGGCTGGTCGCCCGTCGTGTCAATCCGACGCTGATGCCACGTCTCACCGCCGTCACCCGTCGCAAGCAATACGCCCCATTGTCCTACCGCCCACCCGTGCAACGCATCCGGAAAAGACACATCGGTTAGAGTAGCTGAGACTGGCACCGATTTGGCTTGACGGAAATGCCGCCCGCCATCGTCCGATAGCAAAACGACACCGTGCTCTCCGACTGCTACCATGCGACTTCCCGCAACGGTGGCCGCAAGAATGGCCGATCGTTCGGGTCCCGGCCACTGTCGGGCCGCGCGCACAACAATGCCCGTCGGGAGCTCTTCCTGCGTTCGCGGTTGAGCCCAGGCAAGCATAGAGGTGACCGTGGCTGCAAAGGCCAATAAAAAACCCATTTTTCTGTACATATGGCCTCCTGTCAGTGGCTTAACGCGCCGGGTGACCGAACGGGACGTCGGCGAGGGAATAGTCGCTCCAAGACGACTGCCAATGCTGGTAATGCCGTCATCGCCATCACCAGGTTGATCAGGAACATGAACGCCAGCAGTTTGCCCATGTCCGCCTGGAACTTCAGCGGAGAGAAGCTCCAGGTGGCGACCCCAATCGCCAGTGTGATAGCGGTAAAAATCGTTGCCACGCCGACCTCTAGCATCGCGTGCTCAACAGCCTTGACGATGGTCTGGCCGTTCGCCATGTGCAGTTGAAGGCGGTTGTAGATGTAGAACGCGTAGTCGACTCCGATACCCACCGCTAGCACCATCACGGGTAGGGTCGCCACAGTCAGACCAATTTGTAGCTCCTTCATGAACCAGTACCCGATAAACGTGGCAACGGAGAGAGGTGCGCAGCATGCGATCATCGCCCGAACGTCACGATAGACCAGAAATACGAGCATGAGAATCGCGGCATACACGTACAGCATCATGGGTGTCTCGCTCCTTTTTACCTCCTCATCGATCGCCGCCAGCACTCCTGCATTGCCCGCGGCCAGCCGCATCGTGACTCCCGGAAGCTGGTGATGCGCCCGATATTGCTTGATGTCATTAAGGACGCTCGTGAGCGTTGTTGCCTTGTGATCTATCAGAAAGAGGTGAACCGCAGTCATGCTACAGTCCTTGTTCATATAACCCTTGACCCGACCGATCTCGGCCGACAGTCCACCGTAGTTTCCTGGGTCGATTGGGATAACGTTCATTTTTGGATTTCCCTCGTTGTACCCTTCGTTGTATGTCCGAAGCATTGCCGGGTACGACTGGACGGAAACAACGCTCGATTCACGCTTCATTGCAGATGCAAAGTCGTCCTCGAATAAGCCAACGTTGGGGTTTCCACACGCCGGCACTTTTGTCTCGAATACAACCGTCAGCCAATCCAAGCCAATGTCGTAGTTGTTCGCGATCGAAACCGCGTCGCGATTGAAGCGGGCATCCTCACGCAACTCCGGTGCTCCGGGCTGCAACGTTCCAACTACACGATCACGGCTTTCCCAGGCAGCGACACCAAACAGCACCGCAGTCAGGCCGACTACGATATATGCGTTGCGCGGCTCCGCAACGCGAGCGAGTGCACGTAACCATCCCGAGCGACGTTCACGCTTCTCCAGCGAGCGACGCGCGTAGCTATTGTCAAACTGGAAGTATGAGGCGGTAATAGGTAGCATAACGAGATTCGTTACGACCTTGTAAGCGACGCCGAGAGAAGCCGTGATTGCCAGTTGCCGAACCATCGGGATAGGAATCAGCAACAACGTGACGAATGATACAAACGCGGTGACCAATGCCAGCGTCCCAGGAATTAGCAAACCGCTAAAACTACGCTTTGCTGCGTCGAGCGAGCTATGTCCGAAAGACAGTTCGCGCACGATGTAATTAATCTGTTGAATACCGTGCGAAACGCCGATTGCAAACACAAGGAATGGAACCAGGACGCCTAAAGGGTCCAGTCCAAAGCCTAGAAGCCGCAATGTCCCGAACTGCCACACTAGCGATGTCAACGAACACACAATCGGTAATACGGTGAAGCGAATGGAGCGGCTGTACCAAAAGACAGCAAGTGCCGTAAGTAACAGAGCAACGCCACAAAAGACGAGGACAGACCGAGCACCGTCCGCAATGTCACCTATCTGCTTGGCGAAGCCGATAATCTGGATCTCAAAGTCAGCGTCTTCGAACGGCCGACGAAGATTGGACTCAAGCAGCCGGTTAAACACGACGTAATCAAGAGCATGCCCTTTTTCATCCACCTCATTGATATCCGCGGTGATCATTGCACTTGTCTGGTCCCGTGACACGAGTGTTCCCACGTAGTTCCCTCGTGCCGTGGATTGGCGAATCTGATCAACTATTGACGGGGACAACTCGTTCGGGGTGACCGTTCCTCCAATAATTGGACTCGCGCTGAAGCCGTCCGCAGTGATCTGGTTGACGAATGTATTCGGGGTCCACAGCGACTGAACTCCAAGTCGATCAACGTTAGGCAGAAATGTTACCGCTTGAGTAACCTCGTAAAGATGCTTCATAGCAGCAGGTGTCCAGATGGATCCATGTCTCGCCTGCACGACCACCGTGATTCGATTGGCACCGAACAAATCGGATCGGTACTTCTGAAATGTCCGGATGTATTCGTCTCCAGAAGGCATCTGTTTGTCGAATCCGGCTTCCATGCGTAACTGCACGGCAAACACAGCCATGAATACGGTTAGGAGTCCGATTACAAGCAGTACGATAAGGCGATGCCCGAAGAAACGTTTTTCAAGAGAGGCCACGAAGCGATTTAACACAGCTATCCTTCCAAGTTTTCTGGGCGCGGACTCGCGCCCCGTTCACCGCCCATTGGGCTTAGAAATTACGCGTTGCGAAGAGACCCACGAAGTTCCGGTCCGCGTAAGGCTGTCCGACGGTGTTATGCCCGCCAAAGAATGCAGTGAAATTGATGCCAGCCTGCCACACGGTCGGGTTCTGGTTAAAGAGCACATAAAAATTTAGCGACTTTGCTCCCTGCAAGTAATTGGCCGTGAATGTCGGTGTGTACCCGTACAGCGCATCATTGAAAGTCACACCCGGCGTTATCTGCCATCCGGGAAGCAGACTACCGTCATAGGTCCAATTGAAGTCCACCGTCGCTCCGATCGAGCTTGCGCTCCCCTGTGCCGCGACGATCGGGTATCCGAGACTCGATCCGTTGTTCAACCAAGCGAAGTAGCCTGCGGCTGGAACCTGCGTCACCATTTGCCCGTTGATGTTGCTGGTCACACCGCTTGAACTTAAACCGGGGTAATAGATCCAGGTCAGCTCGGCGGTGAATACAGCAGCATCTGCGTGGATCAGCTTCAGGAACGGATATTCGCTCTGTGTGAGGTTCAGTTGGCCATTGATGTCATACTGAAATTTCTTTTTGTCGACCCACTGTTGGCAATCGATGCCGTTCACGCCGTTCGTATTCAAATCGAGTGGTCCGTTCGATCCGAAACAGCTCGACAACGCTACCGCATCCTTCGGACGGTACGACAACTCGGTGCCGATCGCCCAATCGCCTAGCGAGAAGTTCGCGCTGACGCCGAACAGTTGACGGTTCTCGAGATACGAGAACTGGGTCGATCCGTTGGGTAGCGTCGAGACCACCGGCGATTTGTCGGTGTAGTTCTCGTAGTAAAAACCAAAGTTGACCTCGACGTTCTTCGGCTTATAGTTCAGCTTGACGCCGAATTGCGGCTTGTATTCCCGTGGCAACACCGTCGACACAGGGACACCGATCGAGTTATACGGTGCCCCGGCATACTGTCCGTTCACCAAGCCCGAGTTGATCGTTGACAGCGTCGCGGAGTTGCCGCTATTTGGACCCGCGATGGTGCCCGCGTCTACGCCGCCAACGTTGAAGTTGTTGGAATTGATGGTCGCCGGTTCTGCCCCACGTCCAAAATTGTTGCTGACCGACCAGAACGTGCCTACCGGAGGATAACGATTGCCGTCCCAATTAACTTGGTAGTATCCCTCAGTGCTGAAGCCGCCCCCTAACCCGGTCGCAAAACTCAGCATGGGCGCTGGCAGAAGTGCCTGTTTGAGTTGTGTTCCCGGAATTAGGAGCTTCTGGATATCAACAGCGTTCGTCGCATTGATGCCGCCCGTGGCAAAGTAGCTCTCGCCCCAGTTGACGACCTGGTTACCTAAACGCACGTGCGCAGACTCGCCGTTAAGCGTGAAGTCCTTCTCGCCCCACAGGTCAAGCAGTTGCACAGGATAGACCACCTGTGCCGAAGCTGTGCTGGACAGAGGCGTTCTTGCAGTATCTCCCGCGAGGAAGTCGTACATGGCAGTGCCGCGGATCATGAACTTATAGCCCTCGCTGGGCATCGTGAGCAGTAGTTCACTGGTTGCACTGATGTAGGTGCTGAACGGCCGTCCCTTACGATAGTTCAGGTCACCGTTATCGCCGAACCCCCACTGGTTGACGTTAGCTGCCGCGCCGCAACCGTACGCGTCCGGGTCACCCGTCAGCGAGCAGCTCGGATTCTTCGTACGGATCCCCGCGCCAACTGTCAGGTTCGATACCAAAGAACCCGACAGATCACCCAATCCCGTCTCGAAATCGTACGCATACGCGTTGAGCGACACCCCCATCACGCCAGCAAGCGAAACGGACACAGCAAGCTTCACTCCATTCTTTCTCATCTCCGACTCCCACTGTCAACGCGGTTCCATGCGCGCGATCCTCGCGCGTATTTGTGATTGATATTGGTGCTAGCGCTCGCTGATCGAACGAAGATTTTCAGCGCTGTAGAAGTCCGAAGAAAAATGTGGATCGGTAGATTCTTCGAAATAGCGCACGTCGTGTCCCGCGCCGACCAAGATGTCGTCAACGACGTAGCGACCGCTCAAGAGGTTGTACTGTGCGAAAGGCTCGATGTCGCAAGTGCCACCCAGCTCCCAGAGGGGGACGGGATACCCTTCCTTCGTTTTCCACAGTTTTCCTTGTCCGTCGTAGTCCTCACCAACAAGTGCCAAATAGGTGTCCTCATCGAGATATAGAACCTTCCTCTGTGAAATGTGGCGCATGTTTGACTTGAGCGCCCCCTCAATCACATAGACGCGATGTAGTTCATACCGCCGCGCCGATGGATCGATCCCATCTTTCTTGAACACGTCGTCGACACTCTTCTTGATATCGTACATAGCGAAGTTGTTATACGGAACATACACGTCTTTCTTTCCGATGAGCTTCCAGTTGAAGCGATCGATATCGCCATTAAACAGCCAAGGCTCGTCGACCGTGTATTGGTTTTCGAAGCCGATCTGCGGCGCATCGTAGTCGTACGAAGGCATTCTGCGTACACGCCGTTGACCTGGGAAGTAATAGTAGGCGGGCGATTCATTGTCGGCGAAGTGAAACGTCTCGATAAGTCCTTGCCCGGCCAGCGCTGGCGGTGTGTCATAGGCAAAGTAGATCGAATACAGCGATTCGTTTGGTGCGAGCGCATTGGCGCCTTTCTTCCCCCACGGGAAGTACATGCTCTGGTGGCTTGTGACAGATATCCAGTCGGAACTTCCAGGGCGCGGCGACACCATCGTGTAGAACTTCGACCATTGAGCGCCAACGCCGCGATAACGAGTCAGGTAATTCCACATTGCCTGCTGCCCGGTTTTAGCGGCTGGAAATGGCAAACCCGGCAACGTTGCCGCGACAAGATGGTCGCCGTCATCACTCAATTTCGCGGATGCAGCGTTCTTCCGTGTATTTTCGTTAACCCACTCCGGATAACCACAGCTACGATGGGTCGGATAGACCAACATTTTGTAACCTTTATTATTTCGCAGCAGTTCGATCTGACCGGGAGAAAGCTTATCGGCATACTTCTCGACGTTTGACGCGTTGATGGTAAATAACGGTTTTTCGGACTTCAAAGGAGAATATTCGGCGCGGTCTTTCCCTGGCGTCCAGCCAGCGGGTGTCGCTTGTGGGCCTTCATAGGCAGGAATCTGACCATCAGCACTGGGGCCCTTTTCGGCACCGCTCACAGTAAGGTTTCCTGCGGACTGCGCCCATGTTGCTGCAATAAAGGTGGCACAGGCGATCGCAATGCCAGTTTTGAGATAAGAACCCATCATGAATCTCCGTCAGATAGACATGCAAAACCAGTTATACAAAAAACAAAAATACATAATTTGTATACCTAACTATTTATTATTTACAACATTTACGTCCATAAAATATATGATTTATCTATCTATTTTTAATCGCGGTATCAATTTACATCTCGCTAAGGACACGTCCCAGTGCTGCATAGCGATCTGGACGTTGGCGCTGTATCCACTTTGCGTATAGCAGCCCTGATATTGCGACCGCCACTACCAGCCAGCCAATGACTCGCCCCGCCAATTCATTGCCACCGGCAAGGAGTGTGACGTTGTTAATGATCAACCAGACCAGTGCCGTCAGCGCAAAGGTGCTAATCATTGGAGCAATCAGGGATTGAAACGGCCCTTCCTCGTGAGCCTTTTGACGAAAAAATCCAATCACCGCAAGACTTGTCATGACTTGAACGACGAGCAGCCCGATGGATGCAAAGGTGCTTGTCACAGGCAGGACTGTGTCCATCGGACTCGCCCCGGTAGCTGCAAAACCTACGACAATCGTGCAGGAAATTGCGCTCTGAAACAGGCTCGCGATATACGGAGACCTTTGTATCGGGTGCATGGCAGATAGCTTTTTCCACAGTACGCCCTCGCGGCCCAGCGAAAAGAAGTACCTCGCAACAGCGTTCTGCAGGCTTACAAGGGCTGCAAAAAGACTTGTAATCATCAGAACCGACATGGCGTCTGCGGCGAGCGGCGATACAAACGTCGTGGCAGCTGAAAACCAGAGGTTTCCGGGGTCTCGCTGCGCCTCAGAAACGACATGCGATGGGCCATATGCCACAATCAGCGCCCATACCGAGATAGCGAAGAACGACATGATACAAATGACGGACAGGTACATAGCTAGCGGGATGGTCCGGGCCGGGTTTTTGGCCTCCTCTGCGTAGATTGCAGTAGTCTCGAATCCGACGTACGATCCGATCGTAAATACAAGCGCTGCACCAAGACCGTTTGAGAAAACGTGCGATGGAAGAAACGGTGTCAAAGTTAAGCCTTCCGGCCCGCCGCCATGCGCCACAACAGAGGCATCGAAGATTAAAACAATGGTGATCTCGCACAGCATCAAGACGCCGAGAAGTTTGCCGCTGAATTCGATATTCCTGTACCCGCAAATCAGCACAATTGCGCAGACCAGTAGCGCGTTTATCCACCATGGCAGCGCGTGATCGAAGTGCGCCTGCTCAAATTGGCCCAGAAAGAATCCCACCATCGCGTAACACGCGAGTTGGATCGCAACATAGGAGGTGATGGCCAGCGCAGCCGCTGAAACACCTGGGGGTCGGCCTAATCCTTTTGTCACATATGTGTAGAACGCGCCAGCGCTCTTGACATAACGAGCCATCGCGGCAAAGCCGACGCTGAAAATTAGATACGTCAATCCCGCCAGCAGGAATGTTCCTGAGACACCGATCCCGTTGCCAAGAGTCAGCGCGACTGGAACTGCTCCGATGAGACCAATCAATGGACCATTCGTCGCTATGACAAAGAAGACTATGCCGGGAACGCCGATTGCGCCTCCCCTTAGCCGAGGCTCATTACGAGTGTTCACTTTTTACTCCAGCAGGTTCACTTAATCAGATTAAGAGAGTGGTGTATGACGGCCACTCTCGTTCCGCATTGAGACGCAGCTACCTTTCCGCAACAAGCGCCTGAATAACTGTCGCGATAATGGCAGCCCACTTTTCTACGGAAACGGCGTCCGCAATCAGATCCTGGCGAACCTCAAGTGCGAAGTGCGGCAGCTTGCGGGGTACGGCGTGTTGTACGAACGTGTGCCCATGCATGACACGCCCGTCGTACGGTTCGTTGTTACCAACTACGATCCCCTGCTTACGCAATGCGTCGATCGCCGCGCGCGCAGGATGTGCTTCGCCCCAGATCACCGCCATCTCCCAAGGCCGCATGACGCTGCCCATCACGGGCGTCATTGAATGAATGGGTACGATCAACGGGGGGCCCACGCGCGCTAGGCAGCTTTCGACGGCCGCGGCAACAAGCGCATGAAACGGTTCAAATACTTGCTCAGCCCGGTGACGACGCATCATTTCGTCAAGGCTGACGTTGCCAGGAATGACGGTTTCGTCCGACCGTGCCGGAATCCACTCGGGATCGGCCGGACTGCGATTGCAGTCGACATAGAGTCGAGACGTGCTGCAAAGTACGGCAGTCGCGTCGAGCCGCTCAGCAAGCGCGCGCGTGAGCTCGGCAGCGCCCAGATCGACGGCGATATGGCGGTCGAACACCTCCGGCGCGCAGCCGAGATTACCGGCGTCGGGAGGCAGCCGATTTGAGGCGTGTTCGCATACAAGCAGAACAGGCGCCCCCGCGTCAGGCCGAATGATGCTTCCAGCCGGCCATCGGTCTATGCTGCCCGAACCCGGAGCGTCAGTGCGATTGGCGGACATGGAAACTCTTTAGGGAAGTGAGTTCGTCGAACGCGGCCTCACCGTATGAGCGGCCAATCCCGGATGCCTTCATGCCGCCCCATGGCAGGAGCAAATCTGCATGATCGCAACGGTTGACGTAGCAAGTGCCGGCCTCGACCGCAGAGGCGACCGCGAGCGCGGAACCCTCATCCTTCGACCATACCGAAGCCGTCAGGCCGTAGCGGCTATCGTTCATCAGACTAATCGCGGTCTCATCGGTGTCAACGCGTACGATTGGCGCGACTGGACCAAAAAGCTCTTCCTGCATGATCGACATCGCGTGCGTCGCACCTAGTAGTACAAGCGGAGAAAAGTACGCGCTCTCCGGATCGATAGACGATCGTTCAGGATGATTGACTACTGTCGCGCCGGCGGCAACAGCCTTCTCGACATGCTTTCGGATTCTCGACGCGGCGCCCGGACTAACGACGGGTCCGACATCAGGGTTACCTCTCGGATCACCAAATTTAAGTGCGCGCATTTTGCCTATGAACCGTTCGACAAACGCGTCATAGACATGTGTATGCACATAGATTCGTTCTACTGAGCAGCATGATTGGCCTGCGTTATCGAAACTGCCACTCACTAGCCCGGAGGCCGCTTCCTCGATATCCGCATCCGGCCGCACGTATGCCGGGTCCTTGCCACCGAGTTCGAGCCCGACCGGGACAAGATTGCGTGCGGCAGCCCGATGCACGGCTCGGCCGCCCTGTTCCGAGCCGATGAACTGCACGAACTGGACACGGCCGGACGCGATCACCTGCTCTGCGGTCGGATGATCCATGTGCACACGTTGAAATACATTGGCAGGCGCGCCGCTTGCCCAGTAGGCCGCTTCAATCAGATCGGCAATCGGCCCGGTCTGCGGCGCGTGTTTGAGCAGGACTACATTACCAGCCAGCATAGCGGCCGCAACCATTGCACAGGCCATCGCAACCGGGTAATTCCACGCACAAATAGCAAGACAGACCCCCCTTGGCTCTCGTCTGACAAAACGGCGTATTCCATCCCCCCCAGCGATCGGCTCATCGCCGAGTTGCGCGTGCGCTTGGGTCATCAGGTGACGAACAGTGGCAATAACACGCTTTAGCTCATCGGATTGGTGACGCGGCCGGCCGATAAGCCATAGCACCTCCTCGCTCAACCGCGTGCGAAGGCGCTCAAGTTCATCGACAAATAGCGACACCGCACTAATGCGCTCCGCGAGGGTAAATGTGCGCCATGCCTGGAATGCGAGCTCCGCACGATCGAGTCGGTCATCGACCTGCGATTGTTGTTCATAGGCGAGGGTGCTGTACATCCTGCCGTCGACGGGAGAAATAATGTCGAATGTTGATGGATTCATACGCACCTCTTAAACAAACTCAAAAAAACGACGAAGCTCGACATCCGTCACCAGCGCCGCGAACTCCTGCTCCTGAGCACGTTTGCTTGCCACGTACGCATCGACAAAAACCGTACCAAATACCTCCCTGGCGACTTCGGAGCGCTCGAACCGATAAATTGCTTCTCCGAACGACGCCGGAAAGCGATGCTCTGGTGCCACCTCGTTCATGCGCTCGTACACGTTGCCGCGCATCTCCGCGGCAGGCTCGATCCGGTTTTCGATACCCCACAGCCCCATCGCAAGGATGCTGGCGAGCGAAAGATACGGATTCGCATCCGCACCAGGAACGCGACATTCGACCCGCTGCGCAGACGGCGACCCTCCAATGGCGCGCAGCGCACAGGTCCGGTTTTCCCAGCCCCACGTCGAAGCGATTGGCGAAAAAATCCATGGCTGAAATCGACGGAACGAATTGACCGTAGGTCCAAGGACGATCAGGAACTCTGGCAACAGCTTCTGAACCCCGCCAATGAAGTGCCGCATAACTTCGCTCATCGACTGCGGCTGTGCCGCATCGTAAAATGCAGCGCTGCCATCGGTGCCGCGGAGCGAAACGTGAACGTGGCCGCTCTGCCCGTCCGCATCATTTGACCAGCGCGCCATGAATGTCATCAACTGGCCCCGACGCTGCGCGAGAATCTTCGCGAACGTTTTGAAGATAGCAGCGTGATCGGCGGCGACCACACCAGCGGAGTGAGCCAGCGCCACTTCCATGAAGCCGGGGCCCATTTCCTCGTGAACAGCTTCGACCGGAACATTCATTGTCGCGAGGCAGTCAAGCAGCGCGTTATAGAACTCCGATTGCACTCCCTGTCTGAGCAACAGGTTGTATGACTTCTCAAAGCTTGCCAGATCAAGTCCACGAAAGTTCTTCTCGCGTATCGTCTGGGATGACTCGTTGAACAAGGTGAACTCGTATTCGCACGAGTGCACCGGGATAAATCCCATCTGGGCCGCTTTCCGCTCAACTCTTCGGTAAACGCCGCGTGGCGATATCGGCTCCCCGTCGTCTTCAAAGTCCACCAGAAAAAACAGGTTGCGCGAAGCGGGTTCCCATGGAATTTCCCGGACACTCTCCGGAATAAGGCGGCACAGCAGATCGCCGAACCTCGCGTCCGGGCCGTCGGTCACACCGGGCATCGGCCGGAGGATATCGCAGAAGTCGAGCGATAGCGTCGCCTTTGGAAAGCAGATCCCCTTGTCGATCACACTCAGGAACTTGTCTCGCGAGATGTATTTCGCGCGAATCTGGCCCTGCATGTCGCACAAACCTACCGTCACGTTTTGCGGGTCGCGCTCCGCAATCAGCGCGCGCACGTCGTCAACAGTCTTCACCGCTTTGGTATCCACCTGCTCTCCTTAAGTCATGGTCATGCAGTCTTGCGATTGCTGTTTCTGGTGTTTCATTTTGTTCCGATTTGGAAACATGGACGCAGTTTTATGCTAGCCTGCTCTCTTGTCAACCAGAACAAAATAGTTCCCGGGTTAACCCCCGGCTTCGAGGATTGTCGAAGTCGGGCAACGCACAATTGAAAGGAAATCGAAGATGTCGCAGCGTCGCGAGTGGGACTACATTGTGATCGGCGCAGGCTCCGCTGGAAGCGTGGTTGCGAGCCGCCTGTCCGAGGATCCTTCCGTGAAGGTACTATTGGTCGAGGCCGGTCCGTGGGATGCCTCGCCGTATCTTTGGGTGCCAGCGGGCGAGGAACGCGCAATATCCAACCCGAAATTCACATGGTCTTATGCTGTCGAACCTGATTCGAGCCGCAACGGACTCGCGGAGGTATGGCCTGCGGGACGCGTGCTAGGCGGCAGCAGTTCAATCAACGGGATGATCTATCTGCGCGGGAACCGCGGCGACTTCGATCGCTGGGAAGAAGCTGGCAATCGGGGATGGGGTTACGCCGACGTGCTGCCGTTTTTCATGAAAGCGGAACGCAATTCGCGAGGTGGAGACGATTTTCGCGGGGGCGATGGACCTCTTTCGGTGTCGGACGTACGCACACCACATCGTCTCGTGAAGCCGTTCATTGAAGCCGCGATGGAAACCGGTTTGCCGTTTAATTCAGACGTGAACGGTGCGTCGCAGTTCGGTGTGGGCGAGATTCAAGCCACGCAGAAACGCGGTTGGCGCCACAGTGCGTCGCGTGCGTATCTTTGGCCGGCTCGCAATCGCGCGAATCTGACGATTCTCACGCGCGCGATGACACGTCGGATTATCACCGAGGGAAGTCGCGCCATTGGTATCGAATACGAGCGGAACGGCGTAGCGAGCGTTGCATACGCGCGGACGGAGGTGATCCTGTCCGCCGGGGCGCTCGGATCACCAAAGCTGCTTCAGCTTTCCGGCATCGGTGACGCAAAAGCACTCCGTCAACTTGGAGTGCCGGTCGTCTGCGATCTCCCTGGCGTTGGTGCGAATCTACAGGAACATCCGGGCGTGATGCTCAGCACCGAAGTCAACGTGCGCACGTACAACGTCGAGACGGATCCGTGGAGCGTTGTCAAGCATGGAATCAACTGGCTATTGCGAGGCAAGGGGCCGGGTGCAACGCCGATCGGCCACGCCGTCGCCTTCGCGAAAACGACTGACGGCGTTGCCGACCCGGACGTTCAACTGACCTTCACGCCGATCGGCTATAACACGGTCGGCGACGGGCCCCTTTTCTTCCCGATGCCTGCCGTCGTCGTCGCCGTCAACGTGTGCCGGCCCATCACACGTGGCACGGTTTCACTGCGCTCGGCGAATCCGCACGACCTTCCGATCATTCGCCATCAGATGCTCGGAGCAAAGGAAGATCTCATCGTGTTGCGCGAAGGGGCCAAACTGGCTCGCCGTTTTTTTGCTGCTCGCGCGTTTGCACCGTTCGTGCGTCAGGAACTCCATCCGGGTACAGCGGTTCAGTCGGATAACGACTGGGCAGCGTTCCTGCGCGAACGCTGCATTCGCTTCAGTCATCCGGCCGGCACTTGCAAAATGGGCGTCGACGACCTCGCAGTTGTCGACAGTTCGCTGCGCGTTCATAACGTGTCAGGCCTGCGCGTGGTCGATGCGTCAATTATGCCGACGTTGCCGAGCGCCAACACGAATGCAGCGTCGATCATGATCGGTGAAAAGGGGGCCGACTTGATTCGCGCGAGGTGCGCCTGAAGGACGGTCCCACCGGTTCCTCTATTTTCAATACTCCCGAATAACTCTGGACACTTAAAATGTTTTCGCATGTCGCGTCGTATAGTGGTGATCCGATTCTGGGTCTGATGGAGAAATTTTCGAGTGACCAGCGCACGCAAAAAGTCAATCTCGGCGTTGGCATCTACTATGACGAGGACGGCCGAGTGCCGGTCTTGCGCTCAATTCGCGCGGCGCAGCAGCAGTTGCTGGCACACAATCTGCCGAGCACGTACCTGCCGATGGAAGGCGACGACGCTTTTCGAAAGCATGTAGCCGAATTGATTTTTGGAGTTAACGTATCCGACGCCATAGCAAACGCGGCCGTGGTTCAGACGCTGGGCGGCAGCGGCGCACTAAAGCTCGGCGCCGACTTTCTCAGGCGCCACTTTCCCTCTGCCACCGTTCACGTGTCTGATCCAACTTGGGATAATCACATCGGCCTGTTCGAGGGCGCAGGATTCAAGGTCAGACGATACCGCTACTACCAGCCGTCTTCGCGAAATCTGGACCTGGGCGGCATGCTTGAAGATCTTGAGCGGCTCACCGCGAACGACGTGGTTCTGCTGCACCCCTGCTGCCATAATCCGACCGGAGTCGACCCGTCGCGGGCCGACTGGATGCAGATCATCAAAGTGATCGAAAAAAAGCGACCGATGGTGTTCGTCGATATCGCGTATCAGGGTTTGTCCGTCGGCCTGGAAGACGACCTCTTCGTCGTGCGCGAACTGGCCCGGCGCAACATGGACTTTCTGGTGAGCCATTCGTTCTCGAAGATTTTCTCACTATACGGAGAGCGTTGCGGTTCACTTTCGGTGCATTGCTCGAACACGTCTCATGTTACAAACGTACTCGGGCAACTAAAGCTCCTGGTGCGCCGCTCATATTCGAATCCGCCTACATATGGCATGCGGCTTATATCAACAGTCCTTGGCGATCCCTCTCTTCGCGGGATCTGGATCGGTGAACTTGAAGCGATGCGTTTGCGAATGACATCGATGAGACGTGTGCTGCGCGACCACCTGGAGGCGATTTTACTTGGGCGAGATTTTTCCTTCCTGACAAGTCAGACAGGAATGTTCGCCTATACAGGCCTGACAAATGCTCAAGTAATACGGCTCCGGGACGAGTTCGGGATCTATGCCGTTTCGTCGGGACGTATTTGTATATCTGGTCTGCGGCCCGATAACGTTCAACACGTTGCGAGTTCATATGCGGCGGTGCTCTCTACTTGATCTCGGTGGATCGACTATCAGTTTCGAAAGCGATCGGTCCGGTTTCACCAATGCGTTCGGATCAAGCGGTGGCAGCCGGCGCTATCTAACTCCCGTCGTAACCTACGATTGGGCGAACGACCTGCTCCGAGGTCAAACGCGCATCGCGCTTCGTCGAACCTGAGATGAGATGGGTTGCCGGGAATATCGAAAAGCATCCGGCCGGCATGTCTACGTTGCCGTGACCCGACGGTTTCGAACGCGGGGCGACGGTCCGCTATGTGGGCGGCTGTTGGCGCCCGACAATTGTGAACACCAACAGTGGACGCCCAAAGCGAGAACGCGGCCCTCAGATAGTTGTCGACGTTAAGCTCGAGGTCGACATCGACGTACTGCCGGCTCTGCTGAACTGGTCGTGCATGTGCTTGAGCGGGTCGAGGCCATTGGCACCTTGCTCCACGTGTTGTCTCGACCGCAATTGCCACAAAGGTGCATGGCGTGCGCCGTTGCCTGCGCTGTGCGGCAAAGCGTTTCATACGACCCGCGAAGACTACGCTCAAAGAACTCGGTGGTCGGAAGCGGCATGTCGAACGCAAAGGACGAGTTAATGGCATTCTACCGCTCGCAGCGAACGACTCGCGAGCGGGGCCGCGCGGACGGTCCAGATTGATACAGCGATTCCTTGCTACCTCTCCTGCGCGGCCGCCGAATGAGTGTCGGCAATCGTAGGCCGGCGCCCGCTGCGACGGCGCTCAGATCACCAACGCGGCCCGGTTCTCCTGGCTTACCTGGACGATCAGCGCGCCGGCCCGGTGATCGCTGATGTGCGCATCGACGTCGAACTCGGTGGCTCCGAGCGGCAGGCCCACCCAGGTGCGCACGCGCCGGCCGGGCGGAACAAACACCACGTTCGCCTCCGCGACCCAGTCATTGTTGCGATGGCCCCTAGGTCCCTCGATCTGCCAAACATGCTCCACAACCGTGCTGACATGCAGTAAGTCATCCCTCCAGGATGTCTGCGGACCGATGACAAGGGTCTCGGCCCCATCGTTGACAAACACCAGGTAGAGCTTGCGCTTGTAGTTGATGTGCGGGCTGTCGTCCGCCACGAAGTCATGCCGCTCCAGTCGCAGCGCGCTCTGCGGCGCAGGCGGCGCTGGTACCTCGGGTACCGCCGGGGGTGTGCGGACCGCCGACTGCGCGAGCAGGGCCAGCACGGCGCCGATGCCCACCCCGGCCAGGCCCGCCGTCAGCCAAGGCGGGGCTTTCGCCAAGGCCGTCCCAATCGCACCCGCAAGCGTCACTGCCGCGCCGAGCGTCTGCACAATCTGGCCTCTGTTTGCAAACCACTGCTTTGGTAATCCCATCTCGAATGCTCCCCGTGTTAGATCGGACGCGAATTTACAACACCACGGTGCGGCCGCAGGAATACGTCGTGGTGGTGCTATGTCGCGTAACTCCACGCCTTTACCGCTAGGTCGGCGAGCATTGCCTGACGAGCGTCAATCTCTGCTGGTCCCCACGTCGAATACTCTGCGATGCCGCGTGTCAGTCTGAAGTCCGACGTCGAAAGCAGTTTTCGTTTCTCTTCGAAGCCCTTGTTGCCAATTTCGGTATTTAGCGCGGAGCTGAGAATGGCGAGATTTCCGAGCCGCTTCGAATAGGCAGCGGCAACGTCCGGCTCCACATGTGACCAATTCTGTTCAGGATTCTCTGGCAGCACGTGTTCCAAATTGACCGCTGCCACGTTCTCATTCGGAACGAGTTCGCAATTCTCCTCGCCGTTTGCTGCACGCTCAAGGGTGGTCATGTAATAGCGAGCTAGGAACGCCTTTGAACTTCGCGCAGTCTTAAAGCTGGCTTTGAACGCTTCGTCGTTCGGGATGATCTTTTGCAGCTCCTTGGCAAACGCAGCCGCCGTCTTAATCTCCCCAGTGAAGATTTTGCGTGCCGCATCCGCGTACGCACCTTCCAAGGTACCGCCGCCCGCACCCGTGACGATTAGGTATCGGACTGCGCCGTTAAGTAAGAATCTCATCGCTTTCGTGCACTCGCTCTTCTCGAAGCAGCAAATAAGTGCAAGTAGCGCGGGCCGATGGCGCTCCAGCTTAAGAAGGTTCAAGGAACGGATGATTGATTTTGCTTCAGCGCCGAGGTCGTCCCAAGAGGCGTCATTTTCGTTGATGATGGCTGCGTACCTGCTTGCTCGTTCGTGAAGCTCGCCCGCAAAATCGACGGCGGTTTGCACGTTGATAATCTTGTCCTTAATCTTGGAAAAGAGTTCTTTCTCACGCGCAACCTCCCGAGTCGCCGACCATAGCTGACGAATGTAGGTAATGACCACGGCGTCACCGCCGTGCATCTCGAGAGCACCGAGCATCAGGTTCCACTTCGTTTGTACCTCATCCAACCGCTCGCCAGCCTTCCCAAACAGATAGTTTTTAAGGAGATCCGACGCCGAGAGATCGCGCCCGCGATCGTTCAACGTCTCGAAAATCACGTAAGCGTTCGCCTGGCTCGGCACCATTACCATAATGACGCGAACCTTGTGCTCTAGGAATTCGACAAGCCTCTGCAAACGTTCAAGCCAATTTGCGGTCTGGGCTACAAATCCCGTGATAAATGTGCGTGCGGCTGCCCGCGCCTTGAGAATGCGCTCGTGCGATTCCCGCATCGGCTTAAGAGCCGCCGCCCCGTTAGACTCGAGGATATTGGACACAAAAAATGCATTGTCATAGTCGCTAAGAACCATGCGTGGCTTGATTTGTTGCTGCCATGTGTCCTTGGTAAGGAGAAACTGGCGTTCCAAGCCCTCAGCAATAGCCGCCTGCCCCTTCTCAGAGAGGTAGTCCCGCACCGCCGCAACTAGAATAGTTGCCGTCGTTAGACGTTGCTGACCGTCCACGACTTCGTATTTCTGATCCGAACCTTGGATAACGACGGAACCCATGAAGTACTCTGCGGCTCCGTTGTTGAACGACGTGTTTACGTCGGTCAAGAAGTCTCCGACATTATCGTCTTCCCATGAGTACGCCCGCTGGTACCGGGGAACGGTGAGAAAATTCGCCGCAAGGCAAGCACCCAGCCCGTGTGATTTGATTTCAAGCGTATTGATCGGATCGGTCATAGGTAACGTTGTTTCGTGATTGCGGATGCCCGCGAGGGAACAATGGAAAGGTGATCGGTCGCGAAACATTGTACTGAGATCGCGCCACGCGGCGAATGAAATGTACAAGGTTGCGCAGATAGTTGAAGTAAGAGCGGCGCGGACCGACTGATCCCTGAGTGGGGCCACGGGCTCGGTGCGCCATGCCGCAATCGCCGAACCCAGCATTGCCAGTACCGCAACTCGGTAGTTCGGGAAATGTAGGATGTGCCGGACGCATGCTCCGCATGGACGTCTCGAACTCCCCGAAACTCACGAGCACAATTTTTAGGTCCCGCCCGTGGTGTCGAGCGATTCGATCATCGCCCGTTGCCCACGCGCTTCCGCGATGACGCGCACGATCCGGGTCTGGTAGCGCAGCAACGCACCGATGGTCGGGCATGAGACTTCCCTCCGGGACCGGGACCGCGATCGTTTCTTTTCCATTTGACTATCGATATAGATAGGCAGCCAGCCGCAGGGGTGGTGACACAACGCGATATCTCGCCACCCATGCTACCAGGAAGCCGATCCGGGTCCAGGCCCGCGGCGATCACCGTGTTTCGTTGCTACCACCTCATACCGGTCGCGAAGATTGGGCGGAGACGCCGGCAGCAGCAATCCGACCTACGGGCCGCTTCCGGTTTCAGGCGCCGTTCACCGCATCCTTGAATGCCTTGCCCGCCGTGAACTTCACTGTTTTCGCAGCCGGGATCTGGATCTCGGCGCCGGTTGCCGGATTGCGGCCGACCCGTGCGGCGCGCGCGCCCGTCGAAAACGAACCGAACCCGACCAGTTGCACGGTGCCGCCTTTGGTTACTTCACCCGTGATCGCCGCGATCACCGCGTCGATCGTCTCGCCCGTGGCGACCTTGCTGTCACCGGTTTGCGCGGCCACGGCATCGACCAGTTCCTGCTTGTTCATGACTATTCCTCTTTGTGGTTGTTGACTGCGCCACCGTACCCGATCGGTGCCGGGTCGCGCAATGGGCGGCCGCACTGTTTCTTTGGCATCGCAGGTAGCCCGTGCATTGGCTCTCCGCCCGCCTCCCGTTTCTTCTCACCTCAACATCAACGTTCCCATCCGCGTGGGATCCCGCAGACGCTCGATAGACACAAAATCAGTTGAAAACTAGTAACAAAATTAGTGTGCGACACGAAGCATGAGGCTCGGCGTCGCCGAGCGCAGTGCATGCTCATTGCATCATTGTTCGATCATGCAGGAGGATTTGCATGGCAGTGAACCCGCTGTACGACCAGCGGTAGCCTAGGAAGGCAATCATCGTTGGTAACGACGTTGGTTGAAGCCCTTTCGACAATGTAGTCCGAATGTGTGCGCCGTCGCGAGACGTGGCATAGACGCTCCGAGCAGCGATGGGGCTGAGACGCTAGGCTGGCCGGCATGGGTAACGTAGGTGAACCGGTTCGCGCGGCGCAGCGTGTAACGGTGCACCAGATGGCAATGTGCTCGGGTAGTCACAAAATTAGTTGAAATTTAGACACAACTTTAGTTGTGTGAGCGAGCACATCACCCATAAAATGGGGGCATATCAAATACAGTGTTGATAACTGCTACAAGCAAAACTGCATTTAATGACCTAAATCCATGGATAGCCAATCAAACTCCAGTCTTTCAACGCCTAGGATGCCAATTCCGAGAGATTCTGGCGCAATATAGGAGTGCGGTAACCGTCGACGAAGACGGAGGCAGGTGTGGCAAACTCCACCAGGCTCCAGCTGTTTTGTAGGTTATTCCTTGGTCTCTTTGTGGGCTTTTCTTGCATAACAGCCGCCCTCTTCGTGCGTTACATGTCGGGGAACCAACTGCCGCAAGTAACCGTCGTGCAGTCGAAAAGCGCCTCACAACCCTTGTCGAGAAGCGTCCCGGCAGTCCCATTTTCATCCGCTTCCCCATATCAACCGACAACGCCTTCGCCAAATACTGAGGGAAAGACACTCATTGCGTCGTCGGCTTCCACTATCGTCACGTTCATCGCGGCCGCGGTAACTCACTTCCTAAGTTGGCGGAAGGACAAGACGAAGGCGATCAAAGAAAAGCGCGACGCGTCGCGCTAGCCCCCCGACCCGGAAGTCACGACTCGACCCGCGCGCCGTCAGTTATGTGCCTTGGTGCGCATGCCGCCCACGCCGACCTTGTCGCGCTCGACACGATCAGTTCTGCTATGTGCCGAACTGCCGGGGCGCAGCTTCTTCCTGGAGACGCCCGAGAACATCACCTGATCTGCAGGGTAGTAAGTCGTCCTGTTCACCGCTGCGTGATAGGCCGGACGGTCAGGGTTGATGGCGCACTTGACAATTTTCACGCCGTAAAATTCTCTACGGCGCCTGGTTGCGTCGCGCAGCGCAAGCGCCAGCGCTTTGCGATCCGGCGCAGGGATGTTCCCGGCCCCGATCTGGTCAAACCGGGCGTCCGCACGAACGATTGCATACTTGACGCAGTTGACGGTGACATATGTCGCCTTCTCGCCGAGCCTGTAGTTGGGATCCTTGACGTCGATTGCCATGATGGACACCTCCTCGGACGACCGCCACTCGGCGCGATTGTCAGAAAAGCCCCCTTTGTCTCGCGTCCCGCACCGGTAACAAAGAGACCCTCGCTCGCCGGGACCGGCCGAGACGCGCGAACCGTCTCACATCAACGATGAGTTCGGCGCGTGCGCCCCCATCACCAGCATCAGTGCACACAGACCAACGCGATCGACGCGGTGGACCGCGCCTTCTGCGGAGCCGCCTCGCTACATGGCCTACTCCACGGTAATGAGCGCGTTTGCCGGTTAGTTACATCCGTTTAAATCGTCTCGTCGCAGCCGAATCGTGCGTGCAGCGCTTGTGTTGCCGCTATCTCGCGCCCGTTAGCTTCGCTATCCGAGCGAGGAAAGGATCGACCGTCTACCGCGCCTGCCAACCGCGAGAACAAACGGGAACCTCGCCGGCGGCAGTCAAGGTTTATTACAAATTACGTAATGCTCACTACGATTCCATCAATTTCACACCGAAATCACTGCCCAACCCTCGCACAATGCCAATATTTTGTCATTCGTAAAGATGTACCGTGAAACAATTGCTGAGAAGTCGCAACGAAGCGCCGACTGACGGGGCTTTCGAGCCACTGAAAATCGTCCACGAGTGTTTCACGGAGATGGCTGGCCATTCTGCCGAGAAGGTTCTGAACTCATAGTTGCGGCCGTGGCTGGCTGAGGAGGGCAAATAAATTAGTCATGCTAATCATTTTGGGTAATTAGTACGGTACCAGATATCGACTTGTCATGGACCTTGCCCCTCAGGTTTCCGAGTGCCAAACCGGCACGGGTCCCCTCCGGATCTGGCGCGCGTCGGTCGAGTCGCAGCCCGCCAGAGCCGGCGACGCCCTCGCGAGGCGTCGTATCCGAACGTCGCGGCTTTCGATCTGAAGTCATGGAGCATGTGCACCATCCACGGCCGCGCAAGAAACTGGCGTGATTCTCCAATCGTGATCTTTGTTCGCGGATCGGTCAGGGGAAAGCTGATGACGCGAGCTCCCGTGCCGTCGCCGCTGAACAGCCCCGATATGGGCTGTCCAAGCACCGTCGCGCAAGCTTCTGACTCGGAGCAGCCTTCTCGTCGAGGGACAGGCTGAGTGTCACGGACTGCCTTAATTAATCACACGACGCGGTTGGATTCGGGAATTATTCGTGAAGCGTCCTCACATTTGTGCTGGTCTAAGGCACCATTGGAAGTGCTCGTGCAGCTCGGCTTTTCGTGCGGATCGGCGTCGGTTATCTGGGCGCAAATCTATTGCTCGCAGCGAACGTTTCAGTTGCCGACCGGGAAACCATATCGGAGCGCCATCGGTACGCCGTAGCACTGGGTCGGAATGGCAAGCGCCTGTACAACAAGGCGCTCCCCAACGACGAGACCAAACTGCGCGCCCTCATCGCCGAACTCAAGGTCCGTGGCCGCCTTCTCTTCCTTGTCGACCAGCCCGCCACTATTGGCGCATTGCCGGTGGCCGTCGCTCGTGATGAAGGCGTTCGGGTTGCCTATCTGCAAAGACTCGCGATGCGCCGCATTGCCGACTTACATCCTGGTGAATCCAAGACAGACGCCTGCGATGCCGCGATCATCGCCGATGCTGCCAGTTCAATGCCGCATACACTGCGCTCGCTTCGGTTAGCAGATGAACCGCTCGCTGAGCTGACCATGCTGTGCGGCTTTGACGACGATCTTGCCGCTCAAATTACCCAAACCAGCAACCGCATTCGGAGCCTGCTCTCCCAGATCCATCCCGCACTTGAGCGCGTTTTCGGACCTCGCCTCGACCATCCCGCAGTGCTTGATCTACTCGAGCGCTATCCGTCTCAAGCCGCACTTGCAGCGACCAGCGAGAAGACACTCGCCAACCGCCTGACTTAGCTCGCGCCACGCATGGGCACGGGATTGGCCGCCGAAATCGTTCAAGCGCTGCTCGAACAGGCCGTGATCGTGCCCGGCACGCAAGCCGCCACCATCGTCATGCCGCGCGTGGCTCAGCAACTCGGGGCCTTTTACACAAGCAGCGCGACGAAATCGCCGCCGAAGTTAAACGGCTGGTGCTTGCTCACCCTCTTTGGTCGGTCCTGACCAGCATGTCGGGAGTCGGCGTCAGGACCGCCGCCGAACTCCTCACCGAGGTCGCGCACAAAGCATTCGCCTCGGCAGGTCACTTGGCGGCCTACGTTGGCCTCGCAAAAGTTACCCGCGCTCAGGCTCATCCATTTGTGGCGAGCATCCGTCCTGGCGCGGGAACAAGGGTGCTCAAACGCGCCTTGTTTCTATCGGCCTTCGCGGCCTTGAGAGACCCATCTCACTGGCTTGCTACGCACGCAAGGTCCAGCAGGGCAAGCAACATAACCAGGCGCTCATCGCACTGGCACGGCGACGCTGCGACGTCCTGTTCGCCATGCTGCGAGACGGCACCTTTTACGAACCCAAGTCAGATCCTAACGCTTGACGAACCGATAGGGGCATCCCCACGATCTGCGGCACACTCGGGCGACCGACGCCGTCGCGCGCAAGATGCCGCTCGATGTCGTGCAGCGCCTGATGGGTCACGCATCACTAAGCACCATCACCCTCTATACGGACGCGGAACGGTCCCGCAGCATCGAGGAAGTCGCCCGGCTTGTCGGCTGCGCGTCCTGAGTCTTCGCTTACGCGTCCGGGGCTCGCTGATCTGCCTGAGTCGCCATGCTGAGGTGTTCGGTTCATCGAGCCTGAACGGAATGCGGGCCGTTTAAGAATTTTCCCTATACGAGAGCAAGGCAAATCGCCCCTTGCATTCCCGGTCCATCAAGGATCGGGCTCACCGTCTCGTATGGAAAACAATGAATACCATTACTAACACGGCCGGTGCTGCCGTCAACGCACCGTCGGCTTCGGCCATCCATCCAGTAACGTACCTTGCGGTCGCATTCTGCCGTGTCGAGTTGCTGGACCGCGTGCAGTTGCATTGCAGCTGGTGGGGTCTTGCCGTCGGTCGCGTCACCGAGGCTTTGCTGTACATCAGCGATTGCGTCCTGTTCGTCGACTGGGTGGGAAAGCACCTGACGTCGGCAGTCGTCGGCCAGAATTGGGGTATCAAGGCGCTGGCTCTAGGGTTGTACGGGCTGTATCAGCGCAGGAAAAACCAGCCCATGACGGGGAAGATCATTCCGTGTCGCCAGCCGGACTGCGACGAAGGCATGGTCCGCACCGCCAATCCTGACGGTAGCGCGTCATTCACGACCTGCCGTCACTGCGACGTCGCCGAGGGCGACTGGCGCGAGGGCGACGAATGATGAACCGGCTGCGCGGTTAGGCGCCGCGACTGAAATCGAACTCTGCATTCGCTAACTGAGCACGGTGTCTCGACAAAACCAGGCCTTTGCCTGTCAGGATCCGCTGTGAGCGCCGTCTCGACCGAAGGCGACTCGCTTGTTCATTTCGGTGTGCAAGTTGCACAGAGCCGCGCCAACGGCCTGCTTGACTCCGCGGGGCCAACCAAGTCAGGAGTTCCCTAGGGCAGCCCCGAAGAGGTGGAGGTGTGCAACTTGCACACCCCAGTTGATGAACGGCCAGTGCTGGCCGTTCATGCGCGTTGACGCTTGACGAGGTATGCAAGTTGCACACTCCCTCGCGAAAGCAGGACTCGACCGCCGTCGAACACCGTCGTGGCGTACACAAGAGGGAGCTCGCCGGAAGACACAACGTCGCACAAGCGACTCGCAGGGGTGTGCAACTTGCACACTTTGCCAGGTCATGAACCAGACATGCCGATCGCCTCCTGCGGTTTCACGCGCTATCGTGTGCCGCTTGCCGACCTGCGCTGACAGAATTGACGAAGACCTTGCGGACGCCTAGCAGTGCCGGTGCCCGAGGGCAGTCACCCCCGGCGTGCAATGGCACAGAGTTGCATAGAGCGTCACGTCAACCGACCTTGCGCAGCGTTGCGTGCAAGTTGCACACTCGGTGCCTTGCAGATCTCCGCGCTTGTGCCAGAAAGGACGCGTGGGGGCTCAATCTGTCTCGGGAGTGCGATCGGGCCGCTATCGAATAATGTCGGGTGGTTGGGGTGTGCAACTTGCACACTCTGTCGCCCCAAATGTGATGGCTGCGCAGTCGCCCTCGACTCAGCACTTGTCAGCCGCACGGGACTGGCCGAAAAAAGCCCGCTTGATGCGGGCCTGGTTGCTCACTCCCTCGAAACGTCAGTTGGACGTCACGCTAAACAGCGCACTGATGAGGTCTCTAATCTGGGTCTCTTGGGCTTCGGAGAGAATGCCCGTACGAATTTTGACGTTGAAAAAACTGCTGTCTTTGGTGATGCTTCCGGCGTGACTTTTCCCCGCGAAGATTTTTTCAATGCTGCGCTCGCGAACGCCCCGTCCCTCCGCCGACCGGGCCAACTGGGACGCAATGGCCGCAGCGTATTTCCCCTCAGGTAGAGTCCCGTCGACGACGGACGTCCACAACTCCCTGGCAGATGAAATCGCGTCGTCTCCTTGCTTCTTCAGCACGTTCGCGATCTCTTCAGCCGCGCTTCCACCCAGCAGTCTCGGCTGCAGATCGAGGTCAGCTTTGATGAAATCAGGCAACGCTTCGAATGCAAAGAAACGATAGAGGCCGCGGCGCGACATCCCCAGTGCTTCTGCCATCCGTTTGCGGTTCGGAAACTCCCGCTCGGCCCGCCGGACTGACTGCGAAATTTCGTAATCGGAAAGATCATCCCGGCCCATATTCTCTGCCAATGCGAGAATAGCCATGTCTTCGTCTGAGCACTCGATGATCTGTGCCTTGATCTCGCCGGCATTCAACATCTTGTGCGCGCGCCACCGACGCTCGCCGGCAACGAGTTCGTAGGCAGCTTGCGATCGGCGAACCACCACGGGCTGAACCAGCCCGATCTCGCGAATCGACTCCGCGAGCTCCTGCAACTTCGACTCGGGAAACACCCTCCGTGGCTGCCAGGGATTAGGCACGATCTCAGCTACGGGGATCGTCGATGCCGCGCCAACCGCCTCAAGCTCCTGGATACGCAGATGCGCCGCGGCCAATGCGGCGGCCATCCCCGGCCCTGTCTTCGGTCTCTCAGAACCTGGGGATGCCGTCCGAACCTCCTCTTCAGTAATGCCACTGGTCGTTCGAAGATTCGCTGTTTGCTGAGCCATTCGCGTACGGATATTCATTTCGTCTCCGTCCATTGGTCGACGTACATGTCATCAATCCATCTGCAGTAGTCCATTAGCGGCTGTCGAACGCGCTGGACCGTCTTCGCTACGCTGTCTGACTTACTGAGGTCGAACACCGTTGACAACGCGAGGGCGCCGTTGCTCATGACCGAGCTGGCTGGGATTTCTGTTGTGGTCAACCAGTCTTCGTACGCCCGCTGCGTCCACGAGCGAACGACTGGCGCCGATGAACTCGGACTCGTGTCCACCTTCGACAGAAGAATCGAAATGAAGTCATACAC
>DASVNP010000080.1:0-2190 GCA_036383775.1 Paraburkholderia sp. | reverse complement strand
TTCAAATCCATGGGGCTTTCGATTGCGATCGATGACTTCGGAACCGGTTATTCAGCGCTGAGCTATCTGGCTCGATTTCCTATCGACACGCTAAAGATCGACAGATCGTTCGTCCAAAAGGTGACGACAGACCGGCGTCATGCGGAACTCGTCAAAGCCATTCTTCTTATGGCCCAGTGCCTCGGGCTGCAAGTCGTCGCAGAAGGCGTTGAAACCGTAGAACAGGCGGCTTTTCTGCTGGCGAACGGCTGTCGGGTCGCGCAGGGTTTTCTGTTTAGCAAGCCGTTGCCGAAGCCTGACATGACCCTGATGCCGAGGTATCTCGAACTGGATGCAGTCGTCGTCCAGAGCGCGGAGCGCCAGTAATTTCAGTCAGTCCGTACCGGAAGCATTCCAGAGACCGGAGTAGATATGCACATTTGGTTCAATCGTAAATTTTGACACAACCAAGAAAATCCGCAGATCCACCGATAATCGTCGTGAGATATGTGTGCTATGCCAATCGACTAAAACCTGACCATGCAAATTCAAAATACACTTTCGCCGGAATATGGCGCCACGACCCCTCAGACAACGTCTAGCAGGCTGCTGAAGTACCGCTGAAACGCGTCATCGCGCAGGGTTCGTGAAGCGTTGATAGAAGGAGCCCAACTACCCGATGGAGATTATGCGCGGCGCCGACACGTTTACCGAGAGTCTGTTTTCCATGCGCAAGCTGGACGACTTCATTCCGCCGTCACATCCACTGCGTGCGATTCGCATCATGGCGAACGAAGCACTCGCGAAGATGGATCGGCTGTTCGCTCACATGTACGAAGTCGACGTAAAGGGCGGGCGGCCGAGTATCGCGCCGGAGAAGCTGTTGCGGGCGATGCTGATCCAGGTCCTCTACAGTATCCGCTCGGAGCGGCAATTGATGGAGCAGGTGCAATACAACCTCCTGTTTCGTTGGTTCATCGGCCTGGCAATGGATGACGTGGTGTGGGTACCCACGGTCTTCACGAAGAACCGCGAGCGGTTGATCAAGCACGACGCCGTGATCGAATTCTTCAACGAAGTGGTGGCCATCGCTGAGAAGAAGGATCTGCTCTCGGGCGAGCACTTCAGTGTGGACGGCACACTGATCCAGGCGTGGGCGGGACACAAGAGCTTTGTGCGCAAGGACGGTGATGATCAGGACGACGGAGGCAGCAGCGCGGACGACTTTAAAGGTAGCAAGCGCAGCAACGACACGCATCGGTCCACGACCGATCCTGATGCGCGGCTCTACCGTAAAGGCAAGACGGCCAGCGAATTGCGATACATGGGCCATACGCTGACCGATAACCGGCACGGTCTGGTGGTCAACGCACGCGTGACACGCGCCGACGGGCGTGCTGAGCGTGAAGCGGCCAAGATCATGATCAACGACGCGCGGCAAGCGGTACAGGATGCGAGCGTAGAGATCACGCTGGGTGCGGACAAGGGTTACGACGCACAGGAATTCATCGAGGCCTGCCACGAGATGAAGGTCACACCGCACGTAGCGCAAAACACCTCGGGGCGGCGTTCGGCGGTGGCCGATACGATTGCCTCGAGTGCGGGCTATGCCATTTCTCAGCAAAAGCGCAAGCTGATCGAACAAGGCTTCGGATGGGCGAAGACCGTGGGACGTATGCGCCAGGCGATGGTGCGCGGGTTGAAGAAGGTGGATCAGATGTTCGTGTTGAACATGGCCGCATACAACCTCGTGCGCCTGCGATCCTTGGCACAAGTCCGTCCATAGTGACGGAAAACGCGGAAATGAGGCCAGGAATTGGCCTCAAAACGCTTAAAGGGACGTTGAATTCGCATTGAATTTGCACAATGCGAAAAATCTTGCGACGAGAGTCGCGTAATTGGAGCGAGGCCTCTTCAACTCGGGTGTACTTCAGCAGCCTGCTAATGCGCGCACGTTCGCTTTCAACTGATTCGCCTTGATATGCGGGTCGTTGCGCGCCGCTTCGCGCTTCGCGAGCCACGCCGCGCGCTTCTGCACCAGATATTCGTTGAGACCTGTCATGGTTTGATGATTCGCAATGTCGATGGGGAAGCGAAGTAAAAGCCGTGGAGTACATGTCACCGTGAACAGCCTCCACGCAACACGACAACATAACCAGGCCGTTTGCATGAGTGAACCAAGCGATTCTGCTTTGCTTACGCCGATGCTTC
>DASVNP010000079.1:0-40402 GCA_036383775.1 Paraburkholderia sp. | reverse complement strand
TCTATATTGTCCGTCATCACCCGGTTCGTCGATGCACGGGTTTTGTCCCAAGCTTTGTCCCAAGCGGGCGCCCGATAATACGCTGACCTGGCCTTGCGGTAAAAAGTTCGCGCCGCACGAACGCCCGAGGCTTTGTACAATGGCTCGACAAGCCCGGCCCGCACGCCAAAAACGCGCTCGCCGACTCGAGTTCCAAACACTACCGAACGCCATGGCCGATACCGCTACGCCCCCTGTGATCCGCCGCGCCGACTACGCGCCGCCCGCCTTCCTGATCGACACCGTCGCATTGGAGTTCGATCTGATCCCCGACCGCACGGTTGTCCGGAACACAATGCGGGTGCGGCGCAATCCGCAGGCGTCCCGCGCCGCGCGCCTGGAACTGATGGGCGAGCAACTGGAGTTCGTCAGCGCCGCCATCGACGGCCAGCCGTTCGACGGCGCGCATGCGCATGAACACGGCCTGCTGCTCGACAACGTGCCGGAGAACTTCGAACTCACGCTCACGAGCATCTGCAATCCGGTGGAGAACACCACGCTGTCAGGCCTGTATGTGTCGGGCGGCAACTTCTTTACGCAGTGCGAGGCCGAGGGCTTCCGGCGCATCACCTATTTCCTCGACCGCCCGGACGTGATGGCGACCTACACGGTCACGCTGCGCGCCAGCAAGGCCGATTATCCGGTGCTGCTGTCGAACGGCAACCTGCTGGAAGAAGGCGATTTGCCGGACGGCCGCCACTTCGCGCGCTGGGAAGACCCGTTCCGCAAGCCAAGCTATCTGTTCGCGCTGGTGGCCGGCAAGCTGGTCGCGCTTGAAGAGCGCGTGAAGAGCGGTTCGGGCAAGGACAAGCTGCTGCAGGTGTGGGTCGAGCCGCACGACCTGGACAAGACCCGCCATGCGATGGATTCGCTGATCCATTCGATCCGCTGGGACGAGGAACGCTTCGGGCTCGAGCTCGATCTGGACCGCTTCATGATTGTCGCGGTAAGCGACTTCAACATGGGCGCGATGGAAAACAAGGGGCTCAACATCTTCAACACGAAGTATGTGCTGGCGAACCCCGAAACCGCCACGGACACCGACTTCGCGAACATCGAGGCCGTGGTCGGCCACGAGTATTTCCATAACTGGACCGGCAACCGCGTGACGTGCCGCGACTGGTTCCAGTTGAGCCTGAAAGAAGGCCTGACGGTATTCCGCGATCAGGAGTTCTCGGCCGACATGGCGGGCGGCGCCTCTGATGAAGCTGCGCGCGCCACCAAGCGCATCGAGGACGTGCGCGTGCTGCGCCAGATGCAGTTCGCCGAAGACGCGGGTCCGATGGCGCATCCGGTGCGCCCGGAGAGCTACGTCGAGATCAACAACTTCTACACGATGACCGTCTACGAGAAAGGCTCGGAAGTCGTGCGGATGTATCAGACGCTGTTCGGCCGCGACGGTTTCCGCAAGGGCATGGACCTGTACTTCAAGCGGCATGACGGCCAGGCCGTGACCTGCGACGACTTCCGGCACGCGCTCGCCGACGCGAACGGCCGCGATCTCGCGCAGTTCGAGCGCTGGTACAGCCAGGCCGGCACGCCGCGCGTGTCTGTGCGCACGCAATACGACGCCGCGCAGCGGCAATACAGCGTGACGCTCACGCAGGGCTACGGCGAGGCCGCACCGGCCGCGCGCGAAACGCAAAAGGGTCCGCTGCTGATTCCATTCGCGATCGGCTTGATCGGCAAGGACGGCGCGGACTTGCCGCTGCAGTTGCAAGGCGAAGCCGCGGCATCGGCCTCCACCACGCGTGTGCTCGAGTTCACGCAACCCGAGCAGACGTTCACGTTCATCAACGTGGCGCAGGAGCCGCTGCCCTCGCTGCTGCGCAATTTCTCGGCGCCGGTGATCGTCGAATACGACTATTCGGAAGAGCAACTGGCGTTTCTGCTCGCGCACGACAGCGATCCGTTCAACCGCTGGGAAGCCGGCCAACGCCTTGCCACGCGCGAATTGCTGACGCTCGCCGCACGCGCCGCCACGGGCGCGTCGCTGCAGCTGGACGACTCCGTGGTCGCCGCGTTCGCACGCGTGCTGACCGACGAGTCGCTCTCGCCCTCGTTCCGCGAACTCGCGCTGATGCTCCCTTCGGAAGCGTATCTGGCCGAGCAGATGACCGAATCGAATCCGGCCGCCGTGCACGCCGCGCGGCAGTTCGTGCGCAAGCGTCTTGCCAATGCGCTCAAGGGTGACTGGCTCAAGGTGTACGAACAGCACCGTACGCCGGGTGTGTACGAAGCGACGCCTGAGGCGGCCGGTCATCGCGCGCTGAAGAATCTTGCGCTGACGTATCTCGCGGAGCTGGACGATCCGGCCGAGGCCGTGCGTCTCGCGTCCGCGCAGTACGATGCGGCCAACAACATGACCGACCGCTCGGCGGCGCTCGCCGCGCTGCTCAACGCGGCGGCGGCCAATGGTGGGAGTGCCGAGGCCCAGAAGGCGCTGGACGACTTCTACCAGCGCTTCGAGAAAGAGCCGCTCGTCATCGACAAGTGGTTCGCCTTGCAGGCCACTCAGCGCGGCAGCGCGCAACGCCCGGTGATCGACGTGGTGCGCAAGCTCATGTCGCACCCGGCCTTCAACCTGAAGAACCCGAACCGCGCGCGCTCGCTGATCTTCAGCTTCTGCGCGGCAAACCCGGCGCAGTTCCATGCCGAAGACGGCTCGGGTTATGCGTTCTGGGCCGACCAGGTGATTGCGCTCGACGCCATCAATCCGCAGGTCGCCGCCCGCCTCGCCCGCTCGCTGGAATTGTGGCGCCGCTTCACGCCGACGCTGCGCGACGGCATGCGCGCCGCGCTGGAGAAAGTGGCCTCCCAGGTGAAATCGCGCGATGTGCGCGAGATCGTGGAGAAAGCGTTGGCGTAGCGCTTGCCTAAGTGCGGTGTCCGCATCGAAAAACCGGCACGTGTTGCCGGTTTTTTTTCGTCCTGACGATGCCGGCATCGCGTGGCGCGCGGCTCGACGTTGGCCATCCGGACGACTGTTCGATTCGTCCCAGCGGGGTGAAAGTAAACGCATTCATTTGACGGTTTACGTTTAACGCAATGCGTTATATCATCCCATGATCACGACATTTGGCGACAAAGCTACGGCGAGAATCTTTCAGGGCAAGTTCGTGTACTCACTGCCGCGTCACATGCAGGCGCTCGCGCGCCGCAAGCTGCTCATGATCGACGCCGCGGAGTCCATCGGCAGTCTGCACGCGCCGCCGGGCAACCGGCTCGAAGCGTTGCAAGGCCAGCGCAGCGGGCAATGGAGTATCCGGATCAATGCGCAATGGCGCATCTGCTTTCACTTCATCGACCGGGAAGCGCTGAATGTCGAGATTGTCGACTATCACTGACTATTGGGAGACCGGCATGGCTATCAAACGCTCGGACCTTGGCAGCATTAATTTCTCGGACATCGACACGGGCGAGAGCATCCCCGAAATCCATCCGGGCGAGGTTCTGCGCAGCGAGTTCCTCGAGCCGCTCGGCATGTCCGTCAACGCGCTCGCCCTGGCTTTGCGCGTGCCGGCGCCACGCATCAACGACGTCGTGCGCGGCAAGCGCGCCATCTCGGCCGACACCGCGCTGCGGCTCGCGCGCTACTTTGGCGCGAGTGCGCAGTTCTGGCTCAACCTGCAAATCGCCTTCGATCTGCGCGTCGCCACCGCGGCCGCCGGCGAGCAGATCGAGCGCGAGATCGAGCCCATGCCGAAGGCGGAGCGCCCGAAAATGCCCAAGCTTTCAACCGAACACGCCCGCGCCGCAGCCCTCGCGGCGAGCGTGAGCGGCAAGCTCACGGGTAACAAGGCACGCCGCAAAACCTGAATTTCCTGAGTTTTGTCATGCAACGGTGTGCGGGAAAACATTAGCGCGCGCGGTTTCCGCGCAAAAGCACGGAGCCGACACAACGAGCGGTTAAAATCGGAATATTCCTCTAGCCTTCCCGGAGTACAGCAATGGCTTTGCAACGTCGTACCACTCTCACGAAGTACCTGATCGAGCAGCAGCGCGAAACCAACAACCTGCCGGCCGATCTGCGCCTTTTGATCGAAGTCGTCGCGCGAGCGTGCAAGGCGATCAGCTACCACGTCAGCAAGGGCGCGCTGGGCGATGCGCTCGGCACGGCGGGCAGCGAAAACGTTCAGGGCGAAGTGCAGAAGAAGCTCGACATCCTGTCGAACGATATCCTGCTTGAGGCGAATGAATGGGGCGGCAATCTGGCCGGCATGGCATCCGAGGAAATGGAGAAGTTCTCCCCGATCCCGGCGAACTATCCGAAGGGTGAATACCTGCTCGTGTTCGATCCGCTCGACGGCTCGTCGAACATCGACGTCAATGTGTCGATCGGCACCATCTTCTCGGTGCTGCGCTGCCCGGACGGCCAGCAGCCTACCGAGCAGTCGTTCCTGCAGCCGGGCACGCAGCAGGTCGCCGCGGGCTATGCGGTGTATGGTCCGCAAACCGTGCTCGTGCTGACCACCGGCAACGGCGTGAACTGCTTCACGCTCGACCGCGAACTCGGCTCCTGGGTGCTCACGCAAAGCGATATGCGTATTCCGGTCGAAACGCGTGAATACGCAATCAACGCTTCGAACGAACGTCACTGGTATCCGCCGGTGCAGCAATACATCGGCGAATTGAAGGCCGGCAAGGAAGGGTCGCGCCAAGCCGACTTCAACATGCGCTGGATCGCCTCGATGGTGGCGGACGTGCACCGCATTCTGAATCGCGGCGGCATCTTCATGTATCCGGCCGACAAGCGCACACCGGACAAGCCGGGCAAGCTGCGCCTGATGTATGAGGCCAATCCCATGGCGTTCATCGTCGAGCAGGCTGGCGGCGCGGCGACCAATGGCGAGAAACGCATTCTGGATATTCAGCCCAAGAGCCTGCACGAACGCGTGGCCGTGTTCCTCGGTTCGAAGAACGAGGTCGACCGGGTTACGCGCTACCATCTCGAAACAAAAAAGTGAGCTTAGGGGCTTGCCAAGTTAATAAAGAAGTCCCTATAATCTCGTTTCTCCTGATGCCGGAATAGCTCAGACGGTAGAGCAGCGCATTCGTAATGCGAAGGTCGGGGGTTCGATTCCTCTTTCCGGCACCATCAAGATTCAAGCAAAAAGCCCAGTCCTCGCGACTGGGCTTTTTGCTTTTCACGTTCCGCGCGCCACCTTATCCAGGAAAGCCCGGCCGGTCGTACCTGCCTGTCTTGACGAGATTGCGAGCCACGACGGAATCGTCCGCGCGTACCGGCTCCGCGCGCTGAGTGCCGTAGGCCGCAACCGCCTCTTGCGGTGCCGACGTAAACCACGAGATCCGGCCGGCGCATTCGATTCCGACCTGACGTCCTTTCCAATAGACAGCGTTTTCCATTGCGAACCCCCTGGAGGAAGAAGACTGCCATCTTCCGCGCCAGCCCTGGCGCTTCCGTTAGCCACCGCACCTTAGGCGCCGGATAGTCACTGTCAATAATAGACGGCGATACGTGCGCCGGCCGGATTGTCGCCTAATGGTGAAGTTCTGGCGCAATGACATCACCTTCATCGCATGCAGCCGCGGATAAGGTGTTCAGGACTCTTTCCTCGCGCCGCGCTTCTCCTTCAGGAAGTCGATCAATACACGCAGTTTGAGCGGCATTTGCGTGCGGCTCGCCGTGTAGAGATAGAAACCCGGAAAGCTCGGGCACCAGGCACCCAGCACGCGCACGAGGCGGCCATCGTCCAGCTGCTCGCGCACATAGTCCTCGATAACATGCAGTAAGCCGACACCCTGCTCCGCCGCTCGCACCATCGTGCGCAAGTCGTTGGTGACGAGCGAACCGCGCGTGTCGACCTCGAACACGCGCCCCGGATCGTCAGGCGACGCGAACTCCCACCGGTAGATGCCACCGCTCGTCGAAAAGCGGTAGCGCAAGCAGTTGTGCGCTGCGAGATCACCAGGCGTCACGGGCGGCGCGTAGCGCTTGAAGTAGGCCGGAGAACCCGCCACCGCAATGCGAATCGCGCCGCCCAACGGCACCGCCACCATATCCTGCGCGACTCGCTCGCCGAGCCGGATGCCGGCATCGAAACCTTCCCCGACGACGTCGGCCCAGCCGTCGTCGAGCGTCAGGTCGAGGCGGATCTGCGGATAGCGCTGCGTGAATTCGGCAAGGTGCGGCAGCACCAGCAGTTCGCTCGCGACCCTCGGCAAGTTGATGCGCAGATTGCCGGCGGGTTGATCGCGCGTTTCGTCGAGCGCTTCGAAGGCAGCCTTCAGCTCGCCCAGTGCGGGCTGCACGCGTGCTAGAAACTGCGCGCCGGCCTCGGTCAACGCCACACGCCGGGTGGTCCGGTTGAACAGCCGCACGTTCAACTGCGTTTCCAGCGCGCGGATATTCTGCGACAGCGCCGAGGCCGTTACGCCCGTTTCAGCGGCGGCGCGCGTAAAGCTGCCGTGGCGCGCCACGCTTACAAACGCCATGAGCGCCGGCAGTTGAGCCGCGTCCATTACACCTCCATTATTAAGCTATGCTTCATAATTCTTGCAGACAAGTCGCATTTTTCCACAAGAAGAATCAGCGCAGGATGACGTCGTCGATTGAATTCTTTCCACGACCCCGCTCAAGGAGACTGACATGACGATGAACCGCTACACCCTGCTTGGCCGCTCAGGTCTGCGCGTAAGCCCGATCGCACTCGGCACGATGACATTCGGTACCGAATGGGGCTGGGGCGCCGAGGAAAAGTCGGCGCAACGGCTATTCGATCTGTACGTGGATGCCGGCGGCAATTTCCTCGACACCGCCGATCTGTACACGGAAGGCACAAGCGAAACATGGTTGGGCAAATTCGTCGCGGCACGCGGCCTGCGCGAGCGGCTGGTGATCGCGACCAAGTACGGCTACAACGCCGAATCCGGTAATCCGAATGCGGGCGGCAACCATCGCAAGAATCTGCTGCGCGCGCTCGAGGGTTCGCTCAAGCGGCTCGGCACCGACTACATCGACCTGTACTACCTGCACACGTGGGACCGCGTCACGCCGGTGGACGAAGTCATGCGCGCAATGGACGACGCCGTGCGCGCCGGCAAGATCCGCTACGTCGGCCTCTCGGATACCCCCGCGTGGTTCGCCGGGCGGGCTCAGACACTCGCCGACTGGCGCGGCTTCGAACCCGTTGCGGCAATGCAGCTCGAATACTCGATGATCGAGCGCAATGCGGAAAATGAGTTTGCCGATCTCGCCGCCAACCTCGGCATGGGACTCGTGCCGTGGAGTCCGCTCGGAATGGGTGTGCTGTCGGGCAAGTACCGGCCGTCGCAAAGCGGCGCGGCCAACTGCTTTTCCGGCGATGGGCGTCTCGCGGACCTGGCCAGCGCGCCGCCACCAGGATTCGACAAGCTGACCGAACGCAACTTCCGCATCGTGGCGGAACTGGAGTCCGTCGCCCAACTGGCAGGCCGGCCGATGGCGCAGGTCGCGCTGAACTGGCTGCATCAGAAGCGCGGCGTGTCGAGCATCATCGTCGGCGCAACGAAGCCGGAGCAATTGCAGGAGTCGCTTGGCTCGCTCGATTTCACGCTTGCGCCGGAACTGATCGCACGGCTCGACGCTGTGTCGGAACCGGCGCGGCCGTTCCCGTATTACATGTTCGCCGACGGTCATCAGGCGCGAATTCACGGACAGGTCGAAGTGACAGACAAACCGGCCGCCTACTCCACGCCAGTAAAAATCCCCGCGCCAGTGGCACAAAAATAGCCTCTGAAGAATGCCCAACGTTCGATGCACAACGTTGGGTTTGATTAATTCACGCAAAAATCTTGAAAAGTGTTCTTACTCGTCAACGAAAGCCGTGAATCATTCGTTTACGAAAGATTAGGAGGGCCGAATGGTCAAATTGAACGCGGTGGCATTTAACGAACGTTCGGCCTCTTAAGAAGAAAATCCTGTCGATGCGGCAGTGCACAAAATCCGCGCCCATTTGTTCATATCAACGATCAGTGACGTGCGACGTGCAAAAACCGGCAGCTAACCGCTGGGACGCCCGCGTAGCAAGGCCAGGATGGGAATGAAAGGGAATATCCGAGTGGTTTGACCGGTGACGCTGAAATCGCTGCATCAGCAGTCAATCGACAAATTTTATTCAAACACTCTGTTCCATTGTTGACCTGTGCCGTTAAAGCAACAAACAACATGTGATCCGCATCAGGTGCTGGTGCAAAACGGGGACCGAGGCAGATAATCGGTTTGTAAAGGAGAAAGATCATGGATGCCAAACCAACGAAGATTCCGACCCCGGATAAAGTCTTTAGCCCGGATCCGGAACCCGCTGGCGTCGAGTTTCTTGGTGCGGAACTGCCTGAGCACGTTCGCGCCTTTTTCGACGAACAACGCAAGTCGTGCGACTCGAAGTAACTGCGTTGTGTCGCGACGCAGCATCGGCGTCCGCGCGCCTCGCGCGCGGCGAATGTTTGTGCGCGCCTAACCACCCGGTTGAGGACCGATTCGCAATGCGGAGCAAGTCCGTCTAGTTCAGACGACGCGTGGCCACGCGCCCTGGCGTCTGCTTCTGCTCGTCGCTGCCAGATTCTCGCCCCCCTCCGAACACCGCGCCTTCCAGTGACTCCCACTGACATGGAAGACGCCCGCATGATCCGCCCATCGTCTATTCTTCTGGTTTTTCTTCCGCGGCCGCCCGGTCACTTCAATCTTCCATGAATCGTTCGTACCGCCTCGGCGTGTTATGCGCGCTCCCGCTCCTCGCCGCCCTTGCTTTGGCGCCCGCGCCCGCCGTCGCGGACGGCGACGACACCGCGCTCACCAACCTGATTGCACTGGCCTCGCAGCGACTTGCCCTCGCGGAACCCGTCGCACGCTGGAAGTGGGCCAACCATCAGGACATCACCGACACACCGCGCGAAACCGCGCTTCTCGCCGACGTGGAAAAACGTGCGGCCGCGGTGAATCTCGATCCGGCGTTCGCGCGCGCATTTTTCCAGGACCAGATCGACGCCAGCAAGGATGTGCAAAACGCGCTGTTCGCCACGTGGCGCAGCACGCAGCCGCCGCAAGGCCCCGCGCCCGACCTGGCGACCAGCACGAGACCGCAACTGGATCGGCTGACGCAATCGCTCGTAGCCGGCCTCGCGCGCGTGCAGCCGCTGCGAGCGGCGCCGGATTGTCCGTCGCGCGTCGCACAGGCGCTGGCTAACTGGAAATCGCTGACTCGGTATGACTCGACTCGCTCGAGCGCGCTGACCCGCGCGCTGGGTCACGTGTGCGAAACGGGTGGGGTCGGCGCCACCGGCTGAACGGTGGCCCGGAAGGAAGGCGCGGCCAAGGCCGCTACGCGAGACTCGGAGCTGCCAGGCCGCTCGACACGCTTAACGGCATCACGCGCAAACCGCGTGCAAGATGGCTCTGCAAGATGCGAAACGTCGATAGCTCGAAGGGTCCGGCGACGCTCGATGCATGCAATTGCGCTGCCTGCGCAAGCGACGCCGCATGACCGATATAGCGCCAGCGATCGACAACGTGAAACGCGCGCGCCTGCGACGCTTCCTCGCGCTCCTCGAATACGATCGGCCCCTCGAACGGCCAGGGCGCGTCGAGCGGATCGCCCTTCGTCACGCGCGGCACCCGGTTATGGCCAGGGCGCAATGTTGCGATCCACTGCGCCTCGGCGAGCATCGCACCCAACTCGCCACCGGTTGCGCGCCACTCGACGCGCCGCACCTGCTGCGCAAGCCGAATGTCCTTGGAAGAGCGCCGCTCGCCGGTCAAATGAGCGCGCAGGCGTTGACGCACACGCACGCTGCGCCCCACATAGAGTGGCGCATCATCATCTCCATAGAGTGCATAGACGCCACAGCCCGCCGGTGCGGTATCGAGCAGATCTTCGGTAATGTCGCCGGCAAGCCGGTAGCGCCGCGTGGTGCGGTCGATCTGCGCGCGCAACACGTCGAGCGGCACGAGGCCATGCAGACGCTGCCAGAACTGCCAGATCAGATCAGCGTCGGCTAACGCCCGGTGGCGATCGGACGGCACAAGCGCATGACGTTCGACCAAAGCGTCAAGCCCATGGCGTTTCTCCGCCGGAAACAAGGCGCGCGACAGACGCACAGTGCACAGCACATCCGGATCGAAAGCCAGTCCGACCCGGCGAAACTCGCCGCGCAGAAAACCGCGATCGAAACTGGCGTTGTGCGCGACGAACAGTTTGCCGTTCAGACGCTCGAACAATGCGGGAGCGATCGCCTCGAAAGTCGGCGCGCCCCGCACCATCGCATTCGTGATGCCGGTGAGCTGCTGGATGAATGACGGGATCGGCTGCTGCGGGTCGACCAGACTGCTCCAGCGCGACACGCCGGTGGGCCCGACTTCGACTACGCCAACCTCGGTGATGCGATGCTCGGCGGTGGAACCGCCCGTCGTTTCAAGGTCGACGAAGACGATCGGACCCTCCAGGGCCGGTTCGTGCAAAAACTGTTCAGACATGGAAAAAGAGACTTTGGACGCGTGGCTTTGCGGCAAGTATGCACCAGTTAGGCACGGTGTACGCGGATTGCATCGCGCTGCGTGAGCTTGCCGGAAGAGCAAAGCCCCATTTTTCCGCTTGACGGCGGTGGCCCGTCAAATCATGAATCGTTGGGTTTTTGATGGCTGACATCCGGGATGTCGCAATGAATATATTCAGGCGCGACAGAATGTCGTTAGCGTTATTTTGAACCGGGTAGTTAATTCAGCAATCGTCGCGGAAGTAATAACTGAGCATAAAAAAGCCCTCGCATTTTGCGAAGGCTTGCATACGCTAAGCTGTGCGGCGAGACAAGACGCCGAGTTATGCCACTTACAACGGCTGGATGTTCGCTGCCTGCTTGCCCTTCGGTCCAGCCTTGACGTCGAAAGAGACGCGCTGATTTTCCTTCAACGACTTGAATCCTTCGGCGCGAATCTCCGAAAAGTGCGCGAACAAGTCCTCGCCGCCCGAATCCGACGTGATGAAGCCAAAGCCCTTAGCATCGTTGAACCATTTGACGATACCAGTTTCCATTTTCAAGTTGTCCTCGAGATTTAATCAAAATCGGGCATTGCCCTCAGGCCAAATATCGTTGCCGCCCTATGCTAATTTGATTAGGCGAATGAAATTCAGCACTGCCGTTATACGGGGAACGCAGAATCGCCGTCAAGCGAATATCCGATATGCATTTATCATGCAAAACGATAACGACACGCTAATGACACTCCACATGCTTTAAACATTTATTCAACGCAACTGACCAGTTTTACGTCAAGATTACTTACCCGCAATTCCAACACGCGCAGTGGCAGCAATTTTTGCAGCATGGCGCGAAAAATGTAACAAAAGATGTTTTTGGTAAGTGTTTGTCCGACTTGTCGCACCCCATTCATCGCAGGATGATGAGATTCAGTAATGGTAGTAAATGCATTAGGGAGATTGCCATGCTGCTCGATGAAATCCGCCGCCTTGTCGCGCGGCTTGTCCATTCGCACGCAAACAAGATCGCAGAGCAGACCACGGCGGCGGCGGAAACGCCCACGGCGTTCGAACTCGGCTCCTTCGATCCCTTTTGGCACGGCGATCATTGGCAGAACCTGCTGTCGTCCCCCATGGACGCGCGTCGCTATGTGATAGAGGACTGGAGTGTCTCGACAGCGAGCAGTTGGGGAGAAGCAGACGGCGTGGCACCAGCGCACTGACCAGCGCCCGCAGATCCGGGAGAAACGGGCAAAAAAAAGCGCGACCGGAAAGTCGCGCTGACAAAGGTTTGGAGATCTTTTTCGTCAACGAAAAAGTCTGCTTCGGAAAGCAGATATACCAGTATAGCCGCCCAAGTCATTTCGATTGTGAACACAAATTGCAATCATCTATTTCATTAATAACAACAATCGTTTTTCCACGTTCTGTCGCGTTGTTTTTCTGCCTCGATTACTGTAGCAAATGAGCAACGCAATTGCGTCGACGCACGCCTTTCACTCCGCCAAAAAACGCCGCAAGCCTTTATTTATAAGGCTCAAGCGGCGCTCACATATCGTTTCGATACGCGTAATACTTTATTGCTGAAATCGGAACACCCTTGTCGGGAAGGGTCTATCTACACTCTGCTTAATCGGAAAACGGTGCGGCTTTTTTGCGCGCCTCTCATGCGGATTACGCCTCTCGCAGCGCCCGCGTGAAAGTTTCCTTAAGCCTGGGTCTCAAACCCACTCTCGCTCTCGGAGCTACACAATGAAAAAGACTCTCTTGGTCGCCGCCCTCACGGGCGTTTTTGCCACGGCCGCTCATGCCCAAAGCAGCGTTACGCTGTACGGCTTGATCGACGCTGGCATCACTTATACCAACAACCAGCACGGCCATAGCAATTGGCAGGAAACCAGCGGTTCGGTTAACGGCAGCCGCTGGGGCCTGCGCGGCTCGGAAGATCTCGGTGGCGGTCTGAAGGCCATCTTCACGTTGGAAAACGGCTTCGGCATCAATGACGGCACGCTCAAGCAAGGCGGCCGTGAATTCGGCCGTCAAGCCTTCGTGGGCCTGACCAGCGACCAGTTCGGCGCCCTGACCCTCGGCCGTCAATACGACAGCATGGTCGACTACGTCGGCCCGCTGGCGCTGACCGGCACGCAATACGGCGGCACGCAGTTCGCGCACCCGTTTGACAACGACAACCTGAACAACTCGTTCCGCGTCAACAACTCGGTCAAGTATCAGAGCGTGAACTATGGCGGCTTCAAGTTCGGCGGCCTGTACGGCTTCTCGAACCAGGCTGACGGATTCTCCAACAACCGTGCTTACAGCGCGGGTGCATCGTATAACTGGGGCGGCCTGAACCTCGCTGCCGCTTACCTGCAACTGAACAGCAACGGCGCGACCGGCGCGGCGGCGGCGTTCAACTCGGGTGGCGCGGTGTCGAGCGACAACACGTTCTTCGCCAAACGTCAGCAAACGTGGGGCGCAGGCGCGAACTACTCGTTCGGCCCGGCTACGGTTGGTCTGGTCTACTCGCAAACGAACCTGCAAGGCCTTGCGGGCATCGGCGCAGGCGCGTCGGGTCAAACGGGCGGCATCGGCTTCCCCAGCGACAGCGCTCACTTCCAGAACTTTGAAGCGAACGCCCGTTACGCTCTGACGCCGGCAGTCAGCATCGCCGGTTCGTACACGTACACGCGCGCAAGCCTGGCAGGCACGCGCCCGCATTGGAACCAGTTCAACCTGCAAACCGCCTACGCGCTGTCCAAGCGTACCGACGTGTACCTGCAAGGCGAATATCAGCAAATCAACCAGAACGCCATCGTCGATGCCGACATCAACGGTCTGGGCGCTTCGGGCAACAACAAGCAAGTTGCTGTGACCGCAGGCCTGCGTCACCGCTTCTAAAGCTGCTAGCAGGACTCGCAGTCTCGAAGGCGCCGTTCGCGGCGCCTTTTTTTATGTCGCGTCGAAAGCGGATCTGGAGGCGAGCAGGATGCGCCCTCGCCGACTCCATTCGCCCAGAGGTTCGACGAAACTAACCACCGGTATCAGGCGGCGGATATTTCACATCCAGTATGTCGATCGGCTGCGGGCCGGCCGGCGTGTACAACGTCACTGTGTCGCCGATTTTGGCCTTGAGCAGCGCGCGCGCAATCGGCGAGATCCAGCTCACATGCCCGATATCCAGATCGACCTCGTCGATGCCGACAATCGTCACGATGTGCTCTTCACCATCTTCTGACGCGTATTCCACCGTGGCGCCGAAGAACACCTGATCGACATTCTCCTGCTTGCTGCTGTCGACGACCTCAGCTAGATCGAGCCGCTTGGTCAGGAAGCGGATGCGCCGGTCGATTTCGCGCAACCGGCGTTTCCCGTAGATGTAATCGCCATTTTCCGAGCGATCCCCGTTCGAAGCCGCCCACGAGACCAGCTTGACCACCTCTGGGCGCTCGACGTCGATCAGATGCAGCAGTTCATCGCGCATGCGGCGATAACCGGCCGGCGTGATGTAGTTTTTCGTACCCGCGGGGACTTCCGGCTGGGTGGCGTCGAGATCGTCGTCGTTCTCTTCGCTCGATTCTTTGACAAAGGCCTTGTTCATGATGATCCGTTAACTGCAGCAAGCGACTGCCTATCAAGGGTACACGATCACGACCATGAGACAAATCGCAGTTACATGCTTCCCTTTTTCAAAACCTTTGCTATAATCTCGTTTCTGCGTGCGGCTGTAGCTCAGTTGGATAGAGTACTTGGCTACGAACCAAGGGGTCGTGGGTTCGAATCCTGCCAGCCGCACCACTTATTCGAGGGCCTCCCTCCGGGGAGGCCCTTACGTTTTACCCGGTTTCATTGCTGTAAGCATTACCCGTTTAGCGTGCGGCTGTAGCTCAGTTGGATAGAGTACTTGGCTACGAACCAAGGGGTCGTGGGTTCGAATCCTGCCAGCCGCACCACCTATAAAGGGCCTTCCGATCGGAAGGCCCTTTTCTTTTCGGCCAGCGGTTTGATTCGGTTTCGCCCGGCTTCGCCGCGCGCCAGAAGCTCTGCGGCAGCGCAGCACGTGGCCGGCTCAGCATCCCAAGGTACTCGGTCAGTAATCCGCCCGCTCGCGGTCGATTCGCATGCCGCCGTCGTGGCGGTGATGACCTTCCTCGCTCGGCCGCTCGCGTGCGATGCGCATGACGTCCGGGTTCGTACGCACCCGGCGCATCACATTGGCCAGGTGGACGCGATCGCTGACCTGAATCACGAAGCGCAACACCGTGGATTCCTGCGACAGGTCTTCGTCCATCGCAATGTGAACGATGTTCGCGTCGGCCGACGTAATGTCAGCCGCCACGCGGGCAAACACACCCTTGGTGTTCTTGACCAGCACCTTCACCGCGACGTCGAACAGACGCCCCGGCTGCGGCGCCCACGCCACGTCGATCCAGCGACCCGGATCACGCCGGTGAATGCGTTGCGCGACCCGGCAGTCGGTAGTATGGATCGCCATGCCGAGGCCGATGCCGATGTAGCCCATGATGTCGTCGCCCGGAATCGGACGGCAGCACGCGGACAGTTGCACCGACATGCCCTCGGTGCCGGTGATGACCACCGGCGGCGCGTGCGGTGCATTGGGGTCGGAGCGCGAGCCGTCGTCGTCGGCGTCGCGGCCGCTCATCAGCACTTCGATGCGCTTGGCCATGACCGCCGCGACACGCCGGCCTAGACCGATGTCCGCGAAAATTTCCTGACGGTTCTTGTTGCCCGTCCACTGCACGAGCTTTTCCCACGCTTCCGGCGTCACATCCGACAACGCCAGCCCGTAGCCCTTCAGCGCCTGGTCGACGAGACGCTCGCCGAGCTGCACGGACTCGTTCAGGCGCATCGTCTTCAGATAATGGCGGATCGCCGAGCGCGCCTTGCCGGTGCGCACGAACCCCAGCCACGCCGGATTCGGCTTCGAATACGGCGCCGTGATGACTTCGACGATATCGCCGCTCTTCAGCTCGGTGCGCAGCGGCAACAGTTCGTTGTTGATCTTGACCGCGACGCACTGGTTGCCCAGGTCGCTGTGGATCGAATACGCGAAGTCAAGCGCCGTGGCGCCGCGTGGCAGCGCCATGATCTTCGACTTCGGCGTGAAAACGTAGACCGCGTCCGGGAACAGGTCGATCTTGACGTGCTCGAGGAATTCGCTCGAATCGCCGGCTTCGCTCTGAATGTCGAGCAGCGATTTCAGCCATTGATGCGCGCGCTTCTGCACATCGTTCAGGTCCGCGCCGCCGTTCTTGTACAGCCAATGCGCGGCCACCCCGGCTTCGGCGATCTCGTGCATCTTGCGCGTGCGCACCTGGAACTCGATCGGCGCGCCGAACGGGCCGACCAGCGTGGTGTGCAGCGACTGATAGCCGTTCACCTTCGGGATCGCGATGTAGTCCTTGAACTTGCCCGGCACAGGTTTGTAGAGCGCATGCAACGCGCCGATACAGGTGTAGCACTCCAGCGCGCTCTCGACCACGACACGGAAGCCGTACACGTCAAGCACCTGCGAGAACGACAACTGCTTGTCGCGCATCTTCTTGTAAATACTGAAGATGGTCTTCTCACGGCCGGTGACTTCGGCGTCGATCTTCGCGTCGGCAATGGCGCGCTGCACCGATTCGAGAATCTTGCCGACCACTTCGCGCCGGTTGCCGCGCGCCGCCTTGACGGCCTTTTCGAGCGTGGCGTACCGATGCGGATTGAAGTTCGCGAAGCTCAGGTCCTGCAGCTCGCGATAAGTATTGTTCAGGCCAAGCCGGTGCGCGATCGGCGCGTAGATGTCCAGCGTTTCGCGCGCCACGCGGCGGCGCTTTTCCGGCGGCACCGCGCCGAGCGTGCGCATGTTGTGCAGCCGGTCGGCGAGCTTCACCAGAATCACGCGGACGTCGCGCGCCATCGCGAGCAGCATCTTGCGGAAGTTTTCCGCCTGCGCTTCTTCGCGATTGCGAAACTCCATCTTGTCCAGTTTCGACAACCCGTCGACCAGTTCCGCGACCTTCGCGCCGAAACGCTCAGCGAGCTCGGCCTTGGTCACGCCCTGGTCTTCCATCACGTCATGCAGCAGCGCCGCCATGATCGACTGGTCGTCGAGATTCCAGCCGGCGCAGATTTCCGCCACGGCAACCGGATGCGTGATGTAGGGCTCGCCGCTCTGGCGGTACTGGCCGAGGTGGGCTTCGTCGCTGAAATGGAAGGCCGCCTTGACCTGTTTGATCTCTTCCGGCTGCAGATAGCCGGACAAAGTGGCCGTCAGCTTGGCGATGGAGACGACGTCATGCCGGCGCGGCTGCTCCGGCGTGGCGGTTGGTCCGAACAGATGGCGAAACGACTGTTCAAGGACCGCGTCGATGTACTTCCGTGCAGACGAGGGCGAGTCGGCGTCGTGTTCCGCTTCCGTGGCGGTGGGCGGGGTAGTACTCATGGTCGCCTCCGTAGCGGTTAGGGTTGGACGCCGGTCTGCACGTGGGTGCGATCAGGTGTCGCAAATACGTGTGGCAAACGCGAGTGGCAAATTCGGCGATCGAATACCAAACAATGCGCCTCAGACAGGCACCTTCTTCAGCATTTCGACGCCGACCTGGCCGGCTGCGATTTCGCGCAGCGCGATGACCGTGGGCTTGTCGCGGCTTTCGATCTTCGGCGTGTGGCCTTGAGCGAGCTGACGCGCGCGATAGGTTGCGGCAAGCGCGAGTTCGAAACGGTTCGGGATCTGTTTGAGGCAGTCTTCGACGGTAATGCGGGCCATGTTGGGTTCCTTCTCAGTATGTTGCTTATTCTACCTTATGTGCTCGAATCACTACCGCGCTCACGCATGCGGCAGATGGATGCCGAGCTGCACGAAAAGCTGCGTGTGGCGTGCGTATTGCGAGGCGAAGCGCGAACGGGTCGCGGCCACGAGGCACTGCAATTCGCCTAGCGCGCGTTCGAAGTTCTCGTTGATCACCACGTACTCCGCTTCCGCCGCGTGCGCCATCTCGCTGCCGGCCGCCAGCAGCCTGCGCGTAATGACGTTCGGCTCATCCTGGCCACGCTTTTTCAGACGGTCTTCGAGCGCTTCGAGCGACGGCGGAAGAATGAAAATTTCCACTGCGTTGTGAAACTGCTTCTTCACCTGCTGCGCGCCCTGCCAGTCGATTTCGAGCAGCACGTCATGGCCGCTTTTCATCTGCTGCTCGATCCACACGCGCGAGGTGCCGTAGTAATTGCCGTGCACTTCCGCGCTTTCCAGAAACTCGCCGGCATCGTGGCGCTTCATGAAATCGTCGACGGTGGTGAAGTGGTAATGCTCGCCGTCCTGTTCCTTTGAACGCGGCGGACGCGTCGTGTAGGAGATCGACAGACGGATCGCGTTGTCGCTCGCGAGCAGCGCGTTCACGAGCGTCGACTTGCCGGCGCCCGAGGGCGCGACGACCATGAACAGGTTGCCAGGGTAAGCACCGGCGTACGGATTGCGCGGCGTTTCGCGTGTGTGGTCGGTCATGTTGTTGGTGCTCCAGCCTTATTCCAGATTCTGTACTTGCTCGCGCATCTGTTCGATGAGCAGCTTCAGGGTCATCGACGAATCCGCCAGTTCTTTCGCGGCCGCCTTCGAGCCGAGCGTGTTCGCTTCGCGATTCAGTTCCTGCATCATGAAGTCGAGGCGCTTGCCGACCTTGCCGCCCTTCTGGATCACGTGACGCGTTTCGTTCAGGTGAGCCGTGAGGCGCGAGAGTTCTTCGGCGATGTCGATACGGATGCCGTACATCGTCACTTCCTGGCGAATCCGCTCGTTGATTTCCTCACGAGAGACGATCGTCGCCGCCGCATCCGGCGCGGCGATGCCGAGCGCTTCCTGCAGCCGTTCGACAATCTTCTGCTGATGCTTGGCGATCAGCTCCGGCACGAGCGGCGTGATCTTCGTGACGATCGATTCCATTTCGGTCACGTTGGCAATCAGCATGGTGGCCAGTTGCGCGCCTTCACGAGCGCGCACGTCGATCAGGTCCGCGATGGCCTGCTTGCCGCACGCCAGCACCGCGTCGCGCAACGTTTCCGGCGCCACGCCGCTTTCGGCCAGCACGCCTGGCCAGCGCAGAATTTCGCCGGTGCGCAGACGCCCGGCTTCAGGGAACGTCGAGAGCACCGTGCGTTCGAGCAGCGCGAGTTGGGTGAGCGCATCTTTATTCACCGAGCCAGCGTTGGCCGACTGCTCGCTGCGTTGCAGGTTGATACGGATATCCACCTTGCCGCGCGACAGCTTGTTCATCAGCATCTCGCGCAGCGTGGGTTCGCACACGCGCACGTCTTCCGGCATGCGGAAGTTCAGATCGAGAAAGCGCGAGTTCACCGTGCGCAGTTCGACCGAGACGCTTACGCCACCCGTGCCCGAGGCGGCGACGAGTTCGCGCGTGGCGCTCGCATAGCCCGTCATGCTGTAGATCATCGTATTTCTCGCGATTGTGGCCATGCGTTGAACGATGGCCGGGGAGTCGAATCGCCCGGCGTGTACGAGACGCGGGGCGGTGAACCGGCATTATCCCATTTTTGGCGGACAGGCCGCCCGACGATGCCCCCAGCCGGGAGCCGCGACACATGCGGCCTGCCGCCCTGCCCGATCGGCTGTAAAATTGCGGTTTCCCTCCTGCTTTCTTCCTGACCGATCCTCATATGACCGACAACACTCAACGCCCCAGCGGCCGCAAGGCCAATCAGCTGCGCGACGTGCGCATCACGCGCCACTATACGAAGCACGCGGAGGGCTCGGTGCTGGTCGAATTCGGCGATACGAAAGTGATCTGCACCGCAAGCATCGCCGAAAGCGTGCCTTCGTTTCTGCGCGATCGCGGCCAGGGCTGGCTAACCGCCGAATACGGCATGCTGCCGCGCGCCACGCACACCCGCAGCGACCGCGAAGCGGCGCGCGGCAAGCAGACCGGCCGCACCCAGGAAATCCAGCGTCTGATCGGCCGCGCGCTGCGCTCGGTGTTCGATCTGGAAAAACTCGGCGCGCGTACGCTGCATATTGACTGCGACGTGATCCAGGCCGACGGCGGCACGCGCACGGCGAGCATTACCGGCGCATTCGTGGCCGCGCATGACGCTGTGGCGAAGCTGCTGGCTACCGGTCGCATTGAAAGCTCGCCGATCAGCGATTACGTCGCGGCGATTTCGGTTGGCGTGTACGACGGCCTGCCGGTGCTGGATCTCGATTACGACGAAGACTCGCAATGCGACACCGACATGAATGTCGTGATGACCGGCGCCGGCGGGTTCGTCGAGATCCAGGGCACGGCCGAGGGCGTGCCCTTCTCGCGCAATGAAATGAACGCACTGCTGGACCTGGCGAGCGACGGCATCAACACGCTGATCGAGAAGCAGAAGGCCGCGCTGGAGCACAAGGGTGAATGAAGTGAGTCGAGACAACGGCGCGGCCGCATCCGGCGCGCCGTCGCAAACGCCGCTGAAACGGGTCGTGCTGGCGTCGAACAACGCGGGCAAGCTGCGCGAGTTCGCGGCGTTGCTCGGCGCGGCCGGCATCGAACTGATTGCGCAGGGCGAATTGAATGTGCCGGAAGCGGAAGAACCGCATCCGACCTTTGTTGAAAACGCGCTGACCAAGGCCCGCCACGCCGCGAAGCTGACGGGCCTGCCCGCGCTCGCCGACGATTCGGGCCTGTGCGTGCGCGCGCTGTGCGGCGCGCCGGGCGTCTACTCGGCGCGCTACGCGCAGCTCGCCGGCGGCGAGAAGAGCGACGCGGCGAATAACGCGCGTCTCGTCTCGGTCATGCAAGGTGAAGCCGATCGCCGCGCGTACTACTACTGCGTGCTGGCGCTGGTGCGTCACGCGGACGATCCCGAACCGCTGATCGCCGAAGGCCGCTGGCATGGCGAAATGCTGGACGCGCCGCGCGGCGGACATGGTTTCGGCTACGACCCGTACTTCTTCTTGCCGTCGTTGAATGCGAGCGCCGCAGAACTCGATCCGGCGGTCAAGAACGCCAGCAGCCATCGCGCGATCGCATTGCGCCAACTGCTTGCGCGTCTGACGGAGGAAGCGTGATTCCGATCAAACCGGCGCCGGCCGATATCGGCAACGGTGTCATCAAGGCCTTCACGTCGCCGGGCAGCATCCGGCTGACGTCGCTGCCGCCGTTGGCGTTGTATGTGCATTTTCCGTGGTGCGTGCGCAAGTGTCCGTATTGCGATTTCAACTCGCACGAATGGAAAGGCGACACCTTCCCGGAGACCGAGTATCTCGACGCCTTGCGCGCCGATCTCGAGATGGCGCTGCCGCTTGTCTGGGGGCGCCAGGTGCATACGGTGTTCATTGGCGGCGGCACGCCGAGTCTGTTGTCGGCGGCCGGCCTCGACCGGATGCTCTCGGACGTGCGCGCGCTGCTGCCACTCGACGCCGACGCGGAAATTACCCTTGAAGCGAATCCCGGCACATTCGAAGCCGCCAAGTTCGCGCAGTTTCGCGCAAGCGGTGTGAACCGGCTGTCGGTGGGCATCCAGAGTTTCAACGAAGCGCATCTGAAAGCGCTCGGCCGGATTCACGATTCGGCGCAGGCACGCCATGCAGTCGAGGTGGCCGCGACCACCTTCGACAATTTCAATCTCGACCTGATGTTCGCGTTGCCGGGGCAGACGCTTGCCGAATGCCAGGCCGATGTCGATACCGCGTTGTCGTTCGCGCCGCCGCATTTGTCGCTGTATCACCTCACGCTCGAACCGAACACGCTGTTCGCCAAGTTCCCGCCCGCCCTGCCCGACGACGACGCATCCGCCGACATGCAGGACTGGATTCACGAACGCACCGCCGCTGCCGGTTACGGGCACTACGAGGTGTCGGCGTATGCGCAGCCGCACCGGCAGAGCAAGCACAACCTGAACTATTGGCGCTTCGGCGATTATCTCGGCATCGGTGCGGGTGCGCATACAAAGCTGTCGTTTCCGAATCGCGTGCTGCGCCAGGCGCGCTACAAGCACCCCGCCACTTTCATCGAGCAAGCGTTGGCCGGCACCGCGGTGCAGGAAGAGCATGAAGTCGCGGCGCGCGATCTGCCGTTCGAGTTCATGCTGAACGCGCTGCGACTGGTGGAAGGGTTTCCGGTACATCGGTTTATCGAGCGCACGGGCTTGTCGATGACATCGATCGAGCCGGCCTTGCAGGAAGCCGAACGGCGCAAGCTGATCACACGCGACCACGAAAAAATTGCACCGACGCCGCTTGGCCAGGCGTTCCTGAACGATCTGCAAGCGCTGTTTCTGAAAGATCCGCAGTGATTGCAGATCGACCGAGCACCGCAGCAAGGTTTTTTCAGGTTACAATTTCGGGCTTGGAGGTGTGGCCGAGCGGTTTAAGGCACCGGTCTTGAAAACCGGCGAAGGAGCAATCTTTCCGTGAGTTCGAATCTCACCGCCTCCGCCAGAACATCGAGAAAGCCCCGTAAGTTCAAATGCTTACGGGGCTTTGTTGTTTCTGGCGCATGTGCGCGTGCCCGCACAGCCAGATCGCGCACGCAACCCGGTTCGTTAGCGCGATCCCGGAAGCTTGAGCGAAGCACCGCTGCGCACGCGACGGCCAACGTCACACGCCGATCATCTCCAGCTTCTCGCGCGCATCCGCACAACGGCGGTTCAGGTCGCGATGCATCAACTGGCTGTCGAGCAGTGTCGATACATCAGACAAACCATAATCAAAGCGCAAGACGTATTCGATGTCTGTGTAGTCGTGGTAAGCGCCGCTGTCCGCCAGCTTCTGCGCTTCAGCGAATGCGGCGTGTTGCCGTTCGCCATTCATCAAATCTCTGATCGCCATGATTGCCGCTCCGAGGAACAGTGATGCCATCATAGCAATGCAAATCGGATCGCACGGTAGCGCGCACGCAACACCTGGTGTTTTCCGTAGATGCCGCCGCGGCCCGCGCTTTGTCAACGATTAAACAACGGCAACAGGCGCCTTCGTTCCGTGCCATCGCACGACCAGAATCCGGCCGAGATAACAGAGCAAGCCCGCCACGCCCACCACGATGCCCATGCCCTTGGGCGAGCCGTCCTGCCAGAGTCCGACCGCGAGGCTCGACAGCGCGCCGAGCGCAAGCTGCACAGCGCCGAATACGGCCGCCGCCGCGCCGGCATTGACCGGATAGCGATGCATCAAATCAGTCGTGCAATTGGCGGACAACAGGCCCACCACGCCGACCACGAAGAACAGGCCGAAGACAATCGACCACAGGCCACCCCAGCCGGTCAGCGAGACGAGGCAGACGAACAGCGACGCGACGCAACTCACGGAAGCCGCGAAGGAAATGATCGGCAGCGAGCCGAGCCGGCCGACGAGACGCGTGTTCATGAAGTTGCCGAACATGATGCCGACGATATTCAGCGCGAACAGAAAGCCATAGTGCTGCGCCGACACGTGGAAATATTCGATGTACACGAACGGCGTGGCCGTGATGTAGGCAAACATGGACGCGAACGCCATGCCTCCGCATAGCATGAGTCCCCACGCAACCGGATCGCGCAGCAAGCTGCCGTACGCGGCGAACGACTTCAGCAACGCCGCGTGCGCGCGCTTCTCGCGCGGCCACGTTTCCGGCACCTTGAGAAAGGCCGTCACCGCGCACACCGTGCCGAACAGCGTCAACGCAATGAAAACGACACGCCAGCCACCGAGAAGCAGCAACTGCCCGCCGAGCAGCGGCGCGAGCAATGGTCCGATCGACGTGACGATGGCAAGCATCGACAGCACGCGAGCGGCATCGGCGGGGCCGTGCGCGTCGCGCGCGATGGCGCGCGCCAGCACCGAAGCCGCGCCCGCGCCCAACGCCTGCACGAAACGGAACATCACCAGCGAGCCGATCGAGAACGACAATGTACAAGCCACACTGGCCAGCGCATACATCACAATGCCGCCGAGCAGCACCGGCCGACGGCCATAGGTATCCGACAGCGGACCGTACAGCAGCATGCCGATCGAGAAGCCGAACATGAAACTGGTGAGCGTGGTTTGCGCAGTACCGGTGCCGATGGAGAACGCCTGCGCGATGGTCGGCAGGCTCGGCAGATACATATCGATGGAAATCGGCCCGCATGCGGCAAGCGCACCGAGCAACAGAATCAGCCGGCCATCGGGCCGGCTTCTGGTGGTGTGAGACATCGGAATCCAGGGGAAGCGCCGCGCCATCATCGGTCGCGGAACACATAAAACGGAGAAAGCTGCAGCTTGACGCCTCAATTGTACGCGACGGTTAACACGCCCGCCTCGCCACGGACCTGATGGTGCGCAGTGCGTCCTTCTGCGCCCGAACGACGCGCGGCGGCAGCACCGTCGATCGGTTAAGCTGGCGCCTGAACGATCCGGGCGTCGCGCGAACGTGTCCGCGGCCCCCTCTCCCACTAACCTGTATCGATCCGGCGATGACCGCTTTCCTGCTGATCTGGAGCCCCAAGAAATGGCCATGGCCCGAATTGCCCGGCGTAGCCAAACGGGTTGCCAGCGGCGTCGCGGTGGCCGACGCTTGGGGCTGCGGTTTTGCGCGCGGCATCCTGCCAGGCGATCGCGTGTTTCTGCATCGAGTCGCTCAGGAACCGAAAGGTATTTTCGGCTCGGGCTATGTGACGCGCTCGCCGTACGAGGTTCCTGATGCAACGACCAAGCGAGGCTACCGGTTGTGCATCGACTTCGTGTACGACTGGCTCGTCGATGCACACGAAGGCGTGGTGATTCCGCGCGAGATGTTGCGCGCACACCCTTTCTCCGTGCAAACGTGGGACGCGCAAAGTTCCGGCACCGTAATCAAGCCGATCGCCGAAGGCGCGTTGGAAAAGCGCTGGGCGGAACTCACCGGCAAGCGCGCCAGCAGAACCGGTTCACGCTGACTCCGGTACAATTTCCCCACTATCCGGCGCCGCGCGAATCGCCTTCAGGCAACCCGTGCCGCCGCGCAACCCCTATTCCAGTCATCGCCATGTCCCAAAACGAAATCCTCTTCGAACGCGCGCAACGCACCATTCCCGGCGGCGTGAACTCGCCGGTCCGCGCCTTCCGCTCGGTTGGCGGCACGCCGCGCTTCATCGAGCGCGCGCAAGGCCCGTACTTCTGGGACGCGGACGGCAAGCGCTACATCGACTACATCGGCTCATGGGGCCCGATGATCCTCGGCCACGTTCATCCGGAAGTGCTCGAAGCCGTGCAGCGCGTGCTGGTCAATGGCTTCTCGTTCGGCGCACCGACCGAATCGGAAGTGGAAATCGCCGAGGAAATCTGCAAGCTCGTGCCCTCCATCGAACAGGTTCGCATGGTCTCGAGCGGCACCGAGGCGACCATGAGCGCGCTGCGTCTCGCGCGCGGCTTTACGAACCGCAGCCGTATCGTCAAGTTCGAAGGCTGCTATCACGGCCACGCGGACAGCCTGCTGGTGAAAGCCGGCTCGGGTCTGCTGACCTTCGGCAATCCGACTTCGGCGGGGGTGCCGGTGGATATCGCCAAGCACACCACCGTGCTGGAATACAACAACGTCGCCGAACTCGAAGAAGCGTTCAAGGCTTTCGGCAACGAGATCGCCTCGGTGATCGTCGAGCCGGTGGCGGGCAACATGAACCTCGTGCGCGCTACGCCTGAATTCCTGCAAGCGCTGCGCCGCCTGTGCACCGAATACGGCGCGGTGCTGATTTTCGACGAAGTGATGTGCGGCTTCCGCGTCGCTCTGGGCGGCGCGCAAGAGGTCTACGGCATCACGCCGGATCTGACGTGTCTGGGCAAGGTGATCGGTGGGGGCATGCCGGCGGCGGCTTTCGGCGGCCGGCGCGACATCATGGCCCACCTCGCGCCGCTCGGCGGCGTCTATCAGGCAGGCACGCTGTCAGGCAATCCGATCGCGGTCGCCGCCGGGCTGAAAACGCTGCAACTGATCCAGGCGCCAGGCTTTTACGACACGCTCGCCGCTCGCACCGAGCGCCTCGTGCAAGGTCTCACAAAGGTTGCGCGTGAAGCGAAGGTGCCGTTCGCGGCCGATTCTCTCGGCGGCATGTTCGGCCTCTACTTCACGGAGTCGGTCCCGACCAGTTTCGCCGAAGTGACGAGGAGCGACGTGCCGCGCTTCAACGCGTTCTTTCACAAGATGCTCGACGCCGGCGTGTACTTCGCGCCGTCGGCGTATGAAGCGGGTTTCGTTTCGATCGTGCATGACGACGCGATCGTCGATGCCACGATCGACGCGGCGCGTGGCGCGTTTGCCTCGCTCGCCGGTTAAAGCCTGCATGACGCTGACACTGTCAGTACCGAGGCTCGTTACCGCCTAGCCACCCTACCCAACCGGACGCCGATGTTCTCGCAAACCGATTTCCTCCATATGGAGCGCGCGCTCGCCCTGGCCAAGCGAGGCATGTACACCACCGACCCGAACCCGCGGGTCGGCTGCGTGCTCGTCAAGAACGGCGAGGTGATCGGCGAAGGCTTCACACAACCGGCCGGCCAGGATCATGCCGAGGTCCGCGCGTTGAAAGACGCGCGCTCGCGCGGCCACGATCTGCGCGGCGCCACGGCCTATGTGACGCTCGAACCGTGCAGCCATTTCGGCCGCACGCCGCCATGCGCGAACGCGCTGATCGAAGCGCAGGTTGCGCGCGTGGTCGCAGCGATGGAAGACCCCAACCCTCAAGTGTCCGGACGCGGTCTTGCCATACTGCGCGACGCCGAGATCGAAGTGCGCTGCGGGCTGCTCGCCAACGAAGCGCACGAACTGAATATCGGCTTCGTGTCGCGCATGACACGGGGCCGCCCGTGGGTCCGCATGAAAGTGGCGGCCTCGCTGGACGGCCGCACCGGTTTGCCTTCCGGCATCAGCCAGTGGATTACCGGCGAAGCGGCGCGCGCCGACGGCCACGCCTGGCGCGCCCGCGCGTCGGCGATCCTGACCGGCATCGGCACGGTCAAGGAAGACAATCCGCGCATGACCGTACGGGCCGTCGAGACGCCGCGCCAACCGCAACGCGTGCTGATCGACAGCCGGCTCGACGTGCCGCCCGAGGCTCAGATCCTGGCCGGCGCGCCCACACTGATCTTCTGTGGCGATCTCGACGAGCGACTTGCCGATCGTGCCAGCGCGCTGCGCGATCGCGGCGCCGAAATCGTCCCGCTGGCGAATCCGGACGGCAAGGTCGATCTGCCCGCGGTGCTCAAAGTGCTTGGCGAGCGCAACGTGAACGAACTGCACGTCGAGGCGGGCTACAAGCTGAACGGCTCGCTGCTGCGCGAAGGCTGCGTGGACGAGCTCCTGATCTATCTCGCACCCAGTCTGCTGGGCATGGATTCGATGAGCATGTTCAATCTGGGCGCGCCGGAAACCCTTGAAGGCCGCGTCAAACTGAATTTCCACGCAGTCGACCGGATCGGCGACGACCTGCGGATTCTCGCGCGCTTCGCGCCGCAGTCCGCCCCGGAATCCGATGCCGATCCAGCGTCTCCCCCCGTTTCGAATTGATCGAGGATTAATACGATGTTTACAGGAATCGTCGCGGCCGTGGGCCGCATTGAATCAGTCAAGCCGCTCGGCGCGGACGGCGACGCGGGCGTGCGTCTCAACGTGGAAGCCGGCGGTCTCGATCTCGACGACGTGCAGCTCGGCGACAGTATCACGATCCAGGGCGCCTGCATGACCGTCGTGGCCAAGACCGAGCATTCGTTCGAAGTCGACGTGTCGCGCGAAAGCCTGAACTGCACCGCCGGCCTCGGCGAGACCGGCGAAGTCAATCTCGAGAAAGCGCTGCGCGCGCACGACCGGCTCGGCGGCCACATTGTCTCAGGCCACGTGGATGGCCTCGGCACGGTCACGCATTTCGCGCCGGTCGGCGAATCGCACGAACTGCGCGTACTGGCGCCGCGCGAGATCGGCCGCTACCTGGCGTTCAAGGGCTCTATCACTGTCAACGGTGTCAGCCTGACCGTCAACTCGGTTAAAGATCGCGACGATGGCTGCGAGTTCTCTATCAATCTGATTCCGCACACGGTCGAAGTGACCGCGCTCAAGCGTCTGCGCGAAGGCACGCAGGTGAATCTGGAGATCGATCTGATTGCGCGGTATGTGGAGCGGATGCTGAACGCGCCCAAATAACCGGCCGCGAACCCGGCCACGCATGGGCTGGCGGCGGCGCCCCGCCGCCTTCAGCAGGTTCATGCGTCTATCGTTTCAACGAGCATAGCAACGGCGCACGGCTCATCGCCAGTCGGCCAAACGGCCTATGCCATCCGTCGAGGGCGACGCGAAGTCGCGCGTGGCGTAAAATACGCGCTTTCTTCGATAATCACGCCAACATGACGCTCGCCTCCACTACAGAGATCATTGCCGAACTGAAAGCAGGCCGGATGGTGATCCTCGTCGACGAAGAAGACCGCGAAAACGAAGGCGATCTCGTGATCGCCGCCGAATTCATCACGCCGGAAGCGATCAATTTCATGGCCCGCTACGGCCGTGGCCTGATCTGTCTGACGCTCACGCAGGAACGCTGCAAACTGCTGAACCTGCCGCTCATGACCTACCGCAACGGCACGCAATACGGCACGGCATTCACCGTCAGCATTGAAGCGGCTGAAGGCGTGACCACCGGCATCTCGGCGGCCGACCGCGCCCGCACCATCGCTACCGCGGTCGCGCCGGACGCCAAGGCCGATCACATCGTTCAGCCCGGCCATGTGTTCCCGATCATGGCCCAGCCTGGTGGCGTGCTGGTGCGTGCCGGCCACACCGAGGCAGGCTGCGACTTCACCGCGCTGGCGGGCCTCACGCCGGCGGCGGTGATCTGCGAAGTGATCAAGGACGACGGCACAATGGCGCGCCTGCCGGATCTGCTGGAGTTCGCGAAAGAACACGGTCTGAAAATCGGCACGATCGCCGATCTGATCCACTATCGCAGTCGCACCGAGTCGATCGTCGAGCGTATTTGCGAACGCACCATGCAGACGGCGCACGGCCCGTTCCGCGCGGTCATGTATCTCGACCAGCCGAGCGGCCAGCCGCATATCGCGCTGGTCCGCGGCACGCCGTGCACGGATCAGGACACGCTGGTGCGTGTGCACGAGCCGCTGTCGGTACTGGATCTGCTCGAAGTCGGCGAATCCACCCACTCGTGGACGCTGGATGCCGCCATGAAAGAGATCGCCGCGCGCGACTGCGGCGTGATCGTGCTCCTGAATTGCGGCGACTCGAAGGACCATCTGATCGACGTATTCAAGGCGTTCGACTCGAAGGAAAGAGCCGAGGCGCTCAAACGCCGCCCGGTCGACTTCAAGACGTACGGCATCGGTGCGCAGATTCTGCGCGAACTCGGTGTCGGCAAGATGCAGGTACTGTCGAACCCGCGCAAACTGGGCAGCATGTCGGGCTACGGTCTCGAAGTCACAGGCTTCGTACCGATGCCGGGCGGCAAGGCACAGGCTCCACACCAAAGCTGATCCGACCATTCACGCGCTTGGCGCCCACTCAAAACACTACGGAATTCACATGGAAATCGGACAATACCAACCGAACCTCGACGGCGACGGACTGCGTATCGGCATCGTACAGGCACGCTTTAACGAACCCGTTTGCAACGGCCTCGCAGACTCCTGCATCGAAGAACTCGAACGCCTCGGCGTGACCGGCGAAGACGTGCTGCTCGTCACCGTGCCCGGCGCGCTGGAAATCCCGCTGGCACTGCAAAAGCTCGCCGAAAGCGCGCAATTCGACGCGCTGATCGCGCTCGGCGCAGTGATCCGCGGCGAAACGTACCACTTCGAGCTGGTCTCGAACGAAAGCGGCGCCGGCATCATGCGGATTGGCCTCGACTTCGGCATTCCGGTCGCGAATGCCGTGCTGACCACCGAAAACGACGAGCAGGCTGTCGCCCGCATGACCGAGAAGGGTCGTGACGCGGCGCGCGTCGCTGTCGAGATGGCGAACCTCGCTGTCGCATTGGAACAACTCGGCGGCGACGACGAGGAAGAGGACGAAGAAGAGGAAGAGGCATGAAGAGTGCACGCCGACGCTCCCGCGAACTGGCCACGCAGGGGCTTTACCAGTGGCTGCTGTCGGGTTCGCCCGCCGGTGAGATCGACGCGCAACTGCGCGGCGCGCAAGGCTTCGACAAGGCCGACCATGAACATCTGGACGCCATTCTGCATGGCGTGATCCGCGATTCGGAAGCACTGTCCGCCGCGATCGCCCCGTGTCTGGACCGTCCGATCGAGCAGCTCTCGCCGGTCGAACGCGCGGTGCTGATGGTCGCCGCGTTCGAGCTGAAGAATAACGTCGACATCCCCTATCGGGTGGTGATCAACGAAGCGGTGGAACTCGCCAAGACGTTCGGCGGCGCTGACGGCTACAAGTACGTCAACGGCGTGCTGGACAAGCTGGCGGCGCAACTGCGCGTGGATGAAACGCAGGCGGCCCGCAAGCGTTGAGGACAAGGCGCTGACCCCGGTGCCCGCGGGAGTCGTCGGCAAGCGCCTAAGCTGAACGCAGCGAAACCGAACCGCTTGTAAGGACACCGTTTCGCGCATCAATGAACGCGCGAAACGGTGCCCAGCTTTTGCTTCTGAACTGGATTTGATTGTATGAACTCCGTGACCGAACCCCTGGTGCGGCTTGCCGCTCGCGTAGACGCGATCCAGCCCTTCTACGTGATGGAACTGGCCAAGGAGGCCGCGCTCCTCGAGCGCGACGGACGCGACATCATTCACATGGGAATCGGCGAGCCCGATTTCACCGCGCCCGAACCGGTCATCGAGGCGGCCGCGAGCGCGCTGCGCCGTGGCGTCACCCAATACACCAACGCGCTTGGCCTGCATACGCTGCGCGAAGCGATCTCGGCGCACTACGCCGACTTCTACGGCGTCGATGTAGATCCGGCACGGATCGTCGTCACCGCCGGCGCATCGGCGGCGCTGCTGCTGGCGTGCGCGGCGCTGGTCGATCGCGACGACGAAGTGCTAATGCCCGACCCGTGCTACCCGTGCAACCGCCATTTCGTGATCGCTGCGGAAGGCAAGCCCGTCATGGTGCCGAGCGGCCCGGCCGAACGCTTCCAGCTGACCGCCGCTGATGTCGAGCGCCTGTGGGACGAACGCACCCGCGGCGTACTGCTCGCCTCGCCGTCGAACCCGACCGGCACGTCGATCGAACCGGCAGAACTCGAGCGCATCGTCAAAGCCGTCCGGGCGCGTGGCGGCTTTACCATCGTCGACGAGATCTACCAAGGCCTGTCCTACGGCACGAAGCCCGTGTCGGCGCTCTCGTTCGGTGAGGACGTGGTCACGGTCAACAGCTTTTCGAAGTACTTCAACATGACCGGCTGGCGACTGGGCTGGCTGGTGGTGCCTCCCGGCATGGTCGGCGCCTTCGAAAAGCTGGCGCAAAACCTGTTCATCTGTGCGTCGGCGCTCGCCCAGCACGCGGCGCTTGCCTGCTTCGAACCGGAAACGATTGCGATCTACGAAGCGCGGCGCCTGGAATTTCAGCGCCGCCGCAACTTCATCGCGCCGGCGCTGGAATCGCTCGGCTTCTCGGTGCCAGTTATGCCTGACGGCGCATTCTATGTGTATGCCGATTGCCGCGCGGTCGCCCACCCCGCGGCCGGCGACAGCGCGGCGCTCACCAAAGCGATGCTGCACGATGCGGGCGTCGTGCTGGTGCCGGGCATGGACTTCGGCACGCACGCGCCTAAAGACTACATCCGGCTGTCGTACGCTACTGCCTACCCGAAGCTGGAAGAGGCGGTCGAACGGCTGGCGAAACTCTTCGGGCGGAGCTGAGCGAAGAAATCAAAGCGCTTCCGCGTTATTTTCCGGAAAGGAACACACCCCGGCGAGTGTGACGCGATTCGCCCTCTCAACCATCAGACGAAAAAAAGGACACTCGCGAGTGTCCTTTTTTCTTGCTGCCGGCTCCTGCCTCAAACCGCGAAAGCCGCGCCGCCCTCTTCAGGCGCCCATTTCCGAAGCCGAAGCCACATGCTTGGTTGCATTGGAGCTGGCGTCGTCCTGCTCGGAAACTGGCGCTTTAGCCGGCGCCGCTGCGCTCAACGGATGGCTGCTGCCGAGCGTCATCTGCACACGCTTGCCGTTGCTGGCAGACGCTGCCGCCGTCGTATTGGCCGACGCGGCCAGAACCGGCGCCTGCGGTGCATTGATCGGCACCTTGCGGCCACGCACCACATCGCGCAGACGGCCGCGCTCGGCCATCACCTTGGCACCATAGCCGCCGTCGTCCGGCGAGGTCGAGCCAACATACAGACGCAAGCCGCCCGGCAACGAACCGCCGCGTGCGATGCAATCCTTCAGCACCAACGCGCCCACCTTGATGTTCGCAAGGGGTTCGAGCGCCGCGCTCTGGCCGCCGAAATACTGGAATTTGTCCGAGTGCACCTTGGACATCACCTGCATCAGGCCTTGCGCACCCACGCCGCTCTCAGCGTACGGATTGAAGCCCGATTCGATCGCCATGACGGACAACAGCAGAAGCGGATCGAGACCGACTTCGCGGCCGGTGTCGAATGCGGCTTTCACGAGCTCGCTCACCGGCTCCTGCGCAACGCGATAACGGCGCGCCAAGTAGGACGCGACCAGATCCTGTTCACGGGTCGAAACCAGCACGCGATCGTCGCGTGCATCGGCGGAGACGCGCTGCGCCGGAATCAGGCGCGCCAGCGCGGTGACGCCTTGCATGGTGCGCGGGTCGAGGCCGTTCAATGCCGCGACGCCCATACCGGCCGAGCCGGTGCCGTCGGAAGCTCCGTCGTAGCTGGTGTTGCTCGCGGTGACGGCGGCGTTGCCGTTGTTCGCGACGCTCGCGGGGTCGGAATTGTTCGAGTTGGCTGCCAGCGAGTCGTCAGAGGACGCGCTTCCGGGCGGCCCGAAAGCCGGCAGCGGATGACCCTGCAGCAGACGCGCGGGACCGGCTTGCACAGCCGCGGAAACGACCGGCATAAGCTTGGCGGCCAGAGTGCCGCGCAAGGCCGGCATCAGCCACAGGACGAGTGCCAGCACGACAGCGATACCGCCGACAATGCTGAACAGGTGATGACTCATTCGCGTCCCGCGTCGCAGCACACCACGCACAACCTGCGCGATACGCTCATCGGGACGCCACGATAACCAGGCGTTCATTCAGATCTCCCATGTTGCATGATCCGCGAACTCCGCCAGATGAAAAGGCGGTACCGCACATTCGCAGAGTCAAGACATCGCGCGCTCCGTCTGGTTAGGGCAGCAGCGACGTCGGGAAAACGGCATATACCGTTTGTGGGGAGCCATCCTGAAAGTGGACCGCGGCATGCCAAAAAAACATGCAGGCGGTGGCTCCCACGCGAAAAACCAGCGTCAACAGGCGCTGGCGAGGACTTCAGTCAGACCGTCAGATACCGTGCAGGGGGTCGGTAAACGGTGACGCGTTGCGTCAAAAGGGACCGGGGGCAGTGGTAAAAAGGTTCACGCCCTGCAACCAATGTGGACGGATTCTATGCAGGGTTTTATAGATCGTCAACACTATAGATTGGCAAATGTATAACTAATTGTAATAACGAACAGCGTTCAGTCCGCTGAGAGCCGCGCAGCATGCGCCTCTTGAGCCATCTCGAATCAATCTTCCTACCTAAGCCATTTGGCCGATCTACGTACGCCTGTCAACACAGGTAAAATCGACAATCGTTCTGGCGCCGTGAAGCCCGGCTGCGCCCTTTCTTCCCGCCGCTTGCGCGGCACTGAACAGCATCAGATGAAATACAAAGACCTGCGCGATTTCGTCGGCCGTCTCGAGACGATCGGTGAACTGCGCCGTATCTCACAGAGCGTCTCGCCAATCCTGGAAATGACCGAGCTGTGCGACCGCGTGCTACGCGCCGGCGGCCCGGCGCTGTTGTTTGAGAGCCGGACACAGCATGCGTTCCCGGTCCTCGGCAACCTGTTCGGCACGCCGCGCCGCGTCGCGCTCGGCATGGGTATCGACGCGCGGGCGGGTGAAGGCGACGATGCCGCGCTCGAATCGCTGCGCGACGTGGGGCGTCTGCTCTCCGCATTGAAGGAGCCGGAGCCGCCCAAGGGGCTCAAGGACGCGGGCAAGCTGTTCTCGCTCGCGAAGGCCGTGTGGGACATGGCGCCCAAAACGGTAAGTGCGCCTCCGTGCCAGGAAATCGTCTGGGAAGGCAACGACGTCGACCTTGCCAGGCTGCCCATTCAGACCTGCTGGCCAGGCGATGCGGGCCCCCTGATTACGTGGGGCCTGACCGTCACAAAAGGTCCGAACAAGAGCCGACAAAACTTAGGCATATATCGCCAGCAATTGATCGGACGTAACAAACTGATCATGCGATGGCTCGCACATCGTGGCGGCGCACTCGATTTTCGGGAGTTCGCACTACAGAATCCCGGCAAGCCATATCCGGTGGCCGTGGTGCTTGGCGCCGATCCCGCCACGATCCTCGGCGCGGTCACGCCGGTGCCGGACACGCTCTCCGAATACCAGTTCGCCGGGCTGCTGCGCGGCGGCCGCACCGAACTGGCGAAATGCATCACGCCGGGCGTCGACGGCTTGCAGGTGCCCGCGCGCGCCGAAATCGTGCTCGAAGGCTTCATCTATCCGCAGGAAGGCGCACCCTCGCCCGCTCCTGCAGGCGCGCCGCCGCGTCCGGTCAAGGGTGCGCCCGCGGCCTACGAACATGCGCTGGAAGGCCCCTACGGCGACCACACCGGCTATTACAACGAGCAGGAGTGGTTCCCCGTCTTTACGGTCGAGCGCATTACCATGCGGCGCGATGCGATCTATCACTCCACGTACACCGGCAAACCGCCTGATGAGCCCGCCGTGCTCGGCGTCGCGCTGAATGAAGTGTTCGTGCCGCTGTTACAGAAACAGTTCACGGAGATCACCGACTTCTACCTGCCGCCCGAAGGCTGCAGCTACCGCATGGCCATCGTGCAGATGAAGAAGAGCTACCCCGGCCACGCCAAACGCGTGATGTTCGGCGTATGGAGCTTCCTGCGGCAGTTCATGTATACGAAGTTCATCGTCGTGGTGGACGAGGACGTCAATATCCGCGACTGGAAAGAAGTGATCTGGGCGATCACCACGCGCATCGATCCGGCGCGCGACACGGTGCTGGTGGATCGCACGCCGATCGACTATCTGGATTTCGCGTCGCCAGTGGCGGGGCTCGGGTCGAAGATGGGCCTCGACGCGACCAACAAATGGCCGGGCGAAACCGATCGCGAATGGGGCCGCCCGATCGTGATGGACGACGCGGTCAAGCAGCGCATCGACACGCTATGGAACGAGCTGGGTCTGTAACGCAACCCCATAACAAGACTGAACAACAAAACTGATGGAGCGGTTGCGCGGATGCATGCTTTTTCAATGATGTCGGATGGGTTTTTTCTGTCGTTGTCGCTATGCCTGGATATTGGTCTCGTGAACGTCGCGATCATTTCGCTGACTCTCTCGCACGGCTTCAAACCGGGGTTCTGGCTCGGCCTCGGTTCGTGTTTCGGTGACCTGATTTATGCGGCGCTCGCGCTCGCGGGCATGGCCGCCCTGTTGCAATTCGAATCGGTGCGCTGGGTGGTCTGGATTGGCGGCGCCGCGATTCTGCTGTTTCTCACCTGGAAGATGGCGCGTGAAGCCTTGTTCCCGGCTTCGGCACCGGCGGTGGCCGGCGAGGCGGACGCAAGCGCGCCGCATCTGTCCGCGTGGCGCGGCTTTTTGCGCGGCGTGTTGCTCGCCGTATCGTCACCCTCGGCGATTCTGTGGTTTGCCGCAGTCGGCGGCGCGCTAATCGCGAAAGCCGGCGCAACGGGCGTTACCACCGCGCCGGTGTTTCTAGGTGGATTCTTTCTCGGCGGCCTATGCTGGACCCTCTTTATCTGTGGACTCGGCAGCCACGGGCGCAAACGCGCGGGCACCGGTTTGCTGCGCGCGTGTCACGTACTGTCGGCACTGCTGTTTGCCTACTTCTCGTATAGCGTGATCGTCAACGGTTATCGCGATCTGATCGTGCAAACCACGCAAACGGCAATCTGATAAAAAAACGGCTCGCGTGTGTGCGAGCCGCTTCGATCAGGTTCGACGTGCGCTACCGCGCAATCCGTCGCGATGTATCAGGCGAGATATTGCGCGAGCTTCGCCAGGTCGACGTTGCCACCACTCACCAGCACGCCCACGCGTTTGCCCTTCACCGGCACGATGCCGTTGAGCACCGCGGCCGCGGCGAGACAACCCGTCGGTTCGACCACGATTTTCATGCGCTGCGCGAAAAAGCGCATCGTCTCGATCAACTGATTGTCGCTGACTGTTTCGATCCGTGCGACCAGCTTGCGGATAATCGCGAACGTGTAGTCGCCGAGATGCGTGGAGGCGGCGCCGTCGGCGATGGTGCGCGGCGTGTCGATATGCACGATCTCGCCACGCGCCAGCGATTGCTGGCCGTCGTTGCCCGCTTCCGGCTCGATGCCGATCACCGTGCACGCCGGGCTCAACGCCGCGGCGGACAAAGCGCTGCCGCCGATCAATCCGCCGCCGCCGAGGCACACGAACAGCATGTCGAGCGCGCCGACTTCATCGAGTAGCTCTTTCACCGCGGTGCCTTGCCCCGCGATCACATGCGGATGGTCGTACGGCGGGATCAGCGTCATGCCGCGCTCTACGGCAAGCCGCCGGCCTATTTCTTCGCGGTTCTCGGTATAGCGGTCGTAGGTGATGACTTCGCCGCCGTACCCCTTCGTCGCCTCGACTTTGGCCGCGGGTGCGTCGTGCGGCATGATGATCGTCGCGTGAATGCCGGCAAGGCGAGCCGACAACGCGATCGCCTGCGCATGATTCCCCGACGAATACGTCAGCACCCCGGCTTTGCGCTGCTCCGTGTCGAAATGCGAAATCGCGTTATAGGCGCCGCGAAATTTGAAGGCACCCATGCGCTGAAAATTCTCGCATTTGAAGAACACCGAAGCGCCTGTGCGCTCGTTGAATGTGCTCGAAGTCAGAACGGGGGTGCGGTGGGCGACGCCTTCCAGACGCGCTGCGGCGTCGAGGACATCGTCGAAAGTGGGAGCGGGAAGCACTTGCATCGGCGAAACTCTCCGGGGCGGTTGCGAAACAGCCATTCTCCCAGCTTCGCTCCGGCTTTGGAACGTCAACCGTGAAGCGAGATTGCTCCGCGGCCCACGGACGCGGACGCGGACGCGGACGCGGACGCGACATCCACTCATTCGAAGCGCGATTCCGCCAGCGAAATTCAGCGCTTGTTTCGAGGAAACGGCACGAAAAACAGAAACGGCGTAACCCGGCGATCAAGCCGGCGTTACGCCGCCAACACAACGTGAGCTATGGTCTGATTCGATTAGCGGCGATAGTAGCCGTGACCGTAGTAGCCGCGATAGTAACCGTGGTGATAATAAGGACGGCCATAGCCGCCGTAATACCCGCCCACGACAACAGGCGCTCCGTAATAGACAGGCGGCGCGTACACCACCGGCGGCGGCGGGGGCGCGTAATAGACAGGCGGCGGCGCGGCATAGACCGGATACGCCGGCGCAATCGGTATCCCGATACCGATACCCACGGATACGTGTGCCTCAGCTGCGCCGGCGAGTCCCAAGCCGAGCGCTGCGGCAACAACAAACGGAACGATCTTTTTCACTTTGTTCTCCTAGCGCGGCCACCAAGGTCGCCGACTTCACATGCCTCGCATGCTATGGATTGAATGTATCGAAAAAGACGTCATCCTTCTGTTCGCATTTGTTGCAAATTGCAATTCGCGCCAAAAGCCCGTCAGTTCTGCCGACACGAGGCGCCGCACGTCGGCCTCGCAATGCGCTGAATTCTCAGGGATTGCGGACGCACGAACATCCGTCGGTCACCCGCTCTCTCCGCCTTGTGGCTCGCTGCACCGGTTCCGCAGTAATCTTTGATTACAAATTAGCTTCAATCCTGACGGCGCACACAGAGACCCGAATAAAAAAATGCCCGGCCAAAGGGCCAGGCATTTCTTACCGGCAAGCGGCAATGTTTTCAGCCTACCTTTACATAAGCAAACTCGCGGGACACGCTCGGCGGGACATACGCACCACTGATCCGCACACGCGGCGTGAGGCGTTTCTTCTGGTCCCACCAGCGACGACGCTGTGCATGAGTCAGGAACCGCAAGTGCTTTCGGTAAGAAAAAATGCTCATCGTGAACCTCCCGAATCTGACTGCGAGACGAAATACCCAGAACAGCAACTGCCAAACCGGCTCATGGAGAAATTCTCAGCAATTTTCCAACCCGCGGGGCGCTCACCGCCGGATAACCGGCCTCGCGCCTCATATCGCGCGCGTATTCATCAGGGGAAAGCGGCCGCGAGGCCACGCCGCGGGCGTGGCGGATGCGCGATACTTCGGTCTTCCCCTTCAAATGTTCCGTCTGGAGCAGGCAACCATGTCCCAGTCCTCTTTGCCGCGCCTTGGTTTTATCGGCGCGGGCCGGCTCGCGCGGTGTCTCGCGCTGAGCTTTTCTCGCGCCGGTTATCCGGTCACGGCGGTGGCAAGCCGCTCGGCCGCCTCAGCCGAACGGCTTGCCAGTCAAATCGGGCATTGCGCGGCATCCGGGAACCCGCAACAGGTCGTCGACGCCGCAGACATCGTCTTTTTAGCCGTTCCCGATGACAGCATCGGTACGTCAGCGCACACACTCCAGTTCAGCCCGCACGGCCAGGCGCTCGTGCACTGCAGCGGCGCCTCATCGGTCGAACTGCTGGCTTCGGCGCGCGACCAGGGTGCGTCGATCGGCGGCTTTCATCCACTGTACCTCTTTAGCGGTGACCTCGCCGATATCGAGCGCATCGCCGGCTGCTCCGTGACAATCGAGGCCGACGGAGCCCTCAAGGACCAGCTGACGGCGCTGGCGGTCGCGCTGCGCTGCCATCCGCTGTCGATTCCCGCGGGCGGGCGCATGCTGTATCACGCCGCCGCGCACTACGCCGCCAGCTTCGCGCTGTGCAGCCTCGCGGAATGCGTCGCGCTGTGGCGCACCTTGGGCCTGGCCGAAGACGACGCGCTGCGCGCGCTGCTGCCGATGCTGGCCGGAACCATCGAAACCGCCCGCGACAAGGGGCTGTCCGCCGCGCTCGCGGGCCCCGTATCGCGCGGCGACACGGGCGTGGTGGAGAAACAGCTGGCGTTGCTGGAAAGCCTCGGCGGCGACCATGCCGCGCTGTACGGTTTGCTGTCGCGGCGCGCGGTCGGGCTTGCCGAACGACGCGCCACGCCGCCCGCCGCGATCGACATGATCTCCGAGGCTGTGGAAGAATCGCTCAGCCGCTCCCTGAATCAGGCTGCAGCAGGTGCAAGCGTCAAGTAAGCCGTGATAATGTGACGTCCGGCGTGAGCGGGCCTTCATGACTGCCGTCCCTTACGGGGCGCGGCGGCACGGACGGCCCGCCGGCAACGCTGGACCACCACGCGGGCAACGACACGCAGCAGGCGCACGACGCCTTCCTGCGCATCGCGACCAATCGACGAGAACGCACAATGATCAAGGTCAGCATCCTCTATCCGTACCGGGAAAACGGCCGCTTCGACGTGGACTACTACTGCGCCACGCATATGCCGCTCGCGGCGAAGCTCTTCGGCCCGCTGTTAAAGGGCTGGTCGGTCGACGTCGGCATCAACGCCGGCCCGCCCGGAACGCCGCCGCCGTACGTCGCGGCGGGTCACTTCCTGTTCGAAAGCACGAACGACTTCTACGCCGTTTTCAAGCCGGCTTCCGAGCAACTGCTGGCCGACATCCCCAACTACACGGACGGCGGCAACGGCGCGATTCTGATCAGCGAGATCAAGATTTCCGTATGACGCGCAGCGGACGCGGGAGGAACGGCGGCCTTCGATTTCGTTAGCCGTAGAATCCGACTCGTGCGATGCGACGCTCGACGCGCCCTTCCTGGGAATGGGCGCGGGGCATCCAGATGAAACCGCCGGCGCGCCAAGCTGAGCGCCGGCACCCTGCGGCCCACCGATGGCCGTCATTCGAAGGATAAGGACACGAGATGTTTGGCGATATCGCCCGTTTTCTGCTCAATACCGTCTTCACGCTGTTTGGCGCGGCCCTGCTGCTGCGCGCATGGTTGCAGGTCGTACGCATGCCGCCCTACAACCCCGTGAGCAACGCCGTGCTGCAAGCCACCAACTGGCTCGTGCTGCCGCTGCGGCACATTCTGCCGAGCACGCGCAAAATCGACTGGGCGAGCGTTGTTGCAGCTTTGCTCGCGGCCATCGTGTATGTGGTGCTGATGGTGGTCCTGACCGGCGCCGATCCACTCACGCTGTTGCCCACCCTGCTGATCGTCGCGGTGCTGACACTGATCAAATGGGCGCTGAACCTGATCATCTGGATGACGATCCTGATGGCGCTGCTGTCGTGGCTCAATCCGCGTTCGCCGGCCATGCCGATTCTGTATCAGCTGACGGCGCCGTTTCTGAACCCGCTGCGTCGCGTCGTGCCGCAGCTCGGTGGCATCGACCTTTCGCCGATCCTGCTGTTCGTGATCGTGCAGGTGCTGCTGATGGTGGTCACGCGCGCGGCGGTCCAATTGACGTACTTCGTGATCTGAAGAACGGCGCGCGGCACGCCCGCCGACTCTCACTCGTAGGCATACCGCGCGCGCAGAGCGCCGGGCTAGTCGGCCGCCGCCCATCCATCAGGGCGGCGGCCGTTTCACTTCATGCCTCGCTTATTGCTTCTTCAACTGGCCCAGAGTGTGTCAAAACGCCTTTTTGAAACGCTAGAATTCTTCATCCGATAGCGGAGGATGAGCAAGATGAAGCGGTTCGTTCAAGGCGACAATCGTACACAAAGCTTTCTCCTCCCCGAAGCACTTGACGACTACG
>DASVNP010000078.1:0-3590 GCA_036383775.1 Paraburkholderia sp. | reverse complement strand
GAGGTGCGCGGTGCGTCGCTGGTCGAAATCGAACACGACGCCTACGGCGTGCCGGGCGTCGTCCGTTTGACGATGAACCGGCCCGATGCCTTCAACGCGCTCTCCGAGGCGCTGCTCGATGCGTTGCAGTCTGCGCTGACGGCGCTGGCGGAGTCCGACGCGCGGGTGGTGGTGATCGCCGGCGCGGGCCGCGCGTTCTGCGCGGGACACGATCTGAAGGAAATGCGCGCGGCGCCGTCGCTCACGTACTACCAGGCGTTGTTCGCGCGTTGCACGAAACTGATGTTGACGATCCAGCGCTTGCCGCAACCGGTGATCGCGCGTGTGCACGGCATCGCTACGGCGGCGGGCTGTCAGCTGGTTGCGATGTGCGATCTGGCTGTCGCTGCCGACACCGCGCGCTTTGCGGTCTCGGGTGTCAATCTGGGTCTTTTCTGCGCGACGCCATCGGTGCCGCTGTCGCGCAATCTGTCGCGTAAGGCAGCGCTCGAAATGCTGCTCACCGGCGATTTCATCGATGCTCTTCAGGCGAAGCAGCAGGGACTCGTGAATCGCATCGCGCCGGCGGACGCGCTCGATGCGGAGGTCGCGCGGCTCGCGAAGAGCATCTGCGCGAAACCCGTCGAAGCGGTGAGTGCCGGCAAGGGCCTGTTTTATCGTCAGCTCGAAATGGGGATCGAAGCGGCGTACCAGTTAGCCGGCCAGACCATGGCCTGCAACATGATGGACGACTCCGCGCTCGAAGGCGTGCAGGCGTTCATCGAAAAACGACCGCCCGACTGGAAGCGCTAACCGGACTGGACCGTTCTTGCCGGAGCCTGTCCCTGCAACGACTTGTCCGCACTTGAGCTTCAGAATGCGCTCCGACGCCGAAACTTGAGGCGTCCGCGTATCGACTCACGCCATTCCCTGTTTGCGTCGTCGAAACGCCTTGCGGCTCTCAGGCTTTGGGCAGCCGTTTCTCGATCCAGTCGATCAGCGCGCCAATCACCCGATCCCGGTCGAGATCGTTCATCGTCTCGTGATAGCTGTCTTCGTGCATGGTGAGCGTCTTGTCGGGCGATCCTGCGTGCGCGCCGAAATCGCGGCTGCCGTCAGGTTCGGTGAGCTTGTCGGCGGTGCCGTGATACACCAGCAGCGGTGCACGCAGCCCCGCACGGCCGCGTTCGATGCGTGCCATCGCCAGCAACAACTCCGCACCTGTACGCGCGGGAATCGCGCCGTGATGAACCAGCGGGTCATTGCGATTGGCGTTCACCACGGGCTGAAGGCGCGACAGCAAAGCCGCGTCGATTTTCATCGCCGGGAAGGTCGGCCAGACGCGGCTGATCACCTGGCTCACCTTGAGCATCCAGCGCGGCACATCGCGGCCGGGCGCGAGCGCGGGGCTCGACAGGATCAGACCGCTCAGCCGACGCCCGCTTGCCTCCAGCCGTTCGATTGCGTAGAGCGCCGCGACCGCGCCGCCCATGCTGTGGCCCATCAGAAATAGCGGCGCGCAGCTGGTTGCCGCTTCATCGAGCAAGGCCTGGGCGTCGAGCAGATAGTCGTCGAACCGGTCGACCCACACGCGTTTGCCTGGCGCGTGTCCGTGTCCGCGCAAATCGACAGCGACGAGTTCGATGCCGGCCGAGTTCAGCCGATCCGCCAGTGCCGCGTAACGCCCGGCGTGCTCCGCGAGCCCGTGAACTAGCGCGACCGTGCCGCGCAGTGGTTTCGTGGCGGGCCAGCGATACAACGGCAGTTCAATGCCGTCGCGGGTCGTGACTGTGGAGCGCAGCGCGGCGGCGCCTTTCGGTGCGCCCGCAGGGGCGGCCGCTGCGGGACGCACATTGCCGGATCGGGTTGTTTCCATGTCTGCCGTTTATCCTGGATGGGTCCTGATTTCGATTCGCCCGATCATAGTCGCAGCGGGCGCGCACGCGCGAGCATCTCGCGCCGGGCATGCCTCTAATGCTCTGTGGTTATGAAAAGATCGAAATTGATTATTAAAGGGAATGACGACGCTGCGGTAGAATTGCGGCCTCAAATCCCAATAAAAGCAACGGCGGCCGCTTGTCGGGAGCGCACAACGCTCGTTGGCAAACTCCGCCGTTTCGTTTTTCCATGATCGAAATACGCAATATCTCTCAGCGGTTCGCCGGACCCCGGGGCTGGGTCGAAGCGCTGCACAACGTCAATCTGTCGATTCCGGCGGGTGAGGTGTTCGGCATCATCGGCCGCAGCGGCGCGGGCAAGAGTACGCTCGTGCGCACCATCAATCTGCTGACGCGTCCGAGCGAAGGCAACATCGTCGTCAACGGCCGCGATCTGACGACGCTGCCCGCCGCGCAATTGCGCGAGGCGCGTCGCGAAATCGGCATGATCTTCCAGCACTTCAATCTGCTGTCGTCGCGCACGGTGTACGAGAACGTGGCGTTGCCGCTCGAACTCGCCGGCATGAAGCGCGATGAGATCGAGGCGAACGTGCTGCCGCTGCTCGAACTGGTCGGCCTGTCGGCGCAGAAAGATCGTTATCCTGCGCAGATCAGCGGCGGGCAGAAGCAACGTGTGGGCATTGCGCGTGCGTTGGCGAGCAAGCCGAAGGTGCTGCTCTCGGACGAAGCGACGTCCGCGCTCGATCCGGAAACCACGCGCTCGATCCTCGATCTGCTCAAACGCATCAATCGCGAACTGAACCTGACGATCGTGCTGATCACGCACCAGATGGACGTGATCAAGCAGGTCTGCGACCGCGTCGCGGTGCTGGATGCCGGCCGTGTGGTCGAAGAGGGCAAGGTCATCGACGTGTTCCTGCAACCGCATCACGAAGTCACGCGTGCATTGATCGGCGACGTGATCGCGCAGGAACTGCCGCCCGCGATGAAAGCACGCGTGGCCGAACGCCTGAAGACCGGCAGCGGCCACTTGCTGCGCCTGGCGTTCACCGGTTCGGGTGTCGATCAACCGATCCTGTCGGAAACGATTCGCCGCTACGAACTCGACTTCAACATCCTGCACGGCCAGATCGACGAGATTCAGGGGCAGGCGTTCGGCTCGCTCGCGGTGCTCGCGGGCGGCGAACCGGCGAAGGTCGCACAGGCGCTGACGTATCTGCGCGAACAGGGTGTGGTGGTAGAGGAGCTGTCGTATGTTGAGTGAAATGTTCGATATGTTCGTCCAGTCGTTCTGGGAAACGCTCGTGATGGTGGGCATTTCCGGACTGGTCGGCGCGGCGGTCGGTTTGCCGCTTGGCGTGCTGCTGTATCTGACGGACCGTCAGGGCGTGTTGCAGAACATCGCCGTGAATCGCGTGATGGGCGTGATCGTCAATGCCGTGCGTTCCACGCCGTTCATCATCTTGCTGGTTGCCGTGATTCCGTTCACGCGTCTCGTGGTGGGTTCGTCGATTGGTACGGCTGCGGCCGTGGTGCCGTTGACGATCGCCGCAGCGCCGTTTATCGCGCGTCTGGTTGAGACCGCGCTGCGCGAAGTCGATCGCGGTCTGATCGAAGCCGCGCAGGCGATGGGCGCAACCACCAGTCAGATCGTCTTCAAGGTGCTGCTGCCGGAATCGCTGCCAGGCGTGATCGCCGGGTTGACGATTACCT
>DASVNP010000077.1:0-36840 GCA_036383775.1 Paraburkholderia sp. | reverse complement strand
ATGGGTGCGCAAATGGGGCGCGTGCAATGGCAACGGCCGCGTGTCGCGGCACAAGCGGCCGTCACGGTAATGCAGCGCGGCGTCGCCGGTAAGCGCGCGCACGGCCGCAGCGCACAGCGCCTCGCGCCGCTCGGCACGGCGCGCGGCCTGGCGATCGGCCGTCATCGGCGCGATTCCGTGGCGAGGTCTTCACCGCCCGCCGCGGCGTCCAGTTCGCGGCCAAAGCAGCGCTGAAAATACTCCGCCACGATCGACCGCTCGGCTTCGTCGCACTTGTTGAGGAAAGTCAGACGAAACGCCATCGCGGGATCGCGGAAAATCTGGCAGTTCTCCGCCCAGTTGATCACCGTGCGCGGCGACATCAGCGTCGACAGGTCACCGCTCGCGAAGCCCTTGCGCGTGAGTTCGGCCACGCTCACCATCGATTCGATCAGCGCGCGCCCCGCCTCGTCAGCCAGTTCCGGCACGCGCGCGAGCACGATGCCGGCCTCCTCCGCGCGCGGCAGATAGTTGAGCGTGGCCACCACGTTCCAACGGTCCATCTGAGCGTGATTCAGCACCTGGGTGCCGTGATACAGGCCGTTCAGATTGCCGAGGCCCACCGTGTTGGTGGTCGCGAACATGCGGAAGTACGGATGCGGATGAATCACGCGGTTCTGGTCGAGCAGCGTGAACTTGCCGTCGCGCTCCAGAATGCGCTGGATCACGAACATCACGTCCGGCCGGCCCGCGTCGTATTCGTCGAAGATCAACGCGACCGGGCGCTGCAAGGCCCACGGCACGATCCCCTCCTGAAACTCGGTCACCTGCAGGTCGTCGCGCACGACGATCGCGTCCTTGCCAACCAGGTCCAGACGACTGATATGGCCATCGAGATTGACGCGAACGCACGGCCAGTTCAGGCGCGCGGCGACCTGCTCGATATGCGTCGACTTCCCGGTGCCGTGCATGCCCTGCACCATCACCCGGCGGTCGCGGCTGAAGCCCGCCAGGATCGCAAGCGTCACCTCCGGGTTGAAGCGGTAGACCTCGTCGATCTCCGGCACGTGGTCGTCGCGCTCGCTGAAAGCGGGCACCATCAGGTTCGAGTCAATGCCGAAAACACTGCGCACCGCGACCATCCTGTCGGGTTTGCCAGTCACGATATCCGTCACTTTGTAATCCTCTCCATCTCGTCTCATCATTGCTCCACTACTTGAACCTTCGCGGTCTGCACCGTCAGCGAGCGGCCGCCACCGCCTCGAAACTCTTGCTGCGCCGCTCCATGGCCCATGCCGCCCATGCCGACAGCAGCGCCGATAACACCACGTACGCGCACACGTACCACGGCTTGCCGCCGTCCACGCGCAGGAGCGCCGTCGCGATGATCGGCGTGAGGCCGCTCGCGAAGATGCCCGAGAACTGGTAGACGAACGAGATGCCGGTGTAACGCACTTCGGGATCGAAGAGTTCGGCGAAGAGCGCCGCTTCGGGGCCATAAACCATCGCGTAGAAGATCCCGAACGGAATCACGATGGCGAGCCACACCGCCATCGTATTGCCTGCCTGGGTCTCCATCAGCCAGAACGCCGGCAGCACCGACAGGCCGCAGATCAGCGAGCCCCAGCGGTACACGCGCGCGCGTCCCAGCGCATCCGACATCCGGCCGAAAACCGGTATGAAGAAACACATCACCATCGCCGCGATCATGACGCCGGTGAGCGCTTCGGTGCGGCTCATCGACAGGCGTTGCGTGAGGTAGCCGATCATGAACACGGCGAAGATATTGAAGAACACGCCGTCGATCCAGCGCGCACCCATGCCCAGCAGCACCGAGCCGCGATAGCGCGTGATCATGTCGACAAACGGAATCTTCACGTCGCGCCGGTTGCGCTTGAGTGCGAGAAACTCGGGCGTCTCCATGACCTTGAGGCGGATGTACAGGCCGAGCACCACGAGCAGCAGCGACGCGGCAAACGCGAGGCGCCAGCCCCACGCGAGGAACGCCGCTTCCGGCAGCAGCCGCGAAATGCCCGCGACGATGCCCGAGGCGAGGCACAGGCCGATCGACAGGCCAATCTGCGGCAGACTCGCGTAGAGGCCGCGCCGTTCCGGCGGCGCGTATTCGTAGGCCATCAGCACCGCGCCGCCCCATTCGCCGCCAAGGCCGATACCCTGCAGGACACGCAGCGAGAGCAGCAGGATCGGCGCCCAGATGCCGATCTGCGCGAACGTGGGCACGAAAGCGACGCCCGCCGTCGAGATCCCCATGATGACGAGCGTGCAGATCAGCGCGGATTTGCGCCCCACCCGGTCGCCGAAGTGACCGAAGATCACGCCGCCAAGCGGCCTCGTGATGAAGCCGACGGCGAACGTGCCGTAGGCCAGCATCGTCGAAACGAGCGCATCGTGCGACGGAAAATACAGCTTGTTGAACACTATGCCCGCCACCACGCCATACAGAAAAAAGTCGTACCACTCGACGGTAGCGCCAATCACACTCGCGAACGCAACCCGACGCACCACCCGCTTATCGATTGCCATAACGCCTCCTCCGATGATGGCCGTGCCCTATCCTCACTATGCTCACGGCGCCATACGTACCGAAGCCCCTGTTTGTCTCCTCCGGGGCGCGAATTTCGCTGCCTGCTTCTTTTTCTCTTCTTACTTTTCCAGCTCAGTGATGCGCCGCCATACTCAGCGGCTTGACCTCCGTGACCTGGCGGGCCTCGGCACGGGCGTCCTCGAGTATCATCGCGGACGCTTTCTCCGCGACCATCACGATCGGCACGTTGGTATTGCCCGACACGAGCGTCGGCATGATCGAGCAATCGACCACGCGCAAGCCATGCGTGCCGTACACGCGCAAGCGTTCATCCACCACCGCGCGCGGGTCGCTCGCCACGCCCATCTTCGCGGTGCCCGATGGATGAAAAATCGTCTGACCATACTCGCGGCAAAAGTGCAGCAGCTCGTCATCGGTTTGCGCCTGCGGACCTGGACGGACTTCGCGCTTCATGAGTGAAGCCATCGGCTCGGTGGCGGCGACCCGGCGCGCGAAACGCACGCCCGCCACCGTCGTGCGGCGGTCCAGATCGGTTGCGAGGTAGTTCGGCTGGATGGACGGCGCATCGCGCATGTCGTTCGTGCGGATGCGCACCGTGCCGCGCGATTCCGGGCGCAACTGGCAAATCGAATAGGTGCAGCCGGGAAACGCGTGGACGTCGCCACCCGCGGTGTCGGCCGAGAGCGTCGAGAAGTGGAACTGGATATCGGGCGTTGTCGCTTCGTCCGGCAACGCGCGGCAGAACATGCCACCCTGATTGATGCCCACCGACAGCGGCCCTTCGCGAAACAGCGCCCATTGCAGGCCCATCTTCGCGCGTCCGGTCCACGCATGCAGCAGATCGTTGGTGGTGATCGGCCGGGTCACTTCGTAGGTCAGGCGCACCTGCAAATGGTCCTGCAGATTTTCGCCGACGCCCGCCCGATCGGCGACCACCGGGATGCCGAATTCATTGAGCAGCGCCGCCGGGCCGACGCCCGAGACCTGCAGCAATTGCGGCGACTGCAGCGCGCCCGCCGTCAGCACCACTTCGCGACGCGCGCGCACCTCCTGCGTCTTGCCATGCTGCACGTAACGGATGCCCACCGCGCGCGTGCCTTCAAAGAGAATCGTCGACGCCAGCGCATCGGTTTCAATATGCAGATCCGGGCGGCTGCGCGCGGGCTTCAGATAAGCCACTGCGGTCGAGCAGCGCCAGCCGTGCCGGGTGGTCAGCTGGTAGTAGCCGACGCCTTCCTGATCGCCCTGATTGAAATCCTCGACAGTTGGGACCCCCAGGCGATTCGACGCCGCGATGAACGCGTCCACGAGTTCGTGGCGCTGCTTGATGGTGGAAGCCCACAAGGGTCCGTCGACGCCACGCGTCGGCGACTCACCCAGTTCGTTATGTTCGAGCTTGCGGAAGTACGGCAGGCACTCCTGCCAGCTCCAGCCGCGGTTGCCGAGCGCGGCCCAGCGGTCGTAATCCTCTTTCTGGCCGCGAATATAGATGAGACCGTTGATCGAACTGCAGCCGCCCAGCGTGCGCCCGCGCGGCCAATAGAGCTTGCGGTCGAGCATGTTCGGATCCGGGTCCGTGTAGAAGCCCCAGTTGTAGACCGGATGAAACATCGTCTTGCCGTAACCGATCGGGATATGGATCCACAGAAAGCGGTCAGGCGGACCGGCTTCGAGCAGGCACACCGAGTAGCGGCCGTTTTCCGAGAGACGGTTGGCCAGTACACAGCCGGCCGATCCCGCGCCGACGACGACGTAGTCGAAACTCCGTGTCATGAATGATGTCTCCGCGCTGTTGCTGTTGTTGCCGCTGTGGTTGCCACTGCTGGTTTCTTTATAAAAACCGGTAGGTTTCGTTCAAATTTATTGGATCACTATTTCCGCTTCAAGCTAATCCGGTTACGATCGAGCAAACCGGTACGAAAACCGACTTTTTTGTTTCATTTTCAGTGATGCGCTCACGCGCTCATCCGGGTTGTCACCGATCCGGTCGCGCCGCATTCACGCTGATCCGTCTCGGGAAGGTCAATGACAGACACCACGCGTCCCAACACACCTCAAGAACCCGGCGACGACACCCGCGTCCTGCGCGCGCTCAACGTGATCGAACAGCTCGCGGTCGCGGGACAGCCGTTTTCGCTGTCGCAGTTGTCGTCGCGTCTGCAGATTCCCAAGGCCACGCTGATGCGTCTGATCGAATCGCTCGAAGCGCGGGGTTACGTCACGCACATGCCGGATTCGCGCGGCGCGGATCGCGGCATCGCACTCGGCCCGCGCGCCGCGCAGCTCGCGCTGAGCACGCTTGCGAACAGCACGTTCACGCGCGCCTGCCGGTCACTCTTGCGCACGCTCGTGGATGCGCTCGGCGAGACCTGCAACCTCACCGTGCTCGACGGCGATACGGTGCTCTATGTCGAGCGCGTCGAAACCACCGAACCGCTGCGCCTGCACATGCAACCCGGCATGCGCGTGCCGCTGCACTGCACCGCGAGCGGCAAGCTCTTTCTGTCGCAAATGGCACCCGCCGAGCGCGGCCTCGCGATCCGGCGCCTGCATCTCAAGCAGATGACCTATCGAACCCTGACCGATGTGGACCTGCTCGAAGCCGAACTCGACCGGCTCGCGGCGCGCGGCATTGGCGTGGACAACGAAGAGTTCGTGCGCGGGATGGTGGCGATCGCCGTGCCGGTGCGCAGCGTCGACGACAATCGCGTGCTCGCGGCTCTCGCCGTTCACGCACCGACCGCGCGCGCAAGTCTCGAAGATCTGCTGAAGGCGGTGCCGAAGCTGAAGGAAACCGCCGTGCGCATCGGGCCTTTACTGCATCCGGCCGCTGCGGCACCGGTAGCGGTGAAGTAACAGGAACGCGGCGGTTCTCATTCATTCCGTGAGAACCGCCGCGCTGCACAAAGCACGTTCGTTACACCAGCGTCATTGAACGCGCGGGCGATACTCCGCGAATTCCGCTTCATCGGCGCTGGCCGGGCTCTTCCTCGCACGCCACGCATACGCCACGAGCAGCACGCCAAGACTCACCACGCCGAGCCACAGCGGCGTGCGCTGATCCGGTATGAAGGCCATCGCCACCAGAATCCCGACCATGCCGGCAATCGCGAACCAGGTCAGGTATGGGTAGCACCACATCCGTACGCGCAGCGTTTGCGGCGCCTCGCGTTCGAGCCGGGCGCGCAGCTTCAGTTGCGACAGCGCGATCAGCACATAGACGAAGATCGCCACCGTGCCATACGAATTGACGAGGAAGGCGAACACCGTGTCGGGCGATACGTACGACATAACCACCGATACATAGCCGAACAAGGTGCCGATCAGAATCGCGCGAACGGGTACGCCACGGCGATTGACTTTTGCGAGTGCCGCGGGTGCGTCGCCATGGCGGGTCAGCGCAAAAATCATCCGCGATGCGGCATAGAGGCCGGAATTGAGCGCCGACAGCACCGCCGTCAGCACGATTGCATTCATCACGTTCGCGGCAGCCGGAATGCCCATTGCTTCGAGCGCGCTGACATACGGCGTGGCCATTTTCGGCGAATCCCAGGGCACCAGTGCAACCACCAGAAGAATCGAGCCGACATAGAAAAACAGCACACGGGTGATGACCGAGTTGGTGGCCTTGGCGACCGCCTTGACCGGTTCATGCGCTTCGGCGGCGGCGATGGTGACGATCTCCGCGCCGAAGTAAAACCCCGTAGCCGCTACCGCCCCGCTCAAAACCGGCCCGATCCCCTTCGGCATCAAACCGCCGTGCGAAAGCAGCGTCGGCACTACGGACGTGGTGTGCATCGAGGCGGGCCACAATCCCAGCACGTACAGGCCGCCGAGAAACAGGAATACGATGATCGCCGCGACCTTGATGGACGCAAACCAGAACTCGAATTCCCCGTAGCTGCCGACCGAGATCAGATTGGTCGCGGTCAGCACCACCAGCAACACGAGACTAATCGCCCATGCGGGTGTGTCCGGTAGCCAGAACTGCACGAGCTTCGCGCCGGCCACCGCCTCCACGGCCACCACGATCACCCAGAAATACCAGTACATCCAGCCGGTCAGAAAGCCGGCCAGCTTGCCGGGCCCTCGTTTTCCGGAAAAGGCGAGACGCGCGTATTCATAAAACGAGCCGACCGCCGGCATCGCGCAAGCCATTTCTCCGAGCATGCGCATGACCAGCACGATCAGGCCGCCCGTGATCAGAAACGACAGCACCGCGGCGGGGCCGGCTTGCCGGACCACAACCCCGCTGCCGACAAAAAGGCCCGCGCCGATCACGCCTCCCAGCGCGATCATGGTCATGTGGCGCTGCTTGAGACCCGTCTTCAATTCACTCTTGTTCATCAATGGTTGCATGTCACCTCCACATCCTGCTTATTCCGGCGCCGGCTGTGCCGCTGCGCGCAGGCAGTGCCGACACGCAGGCGCCGTCTATGACGGATCGAGCGAAGGCGCTTGCGCGCCTCGCTGCGGAATGTTCTTTCTTTCGACTAAATGCGCGGACCAGGCGTGCAGCTTAACCGCATTGATTTGTCCGCCTGATTTGCCCACTTGATTGACCTGCTTGATTTACATGCTTGATTTACATGCTTGATTTGCCCACTTGATTTGCACACTCTTTGCAGGCGGTTTGACGCGGTGCGCTGCGGGTTGCATGCGGCACCGCGATTGGCAAGCAAGGCCGCGAGCCGGATAGGCTCGGCGGCCGCGCTCAAGGCTTCTCGTCGCGTCTGAAGTACATCTGGTAAAGCATCCGTTGCCCGATCCGGCGGAACGGTGCGAATGGGTGGCCAGGCAACGGCGACGTGAAGATCGGCAGCGTCTGCTTCGCGCCTTTGCCGGCGATCCGTTCGGCGAGGCGGCGCCCCGCCTGCTGCGAATACGACACGCCGTTGCCGCCGTAGCCAAGCGCGTAAAAGACCTGCTGCTTCGGGTCCGGCTGACAGACGCGCGGCATCATGTCGTGGCTCACGTCCACCCAGCCCCACCACGAGTAGTCGATGGCGACGCCGCGCAAGGCAGGAAACTTGCGGCCCATGCCTTCGACGAGCAGTTCGAAATGCCGCGGGTTCGGCGCATCGGCACCGGTGATCGCGCTGCGGCTGCCAATCTGCAGACGGTTGTCCGGCAGGAAGCGATAGTAAAAACGCAAGGTGCGCGTGTCGGTGAGCACCTGCGTCGTGCGGAAATTGCACGCGGCGATTTCGTGCGATGTCAGCGGACGCGTCACCATCGAATTCGACAGGATCGGCATCACGCGGCTCGTCAGTGACGGATGAAGATTCTGCGCCGTGTAAGCGCCCGTCGCGATGCCGACCGACCGCGCCCGCACGATGCCACCCGGCGTGCGCAGATGATGAATGCCGTTGATGGTCTCCCAGCCGATCACCGGGCTCGCCGGATGCACTTTCGCGCCTGCTTCGCGCGCGAGCCGCAGATAGCCGAACGCGAGCTTCAACGCATGGATGCCGATGCCCTCGGGCTCATGCAGCGCGCCGGCCGCCTCGCTATCGTTCACGTATTCGCGGCGAAACGTCGCCTGATCGATGAGCTCGGACGGATAGCCGAACACGTCCTTCCAGACTTTTGCCTCAGCGGCGAGTTTCGCCATCAGGCGTGGCCGGTGGGCAATCAGAAAGTGGCCGCCGGGCTGCGGATCGCAATCGATCTCGGCCACCAGTTGTTTGAAATTGTCGAAGCCTTCCTGAATCTCGTCGTGCATTTTCAGCGCGACGTCCTTGCCCCAGCGCTCGATCCATTGCGAGCGCGACAGGCGTCCCGACGCATTCTGGCCTTGTCCGCCATTGCGGCTGCTGCAGCCCCAGCTCGTGCGGTTGGCTTCGAGCACCACGGCCTTGATGCCATGCTCGCGAGCGAGACACAGCGCGGTGGCGAGTCCCGTATACCCCGCGCCGATGATCGCAACGTCCACGTCGATGTCTTTCGTGATCGGTCCGTCGTCGGGCGGCGGCGTGCCTGCTGTCGCAACCCAGTAGGTCGGTGCGTACTGCTTGCCCTGCCCCGGCCCTGGCGACACCAGCGGGTCGTAGGTCGGGTCGTATTGCGTGGCGCTGTCCCGTGCACCCGACAGCCCTTCGCCGACCCGTGTGATTACGCTTTGCACCATGAGACGCTCCTCGTCGGCATCAAACGTTCTGCTTCGGACGTTCCTTGCGGAACGCGCGCTTCACGGCGATCAGGCCGTCGCGAAACTCGAAGAGATCGCAACCTTCCGCCTCGATGCGCCAGCCTTCCGCGTGCGTGCCGGAGAACACCCATTCGGACACGCCGCGCTCGCCGCCGTTGCCAATGACGTAATGACGGCCCTTGCCCCAATGCGCATCCGGAAAGGTCTTGAAGACCGCTTCGAACGCCGCGCGCACGGCCTCCCGACCGACGAAGCGCGTACCGTGGACCTCGGGTCCGCCCGCCGCGTCGAACACGCAGTCTTCGGTCATGAAGGTCATTAGCGCGGTCGCGTCATGACGGTTGAACGCGTCTGAGAATGCCGCGAGCGTGTCCGCGGTGACCGTCGGGGCGGACGTTTCTGTTGTGGTCATGCATGTCTCCTGCTCAGTGATTTTGGTTCGATCCGTGTCGCCGCCCAAACGGCGACCTGTCGAGAAAAGTGTAGGTTTTGCGTGCGATCGACGGTAGGGCCAGTGCCGCGCTTTCGCCTGGTGCAGTGTTGCTCCAATGTGGGGCGATCGATTCCGGCGGGGATTGAAATGCACTGCCCGTGCTGGGCGGACAGCGTCGCGCGTTAGTGCACGTTCAGTGCTCGTTCAGTGCACGTGCGTTGTCGAGGCAGCGCTTGACAGCGCGCTCGTCTTCATCGGTGAAACGTCCGATCAGGACGATCGTCGATTCGGTGGATGCATGGCCTGCAAACGGCGTCATCAGAATGCGGCCGCCCACCACATGAAGTTCCTGAGGCGAGGACTCTTCAGCAAGCCAGACGATGCCCTTGGCTCTCAGGAGCGCAACGGACATGTTGCGCAACGCGTCTTTAAGCTTCTTTTTGTCGAGGCGAAAGTCCGAGCGGTAGGAGAAGCTGCTGATGCCAGAATGATTGCTCGCCTGGCCTACCTGGCCTGCGCTCGTGAGGCCTGCGCCAGCAGTGCGCCGACGCGGCGCCACGCTGGCGTCGAAGATGAGCTCCAGCGGGATTGCCCCGTTGTTCGATTCGAGCAGGATCGTGGTGCTCGCCTGCGCAAGCACAGCTTCTTTCGCAGCCCTTTTTTCCGGCTCAGTAACGAGGTCCGTTTTGGTCAGCACAAGGGCGGTCGCGCCCGCGATCTGCCGGCGCAAGATATCGCCCACATACGGGTCCTGCAACGTTTGCCCGATACGTTCGGCGTCGACGGCAACGATAATCCCGCACAACCGGAACGCCCGATCGAGCAGACCGATTTGTGCGATCTTCACGGGATCGGACACCCCGCTCGCTTCGATGATCAACAGTTCGGGACGCTCGGCACGCGCGCTGATTTTTACCAGCGCGTCGAAGAGCCTCCCGCCGATCGAGCAGCAGATGCAGCCGTTTTCCAGATTGATGACGTCGTCGGTTCGTTCGCGGATCAGCGACGCGTCGATGTTGATATCGCCGAAATCATTGACGAGCACCGCCACCCGGCGCTGCCCTGCGTTGAGCAGCACATGGTTGAGCAGCGTGGTCTTACCCGCGCCCAGGTAGCCGCCGAGCACCACCAGTGCGATGGGTGGCGCGGCGTCGTTCATTTTGCCGGCGACTGAAAAACACGGCCGCCCAGCACCGTTCCCCATACTTCGACGTCCTTCAATCGCTCCGCCGCGATCTCGGTGGGATCGTCCTCCAGCACCGCGAAGTCCGCAAATTTGCCTACCTCGATGCTGCCGATCAGATGATCCATCTTCAGCGTATAGGCGGCGCCCAGCGTAATCGCGCGCAAGGCGTCTGCGACGGGAATGCACTCGCTCGCGCCCAGCACGCGGCCCGATGACGTCTTGCGCTGGACCGCGCACCATGCGGTAAACAGCGGGCTTAGCTGCGTGATCGGCGCATCCGAATGAAAAGCAAAAGGAATCCCCAGCCGCCGCGCCGAGCCCGCCGCGTCCATCCGGTTCGCCCGGTCGGGACCCATGGTCTGGGTGTAGTGGGCGTCGCCCCAGTAGTAGATATGGTTGGAGAAAAAGTTGATGCATAGGCCCAGTTTCGCGGCCCGCGCCAATTGGCTCGCGTCGGCCATCTGGCAGTGCTGCAACGTGTGGCGATGATCGCCGCGCGCAAACGCGTCGAGCATGCGCTCGAGCGCATCGAGCACGACCTCGGTGGCTTCGTCTCCGTTAGTGTGGATATGCAGCTGAAGCCCCGCGCGATGAAACGGCGTGAACACCTCCTCGAGCTGGCTGGGCGGAATGAGCCACAATCCGTTCGGCTGGCCGCTGAAATAGCCCGGCCATTTCAGGCGCGCCGTAAAGCCCTGAATCGAACCGTCGACGATAAATTTGACCGGGCCGAATCTGAGTTTGTCGGTACTGTCGCGAACCGCGGCCAGCACTTTTTCGACACCGTTCTCCGGGCTTCGCTGCGGCGCGAACGCGGGCACGATCCTGACGGGATACTGCGGGTCAGCCGTGACTTCGCGAAGATTGCGATTGCCCAACTCGGACAGATCGTTAACGAGATCCGTCGCGGTCGTGACGCCGGCCAGCTGCGCCACTCTTCCAAAGTTCCAGATGGCTTCCGGCTTCTCGCTCGCCGCGATGGAAAGCTGGCTGCCGATCACCTGATACACCGGGAACATGGCAGCGAATTCCTGCAGCTCACCGGTCGGCTGACCGTGCTGATCGCGGTCAATACCGTCGATGTCGGTGTCTTCGTCGATACCGGCGAGCGCAAGCATCGCGCTATTGACGTTCATCAGGTGCACGCTCGCATGCAGCACCACAATCGGCCGGCTCGACGAAACGGTATCGAGTTCCTTGACCGACAAGCGGCTCGTCCCGAAGAAAATCGGATCGAAGCCCCACGCGAGCAGCGGCGCGGCCGCATCCGTCATCGTGCGTTGCGCTTCACTCAGGCGGGCAATCACTTCATCCAGCGTTTTCAGGCCGGGCCAGAGCTTGCCGTCGGGACCGCGCCGGTCGTAGTAGCCGACGTACACGGCGTCCCACATTGCGCCTTCCATCAGGTGGCAATGCCCTTCTACGAAACCAGGCATCAACACCTTGTCGCGGAACGTCTCGACGATTTCAGCGCTGCCCCACTGGCTGACATCGTCAAGGCTGCCGACGGACAGAATCCGTCCGTCGCGAACCGCGACATGTGTGGCGTGCGGCTGGGCAGGATTCATCGTCAGGATTTTTCTGGCGACGAACACTGTCACGGGACTACGTTCAGGCACAGTCATGAATGGGCGTAGTTAGAATGAGATTAGAGCTTGACGCTTGACACAGAACGCTTAGGACAACGCATGCACCGGCTTGCGCTTCGAGCCGAGGTTCAGCACCACCGTGACCGCGATATTGATGGCGAGACAAAACAACCCCAGATTGAAGCCGCCAAGATCGATATGCAGGAGGTAGAGAATGATTGCCAGTATCTGGCCGGTCAGAATCCCCGCCGCTACGGCAGACGGTTTGACGCGCAGCGAGAACAGAATCACCATCACGCCCGGGAAAAACTGCGTCACCCCATAGTATGCGGTATTGATCAGCGTGAGCATCAGATTCGGCGTCAGCAGTGTCATCACGATCGACGCCAGCAGGTAGACCACGATCACCACTTTCGCGCTGGCTTTCTGCCGGTTCTCAGGCATGTTCGGCAGCAGATTGCGCGTCACGATCGGGCCGATGGCAAGGCAGATGCCGGTGAGAACCAGCAAGCCGGACAGCGAGGCGCCGGCCGCCACCAGACCCAGCAGCCAGCCCGGCAACAGACGGATCGCCGCCGCGAAGAAGGCTTCGTTCGGCGACGCCAGATGCAGGTTCTGGCTGATCGCGTAGTACGACGCGATCACGAGGAACGGATACATCAGCATATACAGCGGCATGGCAATCTGGGTGCGCCGGATCGTATTCGGACTCGTTGCCGTGAAGAAGACCTGCACGGCAAACGGCATCACGTAGAACCCCATGGACTGGAACAGCATGGTGCTCATCGAAAACGTCAGCTGACTGGAGTTCATGCTGTTGCTGACGTGCAGGCTGGCTGCGTGAAAGACTTCCGTGACACCGGATTCCCACGCGACCGCGAGCCCGGTAATCACGATCGCCACGACCATCAGCACGTCTTTCAGAATGGATATATAGGCCGAGGCCCGCACCCCCGAGATGGCGATATACGTGAACGCCATCGCCGCGGAGATGAGGATCAGATACAGCGGCTGAAAATTCCAGCCGAGCCCTTTGAACGCGGCGACGAGACCGGTGAATTGCAACTCGCCCCACGGCAGCAGAAACAGGATCGCCGACGCGGCCACGACGAGTTCCAGCGCGCGGCTGCCATAGTGGCCTTTAAACAGGTCCGGCAGCGTAATGGCGTTATAGCGCTTGCCCGCCTGCCAGATTTTGGGTCCGATGAAATAGCCGACGGGATACGCCAGCAGGATATAGCCGAGAAACCAGACGCCATAGGTCGGCCCCTTGGCATAGATGCCGCCCGGAAAGCCAACCATCGTGCCGATGCTGTAGATTTCACCGGCAGCGAGGAAAAAGACCAGATAAGCGCCGAACTGCCGGGACGCGACAAAGAAATCGTGCACGCTCTGCGCGCCATGCCCTTTCTTTGAGCGTATCGCCAGATACAGGGAGAACAGAATCAAACCGAGAAATACGGCAGTAGACATCCGGGTGCTCCTGCGGCTTCAGTTGTTTTGCGGGTGGGCGTCGTCGAGATGGCGGTCGAACAGGCGCCAGCAGAGCAGCAGACAACCCGAGGTCAGCACGAACCACGTGAAGATCCACGCGTAGATGAATGGCACGCCGAGCACGTACCGGTCGACTGAAGCCACCCAGGGCAGCAGGCCAATCACACCGATATAGGGAATGCCAATCCCGATGAAAAGCTTGAGCATGGTGTCTCCGTCTGCTTTTGCGTGATGGATGTGTGCGTATCTGCCGGTCTCATCAGTGGCGACGGCCGCGCACATGACAACAGCGGTGAGGAACGGGGGCCACAGCAGACGCTTTCAGTATGGGTGGCCGAAATTAAGCGTGTGTAGTACCAGCGAGGAGGATTCGCCTGGTCCACACGGCAAGGCGCCCTGATTTCACGTCACGATTCACGTGAGCAGCGCGACCAGCCCGGAACCCAGCAGCAAACCGCTCACGAGGCGCTCCAGCCCGCGCAGCGGCACACGCTTGCCCAGCCGCTCCCCGGCAGCCACGCCGAGGACGAACACCGGTACGAGCAGCGCCGCGAACGAGAGCTGCGGCGCATGGACCTGATGCTCGCCAACCAGCAGCGCCACCACGCCAACATAGAGCACCGCGAAATACGCGAGCAGATTGGCGCGCAGCGCGGCGCCCTGGCCAATGCCGTTGAGATAGTAGACCGCGGGCGGGCCGCCAATGCCCCCTAGCGCGGTCAGTGCGCCGCTCATCGCTCCGGCGGTGAAGGTGGGTCGCCAGCCGCTATCGTGCAGCCAGCGCCATCCGCGGATGTGCATCACTGTGGAGGCGAGAACCGCGACCGCCACCAGCCGGCGAATATCGACGGCGCTCTCGCCGGCCATCCACTGCGTCGTCACAGCGGTGCAGCCCATGGCGACGAGCGCCAGCGGTATCACCGTGCGCCAGCGCGCCGCACCCGCCCAGCTCCGCACGCCTTGCAGCGAGGTCGTGAAGTGAATCAGCACGATCAGCACACCGGCCTCGGGCGCGGGAATCAGCAGCCCGAACAACGGCGCCATGACGAGCGCGCCGCCAAATCCGGTAAGACCCTTTGCCATGCCGGCGACGATCGTAATCAGGGCAAGGCATCCCAGGATAGCGGGGCTGCCGGTCAGATCGGCAAAATCGGCGAAGTTCATGAGTCGTTGGTACGCAGAAAACGGTGAATCGAAGATCAGATCGATTGCTACCGTATGCGCACGACGACATCTTCAGGAGAGGGGCGGTATCGTCGCAGCTTTGGGCCCCTGCGCGTAGTGCCAGTCACGACCTTTCGATGGTGCCAGCCGTCGGCGCTGTTACGGGGCCGGGTCGCACAATGGCCGCATACACGCGTCACGACACGCCAAATGCCGTTTCGAAACGCGCGACAAACCGCTCGACATCCGTCTCCGGCAGATGATTGATCCCGCCTGCCCGCTTTCTGCCGCCGCCGGTCTCGAAGGTCCGGCAAAAATCGTCGGCACCGAGTGGCCTGCCCGTCGGCACCCGCACACTCACAACGAAACCGCCGCCGGATTTTGGCGTCAGCACCGCCAATGCATGGTCCGGCCGGGTCTGCATCAGTTCGTTGGCGAGCACGCCCGTGGCGCGGCGCGCCCATGCTTCATGCGGCAGCGTGACCAGCGTCGCGCCGTTGCACGCCCGCTCGGGACACAGCGCACGTGCCTTGCCCATATCCTCGCGATAGCCTTCGCACAGCGCCGCCAGCACGTTCGTGTCCTGCATGAAATCGACCGGGTCGGCGAACGGCAGCATCGCCTCGGCCAGCGCCGCCGGGTCGAAGTGCAGGTCGGCGACGCATTCGCCGTACGCGTTGTAGTTCAGATGGCGTCCAAGCTCGGCGAACGATGCCACGGTGTGCGGCGCGAGCCCGTGCGCAAGCGCCAGCGCCTCGCCGAGTTGCGGCAGTTCATCGCCGAACGCCGCCACGATGGCCCAGCGCACATGGCGTCCGCCCAGGTAGCCGTTGACGATTGAACTCGTGCACACGTCCGGCGCGGTGTTGATATGCGCGTCGAGGCACGGATGAGCCTGCAGGTCGCCCGCGAAATGATGGTCGAAATAGCGGACTTGCGCACCGGCCTCCAGCAGACGCTGCACATCCACGCAGTTCTGTTCGTGCGAGACGTCGAGCACGGTGACCCGATCGCCGCGACCGGCCGCGACTCTCTGCAATAACTGGATATCGCGCTTTACGCCGGTGACGAGCGCGGCCTGCGGCGCCTCCGCGAGGCGCAATTGTTGTAGCGCGCAGAGTCCGTCCGCGTCGCCGTTGAAGGCGAAGAAGTGAGCCGCCGCTGCGGCATTGCCTGGGTTTTCCACTCCGGCGGCGCCGTGGTGCTCGCCGGTGTGTCGATGCTTGCCTGCCATACTGTTCTCGGTCACGGTGCTTCTTCCGATCGGCCCGGTCATGCCATGAAATCGCCGCCGTTGGCATCGAGTGTTGCGCCGGTAATGACTTTCGCGTAATCGGACACCAGAAATAACGCAGCCTTCGCGCAGTCGTCGTCGGTCGGAATGTGGCCGAGTGCGATGTTCGCTGTAATGGGTTCGATGATCTGCTCCTCGGGCATATTGTACTGAGCCGCGGCCTGCCGGACATAGCTCTGCACCGGCGCGCCCCACATCCAGCCCATGTGGATGCTGTTGGCCCGGATCCCGTGCGGACCGAGTTCTCTCGCGAGGTATTTGACCGCCACCGCCAGCGCGCCTTTGGAGGCCGCGTAGCCCGCTTCGCCCGGAAACGGTTTGCGCGCGGCCTGCGTGTTGATCATGACGATCGCGCCGCTGCCGCGCTTCTTCATGTGCGGCACGATTTCCTGCGTCAGGTTCATGGTGCCGAACACGTTGGTGTCGAATACTTCGCGCCAGCCGTTCAGATCGGCATCCTCGATCGGCTCGGGAAATTTGCCGTGCACGAAGGCGCTGTTCACCAGCGCATCGATCCGGCCGAATTTGCCCATCGCTCGCTCGGCCAGGTGTTTGCATTGCTGCTTGTCGGTGATGTCCGCTGTCACCTTCAGCACCTGGCAGTCCACCTCCAGTTCGCGGATCCGCTGTTCCGCCTCGTCCAGTTTCGCCGCGGTGCGTGCGGCGATCACCACCGCGTGCGCGCCCTCGCACGCCGCCTCGATCGCCAGCTTGACGCCGAGGCCCGGACCGATACCCGACACCACGACCACCTTGTTTCGCATGAGCATGTCAAAGACTCCTTTGATAGTTATCCGAATAGCAGAACTCGAGAGACCGGCTGCTAATGCGCCAGCCTTCGCCGGTGCGCAGCAGTTCGTCCGCGTACCAGATGCCGAAGTACACCACCTCTTCCCCGCCGTCCGGTTTGCGCATCACCATCGGGTTGTGGCACAGCGTGCGGGCAGTCGCCGTCGCGCCTTGCAGCCTGATGCTGATGTTGCCCATCATGTGCTGGCTGCGCGGGAACTGCGGCAAGGCCTCGGCCAGAAATCGCCGGGCCTCTTCCAGCGTGCAGCGCGGACCACCGGTGGCGCGGTAGTCGATCACAGCATCCGTGGTGAAAATGCGATCCAGCGCGGCGAAATCACGCGAATCGATCGCGGTTCCGTAGTCGATCAGCAAATCGGAGATGTCGGTTTTATCGAGCAGGTACTGCAGATCGCGCGGCATGGCTTTCCTTTGTACTGACGTTGAGTGAACGGTTCGCAACAGGCCGCGTCGCGCCGAATGTGCGCCGAATGTGCGTCGAACTGCGAGCTAATGCGCCGCGTGTGCCGCGTCCGCCGCGTCCGCCGTGTCCGCCGTGTCCGCCGCGGGCAGAATATGGCGCTGGCGGTATGCCGCGAAGTCATGCCTGAGCTGCTCCACACTGAGTCCGAACTCCGCCAGTGTGTAGTCGTGTGCGGCACGTTTGTCACGGCTGTTCCGGGCGAGCCAGGCGCTCATCGCCTCGCGCACCTCGCCGGGCAGCGACATGCCGGCAAAGCGGTACACCGACTCGATCACGCCGAACGGATCGGTCACCGTCTCCTCGAAGCGGATGTCGAGAAAGCGCTCCGCCGGCAACGTGGCTCGCACGTCCATGGCGTGATGCACCGCGCGCCGCATCTGCGAGGACCACTGAGTACCGACAACCCTGGCGTCCGGCTTGTCGGCGTACATTTTCCAGAGGGTGTGCGCCATGCTGGCCATCGACGGAATGGTCATGGCTGGATCGCGGTGCGTTAGCACCACTTGCGCGCGCGGAAAGACCTTGAACAGCAATTCCAGCGTGTGCAGATGCTGCGGCGTCTTCAGTATCCAGCGCTGCGCGGCCGGCACGCCGCGCTGCCGCTTTTGCCATTGCAGGAATTGCAGCATCTTCTTCAAATACTCATAGACGGATGTCTGGTCCTGCTGCGCGAGCCACGCGGTATAACTCGGTACGTTCGCGTACGAGTCCATCGCGCACATAAACGAGTGCTCCATCAGCATGAACTCTTCGTCAGGCTGCATCGCGTCGAGCGGATGAATCGCCAGAATCTGCGGGATGTAGCGGATCATCAGATCGACCTCCGCACACGCCAGGCCGATGCGCGAGGCCGGATTCTCGAGCGTCTCGTCGTGCCGTGGCGCCGGGTAGCGGGTCTCCCACCACGCCGCCGAATGGAAGCGCGGGTCGACCGCCAGAACGCGTTGCAGCAGCGTAGTGCCGGTGCGCGGCAAGCCGACGATCACGAGCGGGTCGTCGATCGGCTGCGCGAGAATCTCGGGGTAGCGGCGGCAATAATCTTCGATCACCAGCCGGTTGACCAGTTGCGCGAGCACCTTGTCGTGCAGCAGCGCTTCGCCTTGCGCCGAGAGGTTGGCTTCACGGTTCAACGAATCGAACAGCACGTCGAGCGCCTCGCGGTAATTGCCCGCGCCGAAATCGTTAAGGCCTCCGGAACGTTCGATCGCGAGCGCCAGCAGATGATCTACGTCCAGCTTGGGTGTGGTGGTAGCGCCGGTTATCATGCAACCTCCTCGAGCGTGCTGAGTTTGACGACCCGCGTAACGGGATGGACAGGCTGCTTCGCGCCCACCCAGCGCAGACACATCGTGCCGTTGCGATGCCCCGCCGTATCGAGCCAATTGGGTTTGCCGGGATCGCGCGCACTGAGGATCAGCGAGACGCCGCCGTTCGCCTCATAACGCGCCGAATGCTTGTTGATGCAAACGGTGTGGTGCCGGTAGTCGAGCGACTCCATCCAGTAGTTGTTGATTTGCAGATTCCAGAAGTCGCACTCGGGAACCTGCGCCACGTCGATTACCAGCGCTTCGTCGTCGGCGAGTGCCCAGTACGAGTGGTAGTAGATGATGTTCGGATCGCCGCCCACCGCCTGGCACACCGCCTGGTCCGCCGGTGGCAACTGGTTGGCATGGCGCTGATAGCCGCTTGCCCAATCAGCGAAGAGCCGCGCGGTGTTTTCGACGAAACCCGCCGCGCGCATCAGGCCGTCGTGCAGCGTAACGGGATCGAGCGCAGCCGGTTTGTCCGCCGAGCCGAGGCGCGTTATCTTCAGTTGAGCGGGCTGCTCCGACTTTCGATCGAGAAACGTTTGCCGCACGACGAGCGCGTTGGTGCCCGGCTCCATGCGCACCCAGTTGCCTTCGTGCGGCCGCTGGCTCAGCACGATTTCGAAATGGCCGTCCGCATCCACCGTGAGATGGTTGGCGTCGATGAAGCCGGTCTGGGTCATCTTGCCGTCGGTCTCGTAGCCGCCCTTTTGCGTGCCGAAACTCAGATAGGCCACCGTGCCCCGCCGGCCGGATACGCGATAGTCGTGTGCGCCGTTCAGGCGAGCGTACTGATAGAGATTGTCCGGGTTATCCGCGCCGATCTTCGCAGTTTCATGCGACGGAGAAAAGAAGCCGGGAAAATCCGCGTCCGCGAATTCCACATGCATTTCCAGCGCGATGCGTAACAGCCGGCTCAGATAACGAAAGCCCTCGGTGCGGGTAAGCGCGTCGCCCGGCGCTTCCTCGCGGAGAATCTGTTGCCCGCTGCGCTTGAGCGTGTCGCAGAAATCGGCCCACGTCTGGCCGGAAAGGAGTTGCGCTTCGCTGGACTGTGCTGCCATGCCGGACCTCCATCGTGTTCTTGAAAGCGCACGATACAAGTGGTGCGAACCGGCAATCTTCGTCCGACCGGACTAGCCTGGGTTTACCCGCTTTTAGTCCATCTGGACGACGAACGCTGAAGCACGTCCCTGACATGATGATCGCGCGCCATCACGCGCGACCATCACTTGCCATGGAGGCTTGCATGTCCGCAGAGCAATACCTGGTTACCTCGATCAAGGTCGAGATCAACGCGCCCGCTTCGCTGGTATGGGACGTGTTGACCGATCTCGCCGCGTATCCGCAATGGAATCCCTATACGGTCAAGGTCGAATCCACGCTCAAGCTGGGCGATCCGGTGAACCTGTTCCTGCCGAATCCCGCCGCGCCGGGCGAACTGATCCACGTTATCGAGCATCTGGCGGCGTTCGACCGCCCGTCACTGCTGTCGTGGGAAATGACGCCTTCAGCCGGCAATCCTGATGCCGCGCGCCGCGATCAGGTGATCGAGGCCACCGGTGAAGCGAGCTGCACGTATTACTCGACCGACCTCTTCCTGGGGCCGACGGCGCCCACCGTCATGGCAACGCATGGCGAATGGGTGCGCCAGGGCTTCGATGCGGTCGCGCGCAGCTTGAAGACGCGGGCCGAGTCGCTATACCAGGCGCAGGCACCAGCCGACACGCAGGCTGGTTAGTCCCGCTAGCCGCATTACGCCGGTCTTCGCTCTTCGCGGCACGCGCGGCCCGACCCGCACCGCGCCTTCGCCTTCCAGGAACCACGCATGCCGCCCACCTATCCCACACCGGCCTCGCCGTTCTCCGCGGTCCGAATCGGGCCGCTCACGCTGCGCAACCGCTTCATCAAGTCCGGTGCGAATGAGGGCATGACGCCCTTGGGTCTGCCTACGCAAGCTCTCGTCAAGCATCATCGCGACGTCGCGGCGGGCGGCGTCGGCATGACTACGGTGGCCTACGCGGCCGTTGCCCACGATGGCCTGACCTTTCCGCATCAACTGCACATGCACGCGGAGGTGGTTCCGCATCTGCGCGTGCTCACGGATGCGATCCATCGCGAAGGCGCCGCTGCCTGCCTGCAGATCACCCACGCGGGCTCGTTCACGATGATGCGTCACGGTGGACGCCGCAGCGCGCCCACCGCCTCCGCCGGCCTGAACGCATTCGGCATGCTGTACGGCGTCTATTTTCAGCGTGCAATGCGGGAGCGCGACATGACGCGAATCGCCGCGCAGTTCGCCGATGCGGCCCGTCTCGCGCGTGAATCCGGCTTCGACGCTGTAGAGATCCACATGGGGCACGGCTACCTGCTCAATCAGTTTCTGTCGCCATTGAGCAACCGCAGGCGCGACGGTTTCGGCGGTTCCATCGAACAGCGCACGCGTTTTCCCGCGGACGTGCTGCGTCAGGTGAAAGACGCGGTCGGCGCACACCTCGCGGTGGTCTGCAAACTGAGCGTCAATGACGGCGCGCCTGGCGGCAACCGCGCAGAGGACTCCGCCGTGACTGCGCGCATTCTGGAAGCGGAAGGCGCCGATCTGCTCACGCTGAGCGGTGGGCGCAACGTCGAAAGCCCGTGGGTTTTGTTTGGCAGCCCGATGCCGACCGCGCAGATGAAAGCCGCCGCACCGGATGCGCTGGCCCGCTTCGGCATCACCATGCTGGAAAAGCGCACACCGCGTGAACTCAGGTTTCGCGATCTGTATTTTCTCGAGGATTCCAGAGTGATCCGGCAAGCGGTGCGCATGCCGCTCGCTTATGTCGGCGGCGTCAAGTCGCTTGCCGGTGCGGAGCAATTGATGGCCGAAGGGTTCGACTGCATCGCGCTCGCCCGTGCGCTGATTCACGATCCCGCGCTGGTCGAGCATTTTCGGACTGGCGAGGTGACGCGGTCCGCGTGCAACAGCTGCAATGCGTGCGTGGCGAAAATCTACGATCCGGCCGGCGTGTGCTGCGTGCTCGGCCCGCCTAACGATCCGGCGCTAACGGAAAGGCTTGCCGCGGAACCGGGCGTTGCGTGATCTGCTCTTGCCACGGCGATGCGTGCTCACACATCCCGGATCGCGGCTTCGCTCGTGTTTTTTAGTCCGGTCGGACGAAGAATCGACACCTGCCGGACCGGTACTGTCTCCTTCATGCGCGGCCCCACCAATTCGCTTCGGGGTCCTGCAAACAACAAGGAGACACACGATGTTGACCCACTTGGAGCGTCTGGAGGCGGAGAGCATCCACATCATGCGCGAGGTGGTGGCTGAATGCGACAACCCGGTGATGCTGTACTCGATCGGCAAAGACAGCTCAGTCATGCTGCATCTGGCGCTCAAGGCCTTTTATCCGGCCAAGCCCCCCTTCACGCTGCTGCACGTCGATACGACGTGGAAGTTCCGCGAGATGGTTGCGTTTCGCGATCAGACTGTGGAGCGGCTCGGACTTGATTTGCAGGTCCACATCAATCCCGAAGGCATCGAAAAGAACGTCAATCCGTTCACCCACGGTTCCGCGGTTCATACGGACATCTGGAAAACGCAAGGGCTGAAACAGGCGCTCGATCACTACGGATTCGACGCAGCATTCGGCGGCGCCCGCCGCGACGAAGAAAAATCGCGCGCCAAGGAACGCATTTTTTCGATCCGTTCCGAACAGCACCGCTGGGACCCGAAGATGCAGCGTCCCGAACTCTGGCGCCTCTATAACGCACGCAAACGCAAGGGCGAAAGCATCCGCGTGTTTCCGATCTCGAACTGGACCGAACTGGACATCTGGCAATACATCTACCTGAACCAGATTCCGATCGTGCCGCTCTACTTCGCCAAGGAGCGTCCGGTCGTGGAGCGTGACGGCACGCTCATTATGGTCGACGACGAACGCATGCCGCTCAGAAACGATGAAGTGCCGCAAATGAAGAAAGTGCGTTTCCGCACACTAGGCTGCTATCCGCTCACCGGCGCAATCGAGAGCGAAGCCGATACGCTGACCGGCATTATTCAGGAAATGCTGTTGGCTAAGACTTCGGAACGTCAAGGACGGCTGATCGACAGCGATTCGGCCGGGTCGATGGAAAAGAAAAAACAGGAGGGCTACTTCTGATGGCACACGTCTCCACGCTGATTGCCGACGACATCGAGCAGTATCTGTCGGCGCATCAAACCAAAGGACTGCTGCGCTTTATCACCTGCGGCAGCGTCGACGACGGCAAGAGCACGCTGATCGGCCGGTTGTTGTATGAGTCGAAGATGCTGTTCGAAGACCAGTTGAGCCAGCTCGAAGCGGATTCGAAGAAAGTCGGCACCCAAGGCGGCGAGCTCGACTTCGCGCTGCTCGTCGACGGCCTCGCCGCGGAGCGCGAACAGGGCATCACCATCGACGTCGCTTACCGCTTCTTCTCGACCGAGAAGCGCAAGTTCATCGTCGCCGATACGCCGGGGCATGAGCAGTACACGCGCAATATGGTGACCGGCGCCTCCACCGCGGATGTCGCGATCATCCTGATCGATGCGCGCAAGGGCGTGCTGACGCAGACGCGCCGCCATAGCTACCTGGTGTCGCTGATCGGCATCCGCCGCGTGGTGGTGGCGATCAGCAAGCTCGACATGGTCGGCTATGCACAGGACGTATTCGACAGAATCGAAGCCGAGTATCGAGAGTTTGCCGGCCAGATCGGGCTGGAGAACATCACCTGCATCCCCATGTCCGCGCTGCGCGGCGACAACGTGACGGGACCCAGCGCCAACACGCCGTGGTACCGGGGCCCAGCGCTGATGGAGCATCTGGAGAGCGTGCCGATCGAAGACGACGCGCAACGCAGCGCCCCCTTTCGTCTCCCGGTTCAGTGGGTCAACCGGCCGAACCTGAACTTTCGCGGCTACGCGGGCAACATCGTCTCCGGCGACATCCGCCGCGGCGAGCGCATTCGCGTGCTGCCTTCCGGCAAGGAAAGCCGTGTTACGTCGATCATTACCGCGGCGGGCGAATGCGACGCGGCGGCGTGCGGCCAGTCGGTCACACTCACACTGGCCGACGAGATCGACATCAGCCGAGGCGACGTGATCGCGCGCGCCGACGCCCCGCCGGCAGTCGCCGATCAATTCGAAGCGACGCTTGTCTGGATGAGCGAGGAACCGATGCTGCCGGGCCGTCCATATCTGCTGAAGATCGGCACGCGTCTGGTCGGCGCGACAAGCGCGCAACCGAAATACCGGGTCAACGTCAACACGCTCGAACATCTGGCGGCCCGCACGCTCGAGCTCAACGAGATCGGTGTGTGCAATCTCAGCCTCGACCAGCCGATCGCCTTCGATCCCTATGCGGAGAATCGCGATACAGGCGGCTTTATCGTCATCGACCGCATGACCAACAATACGGTCGGCGCGGGCATGCTGCATTTCGCGCTGCGGCGCTCGCAGAACGTGCACTGGCAGGCCGTCGACGTCGATCGCAAAGCGCATGCGGCGCTCAAGAATCAGACGCCGCGCATCGCGTGGTTTACCGGCCTCTCGGGGGCCGGCAAATCGACGATCGCCAACCTGGTCGAGAAGAAGCTGCACGCGCTCGGCAAGCACACCTATCTGCTCGACGGTGACAACGTGCGCCACGGTTTGAACAAGGATCTCGGTTTCTCCGAAGCCGACCGGGTCGAGAATATCCGCCGGGTTGCCGAGGTAGCGCGCCTGATGGCGGATGCGGGGCTGATCACACTCGTGTCCTTTATCTCGCCCTTCCGCGCCGAACGGAACATGGCGCGCGCGCTGGCGGGCCCGGACGTGTTCGTCGAGATTTTCGTCGACACGCCCATCGACGTCGCCGAACAGCGCGACCCTAAGGGGCTGTACAAGAAAGCGCGGCGCGGCGAACTGAAGAACTTTACCGGCATCGACTCGCCGTATGAGCCGCCGCAACACCCGGAGATCCGCATCGACACCACCGCCGACACGCCCGAACAGGCCGCCGAGCGCATCGTCGCGCATCTGCTGGCCGGCGCTCAGCTGGATTAGCACGGCCACCCCGCCCGCTTCGTCTAGATCAAACGGACGACGCGGGCGGCGCCCAGGTTCGTATGATCGAGGCAAACACAGCAAACCAAAGAGCAACACGAACCTGAGGCCATGTTCCATGGGAGACACCGAACATGTCGATGCCGAATCCACCTGATTGCGACAGTAGCGCTTCCGACTGCTTCGACACCGCCGCGCTCGGCGCGAGGCAACTGAGCGCGCTGCTCGGCCTCGTCTATCAGGGGCCGACGGAAACGACGCCATGGTCGAGCCTGCTGGAATGGATCCGGCAGCGGCTCGACGCGAGCTTTGTCACGCTGGTGCTGCGCAATCCGGCGAGCGAGCGGCCCGGCCTGATCGTCAACGCGTCCTCGTATGGGACGCTGTTGCCGGGCGAGCCTTCGTACAGCGAACACTACTACGCGATATGCCCGTTCACCCGCCTGCCCGCCGGTCAGGTGCTCACGGCGGACGAGTTATTCGGCGAAGCCACCTGGCGTGAGCACGAGTTCTATCTGCAATACCTGAAGCCGCTCGATCTGCGCTATATCCTCGCGGCCAACATCCATACCGACGACGGCGTGGAGTGCGCGTTCTTTGTCAGCCGTGCCCATCGCGGCCGCGATTATGACGCGGCCGACAAGGCGTTGATCGCCATTCTCCTGCCGCATCTGAAACGCGCCGTTGATCTGCATTCCATACTGGACGTGCTCGAATCCGAACGCACGCTGTACGCGGGCACCATCGACCGCATGCTGGTGGGCTCCGTGATTCTCGACGAACACGGCAAGATCATGAAGAGCAACGGCGCGGCCGATCGTCTCTTTGCCAAGCGCGACGGCATCTACGTCAGCCAGGATGCCTTGCATGCGCACTGTCCACTGGAGAACCGCAAATTCCAGAAGGCGATCCAGTTGGGTATCAACAACCACCTGATCGCCGCTACGTCATGCGTCGAGGCGACCACCTTGTCGCGGCCGGCGGGCGACATGCCGCTCAGCGTGCTGATCCGTCCCATTCCGCTGAACTATTGCGCCGAAGACAAGCGGCGGCGGCCGGCCGTCGCCGTCTTCATTCGCGATCCGGCCGGCTCGCCGCAGAACTCCCGCGCCATGCTGCGCAAACTGTTTCGCCTGACGCCGACCGAAACCGAGGTCGCCCTGCTGCTGGTCGACGGTCTCACACTCGACGAAGCCGCCGACGCGCTCGGCATGACCAAAAATACCGCGCGCGCGCATTTGCGCGGCGTGTTCGCCAAGACCGGCGCGACGCGCCAATCGGTGCTCGTGAAGACGCTGCTCAACAGTGTCGTATCTATGGTCTGAGCGGATTGAAGTCCGCAAAGCACGGCGGCCGTCTCACCGCACTTCAACAGAAGCGCCCTCGTCCACGCTTTGACTCGCGCCGGTTCGCCCCGACCCGTGGCAAAATCACCGGCACCGCGGCATTCAGCCTGGAGACCTGCAATGGGCAACAAGACGCAAGGCAAACGCGACGCTGACACTTCCGCTCGATCGGCGGGCGCGCCGGACATCCCCGGACAGGTCGTGCTTGTCTTTCAGGGCGGCGGCGCCCTCGGCGCGTACCAGGCGGGCGTCTATCAGGCCATGCATGAAGGCAAGGTCAAACCTGACTGGGTGATCGGCACGTCGATCGGCGCGATCAACGGCGCGATCATCGCGGGCAACCTGCCCGAGCACCGCATCGAGCGATTGACCCAGTTCTGGAACGGCGTGGCGCGTCACGGCTTCGATGCGTTAAGCGGGTGGTGGCCCGGGCTTGCCAACTGGTCGCGCGACCTCGCGGTCGTCACGCAAGGCGTGCCGTCGTTCTTCACGCCCCGGCCGTCATCATGGGCGGGCATTCACACGCGCGTCGGCTCGGAGAACGCGGCGTTCTATTCGACGGACCCGTTGCGCGAAACCTTGTCTTCATTGATCGATTTCGATTATCTGAATAGCAAGGCGACGCGGCTGACGGTCGGCACCGTCAATGTCCGCAGCGGGCGGATGCGCTATTTCACCAATCGCGATGCGGCGATGGACGTGGAGCATGTGATGGCGTCTGCCGCGTTTCCACCCGGCTTTCCTTCGGTGCGTCTTGAAGGCGAATCGTACTGGGACGGCGGCATCTACTCGAACACGCCGCTGGAAGCCGTGCTCGACGACCACCCACGCCGCAGCTCGGTGATTTTTGCGGTGCAGCTATGGCCGTCGAACGGACCTGAACCCGAGTCCATCCTGCAGGTCATGAGCCGCCAGCGCGACATTCAGTATTCGAGCCGCACGGAAAGCCATCTCGACCGGCAGAAGCAGATTCACCGGCTGCGTCACGTGATTCGGGAACTCAGCCAGCACATCCCCGAAGATCAGCGCAAGACGCCGGAACTGCAGGCGCTCCTCGGCTGGGGCTGCGGCACGACCATGCAGGTATTGGAACTCGACGCGCCCGCATTCGATAACGACGACCTGAACCGGGATATCGACTTTTCGTCGGCGGGTATCGAGAAACGCTGGGCCGCGGGGTATGAAGACACAACCCGACTGCTCGCACGGGCACCGTGGCGCGAGACCCTGGATCCTATGGAGGGCATCTCGGTGTTTCGAATGGCCTCCACGGACGCTCAGAAATAGCGCGCGCCTTCACAGGCCGTCGCGGGACGTCGATGGGCCCGTTGCCGGGCCCGGTATAAGCACCACCATCAGGCCCGCACGCGGATCTGATTGACCACGCCCTCGATGGCATCCAGACACCAGGCGTCCTGCTCCGCCTGACGCTTTTCGGCTTCGGTCGCCACCCATCCGGCCAGCGTAATCCGGTGGTTTTCCACATTGATGGTGATCTGCTCGGCGCGCACAAACCGGTCGGTTTCGAGCACGAGCTGCATGGCATCGGAAATCTCATCGTCGCCGTCCGCTTCGGCGGGCGCCAGCTCCAGCAGATTCACCACGTCGCGGCAGCCGCCGACCCACCATGCGGTCACACTCGCGAGGCGCCGGTGCGACAGGCTGATCACCTGGCCCGTCAAGGTCGCCACACCATCCTCGACCGTCACTTCGACCACGCCGCTGCCGTCATTACCCGCCTGATCCATGGTGCCGCGCAGTACTTCGAGCTGCCCCTTCACACGAGCGCAGATCACACAGTTGCGGAACTCCACCGCCTGCGCTAGCCGCTCGCAAATACGCGTGCGCAACTCGCCGTCGCCGACCGGCGGGCTGACGGCGACACGCAGCCGATCGACGAGGCGCTGGCCCTCACTGTGCAGTTGGGTCAGATGAAGAAGACGCTTCTTCGATGCGACGTCCGGCACCTCGCCTGCCACGGTCAAGGCGCCGTCGTCGAAACTCATATGAATGGGGTGATGCTGGAGCTTCACGTGGGATTCGCGTTCGAAGTCAGCCATCACCTGTTTCAGGACCGTATCGCTGCGTTGCATGGTCTGCCTCGCGCAAAGGTTGGACGATTCGGCGTCCTTGATGCCGCACTGCCACCTGCCCGGCCGCCTCGGGAGACGCCGCTCACATCGGCATACCCTGCATGCGGCGAGCAAAGCGGGTCCGCTCTGCGCTATCCATCAGATCGAGAAATTGATCGGTGCCCATATGAATCAACTCTTCGTGATCGCCGGCCTCGAAGTAAATATCGGGCTGCATGGCAAGGCTCTCGTCGAGATAGGTTCGCATGCCGTAGGCCGTGCAGACTGGCGGCAGCGCGCCCGCGTCGCAATCCTTGAACAGCTCGCGCAGATCGACTTCCTTGGCCAGCACGAGCCGGCGCCCGGTCTTGGCCCACAGCTCGGAGAGCCGCACGGCGTAGGTGGATGGCAGCACGGCCGCCACGTAGCCGTGTTCGTCCTCGAACAGCACGGTTTTGGCGAGGCGGTCACCGGGAATATGCGCGGCTGCCGCGCTTTCGACGCTGGAATGACTATACGGATGATGCACGATTTCGTACTGGGAGCCCTTGCTGCGCAGGCAGTTTTCAAGAGTGGCAGACATTGCCATGACGCACCTCCTCAGGAAGAAAGCTCAGGAAGAAACAATACCGGCGCAGATCGCGCGCGATTCCTTAAGGATAGGTCGCTTTGGCTCGCGTGGGAAAAGCGGCGCGCGGCCGGACCGGGCACGCCGGATGCAGGCAAGCGCTACCGCGCCATGCGCAGATCCGCTATGGCTGCCGCCAGAAAGCGCGCCGCCTCGCCGCCCGTGACGACACGGTGGTCGAAGGTCAGGCTCAGCGGCAGGATCCGATGCACGGCGGGCAGGCCGGCTTCCGCCACCACCTGCTCATGGATGCGCCCGGCGCCGAGAATCGCGACCGTGGGCGGCACCACGATCGGCGCCGCATACTTGCCGGCGATCATGCCGAAATTCGACAGCGTGATCGTATTGCCGCGCATTTCCTCCGGCGGAATCTTGCGTGCCCGGATGTCGGCGCGCATGCGGTCGAGACCGTCGCGCAGATCTGCCGGGTCACGCAGCGCAACATTGCGCAACACCGGCACGAACAGGCCATCCGGCAGATCGACCGCAATGCCCACGTCGATTTTCTCGAGTACGTGGCGCCGTTCCGTGCGTCCGTCGAACCATGCGTTGAGCCCCGGTTCGGCGCGGCATCCGGCCACCAGCGCGCGGATCAGCCGGATCGTGACGTCGGTATGGGGTTGCCACGCGTGAATATCCGCATCGTCGATAACGGTCGCCGCCGCCACTTCGCTCTGCGCGCGCGCCATGTTCTGCGCCATCGCACGCCGCACGCCGCGCAGCACTTCGGGCGGTCCGAGTTCGGCGAGGACCTTCGCGACGCGCTGCACGTCCGCCGCCGTAATGATGCCGTCCGGCCCCGATGGCGTGACCATCGTCAGATCGACATCCAGCTTGCGCGCGAGCGCCCGCGCGGCGGGAATCGCCTTGATCACGCCGCCCGCCGCGCCGACGCCGCCCCTGCCGCCGCCCCCACCACCGGACGCGGCCGGTGTTTCCCGTACGACGTGCTGCCCGACCTCCATATGGCCGACCACGGTGCCGGCATCGGCCTCGTCGCCCTCGCCTTCGAATGCGGCAAGCGGCGCGCCGAGATGCACGACGTCGCCCTTCTGACCGAACAGCTTCGCGATACGGCCTGATTGCGGCGACGGAATCTCGACGATGGCCTTCGCCGTTTCGACGGACACGAGCGGCTGATCCGCGCGCACCTCGTCGCCGCTGGCGACATGCCATTCGACGATCTCCGCTTCCTGCAGACCTTCCCCGAGATCGGGCAGCTTAAAGACTTTCATGGTTTTACGACGCCTCCAGCGTCTGCCTGACGGCGGCGACGATGCGCTCCGTGCCCGGCATATATTGGCTCTCCAGTCGGTACAGCGGCACCACCACGTCATAGCCGGTGACGCGCTGCACCGGCGCGAGCAGCGAATACAGGCCGTGCTCGGCGATGTTGGCGGCAATCTCCGCGCCCACCCCGCCGGTGCGCGACCCCTCGTGCACGATCACGCAGCGCCCGGTTTTCGCCACCGAGGCGAGAATCGTGTTCATGTCGAGCGGCTTGAGCGTCGCCACGTCGATCACCTCGGCCATCACGCCTTCGTCGGCGAGCAGATCGGCCGCGGCCAGCGTGTCCTGCACGGCACCGCCCCAACTCACCAGAGTGACGTCGGCGCCCTCGCGCAACGTCAGGCAGGTGTCGAGCGGCAGCGCTTCGCCGCTGTCCTCGACGGCTTGCCTGAAGAGCCGGTACAGCCGAGTCGGCTCGAAGAAGATCACCGGGTCCGGGTCGCGAATCGCCGCAAGCAGCAAACCGTAGGCGCGCGCCGGCGACGACGGTGTCACGACACGCAATCCCGGGATATGGGTGAAGAGCGCTTCAGGGCTTTCGGAATGATGCTCAGGCGCATGGATCCCCGCGCCCGATGGCGCGCGAATGACGAGCGGGCACGTCAGCCGTCCGCGCGTACGATGCCGCAAACGTGACGCGTGATTGAGGATGTTGTCGATGGCCGGATAGATGAACCCGCTGAACTGGATCTCCACCACCGGCTTCAGGCCCATGGCCGCCATGCCGATCGCCGTGCCCGCAATGCCGGTCTCCGCGAGCGGCGTATCGAGCACGCGCTGCGCGCCGAAGCGCGTCTGCAACCCGACCGTCGCGCGAAACACGCCGCCATTCACGCCGATATCCTCGCCGAGCAGCACGACGGCCGGGTCGTGCTCCAGTTCGTAGGCGAGCGCATGATTGAGCGCTTCAACCATGTTGAGGTCAGCCATGGTGGTTCCCCGCGGGCGCAGCGAAGCGCTGCGCCATCGCCAGTTGTTCGCGCAGCGCTACCGGCAAGCTCTCGTACAGGTGATCGAACATCGCGGCGGTGTCCGGTGGCGCGACCGCCAGATAGGCGTCGACGGCCTGCTCGACCTGCGCCAGACACGCGCGGCCGAGTTGCTCGTCCTGCGCCTTGTCCCACACATTCATGTGCGTCAGGTACGTGCGCAAGCGCAGCAACGGTTCGTTTTGCCATTGCTGGCTGAGGACCTCGGACTCGCGATAGCGCGTCGCGTCGTCGGCCGTCGTGTGATCGCCAAGGCGATAGCTAAGCGCCTCGATGAGCGTGGGACCATCGCCACGGCGCGCTTTGGCGAGCGCCGCGTGGACCACATGATGCACCGCGATCACGTCGTTGCCGTCCACTTGCAGCCCATCGATTCCCGCGGCGATCGCCTTCTGTGCGAGCGTTTGCGCGGCGCTCTGGCGGCTGCGCGGCACGGAGATGGCCCACTGGTTGTTATTGATCACGATGACGAGCGGCGCCTGCCAGACGCCGGCCATGTTCATGGCCTCGTAGAAGTCGCCTTTGGACGTGCTGCCGTCGCCGCAGATCGCAACCGCGACGCGCGGCTCCTGACGCAGCTTGAACGCATAGGCCGCGCCGGCGGCATGGCATAGCTGCGTGCCGATCGGCACGCAGTTCGGAAAATCGTCGCGCGGAACGCTGAAGTCACTGCCGCGTTCGTCGCCGCCCCAGTAGAGCAGGCTTTCCGTCATCGTGACGCCACGCAGCAATTGTGCGGCGTGATCGCGGTAGGAAGGAAACAGCACGTCTTCGGCCTGCATCGCACTGGCGATACCAACGCCAATCGCCTCCTGCCCCACCGACGACGCGAACGTGCCGAGCTTGCCGGTACGCTGCAGTGCAACGGCCTTCGTGTCGAAGGCCCGTGTCAGCACCATCGCGCGATACAGCGGAAGCAGCGCCGCCGGGTCCCGCGCGAAGCCAGGCAGCGGCTGAACAGGCTCGCCGTTGGGACCGAGGTATTGCGTGTAGCCGATATGAAAACTGGCAGCCGTCGTCATGACCACCCTCCATGTTCGTTCAGATATCGTATACGCGCCGGAGTTCGCAAGCACGAGCGCTACCGCACGAACATGGCTGCGCTCATGCATGATGCGATTCGGGCCGCATGCGCGATTGACGCGATGCACCACCGGGTGAAAGGTCGCGCGCCACCGTGCAGTTCCGGCTGGATAGCCCGGCTGCCCGATTGGATAGCGTGCTCATTCACGTCGTCATAAGGATCCAGATGCCCCGCCTCGATTGGCTTAGCCGCCTGCTGGTCATGATGCCCGTGACCGGCCAGCTCGAAATCCGCTGCTCCTTTGGCGCGCCATGGCGCATCGCATACGAACGCTCCAATCCCGGAGAGATGCCCTACCACGTCGTGCTCAGCGGGTCGGCCCTGCTGGAGATTCCAGGCGCGGGTGCGCCTCAGCATCTGGTGGCCGGCGATATCCTGCTGCTGCCTCACGGCTCGGAGCACGTGCTGCACGACGGCAGCGGCGCAGCGCCCTCGCCGGTCCACACGCGTGACAGCCTGAACGTGGAAATCAGGGAAAACGCCGGAACCGGCGAACACCTCGACGTGCTCTGCGGGCGCTTCGTGCTCACGCCCCCGCACGATCGCCTGATGCGCGACTATTTCCCCGCCGCACTCGTGGTGCGAACCGCCACGCAGGACGATGCTTCGAAGCAGCAGGCGACCGCGGTGCAACTGGCAAGTCTGGTCGGATTGATTCGTGCGGAGTCGACTGCAATTGGCCTGGGCGGCCACGCGATGCTCAACGCGCTATCGGCCGCACTGTTCGCGCTGACATTGCGCACGGCCAGCGAGTCGAATGCGGTGCCCTCCGGCTTGTTGGCACTCGCCGCCAACCCTCGCCTTGCGCCCGCTTTGGCGGCCATGTTCGACGAGCCTGCGCGTGCGTGGACGCTCCCCGAACTGGCGCAGCTTTGCAATATGTCGCGTGCCACGTTGATCCGGCAGTTTCAGGACAACGTCGGGCGCTCTGCCAATGATCTGCTGACCGATATCCGGATGACCCTCGCGGCCAACGAATTGAAAAAGCCATCCACTTCCACCGAAGCCGTGGCAGAAATCGTGGGCTATCAATCGCTGGCCGCGGTCCGGCGCGCCTTCACGCAGCGCATGGGCATGACGCCGGGTAACTGGCGCCGGCTGGCGCGTGGATCGGAATGAGGTGTTGAGGCGGCTCGTTGTGAGCGGTTAATTGAGCGGTTAATTGAGCGGCTTATCGGCCCTCACGCGCGGCCGCGATGAAGTTGCGATGTGCTTGTCCCGAGGGATCGCACCACATGCGGCTGCCTTGTTCATCAGGCGTGCTGACTTCCTGCAGTGAAAAAAGCAGGCGCTGCCATGCAACGCCCGCCTCTGCCGCGCGTTACTTGACCGGAGGAAAATCCACGTCGGTATCGTTAATGCGATTGAAGGTGTTCGTGAACACCGTCAACGCGATCGCCAATGTGATCTCGACCAGTTGGGCGTCGGTATAACCAGCCGCCTTGATCGCCGCGAACTCAACCGCGGTGATCGTGCCGCTGGTTTGCTGCAGGTTTTTCACGAAGCGCACCAGCGCGTCGCGCTTTGCGTCCCCCGTGGGCTGGCCCGCGCGGATCAGCTTGAGTGTCTCCACCGGCAGGCCGGCCATCTTGCCCAGCAACGTATGGGCGGCCACGCAGTAGTCACAGCCGGTTAGCTCGCTGACCAGCAGCTTGATCGTTTCTCCATCCTGCTTGCTCAGCGTTCCCGCAGCCAGCACACCTTCGGCGCTCAGGTACGTCTTCAGCACTTCAGGCGATAGCGCGCCCAGCGTGGCGAACAGATTGGGAACGCTGCCAGCGGCCTTCTTGACTTGGGCATAGACCTCGGCGGTGGCGCCGGTGGCGGACGAAATAGCGGGGACGGTGATGCGGCTCATGGTGTTGCTCCTGTAACAGGTGGCTAGGAGTCTCCACTTTAAGCCGCAGAAGTGATCCTTATAAGGCCGTAAAATCTCTATAAAATGCTCATTCGTATCATCATCTCGTTGACTGGCATCTATTTCCGTCAGCAGAATGTATCGGTAAATATGGTGTAAACACACTGTCGATCTGTAGGACAATATGAACTGAGCGGTCGCATCGCCCGATTGGGCAGACGGCCGAACATCTACCAAACGGGGCAGAATGGACAGCTTGCTGATTGGGCCGGCGACGCGCAAACAGGTCGTCGTTGCCAGCACGTGTGCGTTAGTCGTTCTGCTCGCGTTGACAATCGCGGGTCAGCACGCGCGCGACACGCTGCCGGCCGTCGCGCCCTTCATGCCCATGTGTGCGCTTACGGTGTTCACCACATCGGGCATCGCGGCGTTCCTGCTCGGCGCGCGCTTCACCGTCACGCAACAGCCTATGCTCGGCGCGCTCGGCGGTGCCTACGCGTTCACTGCCATTACCGTCGCTTTGCAGTTGCTGATGTTCCCCGGGGTGTTCACGCGCACGGGCCTGTTCGGCGCGGGGCCGCACAGTGCGGCGTGGATGTGGGTCTTCTGGCACGCGGGATTTCCCCTGCTCGTGATGCTGGCGGCGCTCATACGTGATCACCTGCCGGGCAGGCCGGTCACGCTGCGCTCCATCGATCGCTGGACATGGGCGCTGATCGGTCTGCCAACCGCGCTTGCCGCAGCGTTAGGGATCCTTGTCATTCAGGCGAACCTGGCGGCGCCTTTTTACACGGCGCCCGACGTGGAGGCGCTTCCAGGCGGCCGAATCGGACTCGTCATCTGCGCGCTCGATGTGCTCGCCATCGTCGTGGTCCTCATCAAAGGGCGGCTGCTGACCGTGCTCGATCTAGGGGTCACGATCGCCCTGCTGGCGTCGTTCGCGGACGCCAGCCTGAATCTGCTGACGGCGGCCCCGTTCACGCTTGGCTGGTACGTCGCACGCGTCTTCAGCATGCTGGCGCCCGGCACGCTGGTCTGCCTGCTGGTCTGGGAAGTGACCGTGCTCTATCGCGAATTGTCCGTGGCCCACGCTTCCCTGTTGCGCACGTCCACACGCGATGCGTTGACGCGCGTGTACAACCGCAGCTACTTCAACGAGCAGTTCCGCAAGGAGTTCGACCGCGCGACGCGCAACGCTCAGCCGCTCTCGCTCGTCATGGTCGATGTCGACAACTTCAAGGATTACAACGACGCCTTTGGCCATCTTCGAGGCGATGCCTGCCTCGGCGAGATTGCCAAAGCGCTGGCCGGAGTAGCGCGGCGGTCGAGCGATTTCGTCGCCCGTTACGGAGGCGAAGAGTTCGTGCTGGTACTACCGGACACGAAATCGCACGAAGCATTGAACATTGCCGAGCAGGCGCGGCTCGCCGTCATGCATCTGGGTCTGAACTCGCCCATCGCGGCGGGTCAGGTCACCATCAGCGCGGGTTGCGCGACCAACGAATACAACACACCGGGCACGCCCGACGCGCTCGTGCAAGCGGCGGACGCCGCACTCTACGAGGCGAAACGGACCGGACGCAATCGGGTCAGGTCCATCACGCCCCGGCAATAAACACCTCTCTCTCCATGAGGCGATACCCAGCGGCACCTGGGGTATCGACGGGCGGACGTCGAGCACCGTGTTTACCGCGCGTACCTGAAGCTCGCTAACGAACGCATCGCCGCCATGAAAAAAGGCATTGGCCGCCCGGCCCCGTATCGACATCCCGCTTGTCGGCGATTGAGCGATCATTGATCGATTTGAAATGATGCATTCAACCCTACCGTCTTTCTCTCCCTACGGCTTTTCCCTAGAGTAGTTGCAACACCCGCGGGACGGCGAATCCAAACGGTCATCCGGCCCGCCATCCCCACCTTTAAAGGAGAGGGTCATGAGTCAGGAGATGCTCTATTTCGACGACCTCAAAGTTGGCGACACCTTCACCACCGGCACGTACGAAATCACCGCTGCCGATATCAAACGCTTCGCCGCCGAGTTCGATCCGCAGCCCTTCCATCTCGACGATGAAGCCGCGCGCGGCACGCTGTTCGGTGGGCTCGCCGCAAGCGGCTGGCATACCGCCGCCATCACCATGCGTCTGCTCGTCTCCGGTGGCCCGAAACTGGCCAACGGCGTGCTCGGCGCGGGCGGCGAGATCGACTGGAAGAGCCCGACGCGCCCCGGCGACGTACTGCATGTGGAAAGCGAAGTTGTGGAGCTGATCCCGTCCCGCTCGCGCACCGATCGCGGCATGCTGGTATTGCACTCCAGAACGATTAATCAGCATGGCGAAGTTGTTCAGAACCTGATCGCAAAACTGATTGTCACGCGCCGTCCCGCGTAAAGAACAACAAACTAGCCATCTGTAGGAGACAAAACATGATCGTCGACCCCTCCACCCAGGACGCCGCCGCAAACTACAAACTGCTGATCGGCTCGATCCTGCCGCGCGCTATCGCATGGGTCAGCACACTTTCCAGGGACGGCGTCGCGAACCTCGCACCGATCTCGTTCTTCACCGTGGTCGGCCGCAAGCCGCCCATGCTGTCGATCTCGATGCAGCCGCGCGCCGACGGCGTCACGCTGAAGGACACGTTCGTCAATATCCGCGATACCGGCGAGTTCGTCGTCAACATCGTCAACCTGGAGCTCGCGGACGCCATGCACCGCACAGCGTTCGATTTTCCGCCCGACGTCGACGAGTTCGAAGCGGTCGGCCTGGACAAGGCCGAGTCGCTGACGGTCCGTCCGCCGCGCGTCAAAGCCGCGCCGATCGCGTTCGAATGCAAGCTCGAACGGATCATCCCGATCGGCGACCAGAACGACCACGTGGTGTTCGGCGAAGTGCTGAGCTATCAGATCCGCGACGACCTCTACCTCGATCGCGGCCGCATCGACACCGCGGGCCTGCAGGCGGTCGGCCGCCTCGCCGCCGAATACACGGTCGTGCAGAACGCGTTCACGACGCCGCTCGATCCGCAGGTGCTCGCGCTGCAGCAAAACAAGCGGATCGGCCGGCTCGACGGTTTCGAGGACGGCTAC
>DASVNP010000076.1:0-8361 GCA_036383775.1 Paraburkholderia sp. | reverse complement strand
AAATTCCATTCTCGGCCTGCATCGCCTTCATGTAGTTATCTCGTAGCTGTACCTCTGGAGAGCTCAGCAGCTCTGTATTCCAACAACCCTTTATTTCGATAACGAGTCGCAAGACTTCATCTGATGTCCGCTGTTTGCCCGCGGTTGACACTTCGATAAGAATATCGGTTCTCTCGCCTAAGCCTTTGGGGTTGTGCGACTTCACCTGAACTTCTCGATTCACGACCGCTCCTCGAGCCGAAAGGCGGGCCCGGAGTTCCAGCGCTAACCAGTCACTCAGGCGAGGCTCATGCTTAGGTCGACTCGACTCTTCATCCCAGAGAAAATAAACAGCGGGGAGAAATCCTCGAGCCGATATTTTTTCATCGATTAGCTGAAGCTCATCCATGACAACCGCATGTAGCTCGGCTTCAGTTCGAATCACCCGTCCAACCGCGAGCTTCAATACCGCCGCCAACTCAGCGGTCTCAAACGGAACCCAAGCATCTCGGTTGGCTTTCTGCTCGGCCTGATGCGCGCTGTACGCAATCCAGGGATAGCTAGGATGGCGCGCAGCAATTCTCTCAAGGGCAGCAACGCTCTCTGCGCTCGCCATTTCCTTCAGAGACACAATGCAACAGGTCCTGAACTCTTGCACGTGATGACGTGGCCCGACAAAACCACTCATCTGTATGTCGTCTACCGCTGGATACTTCTCCTCGAGCAACTCGAACAACTGCTCAGTCATCCCCGCGTCGAAACGGAGGATGGGAAGCGGCTGACTGGCTGTTATGTGTTGATACTTTACGGCCAACGCTTCAATCGCCCTGATGTCTTTGGAGAGTCTCGGCCAGACCGCCTCTACGAAGTATTTTGGTTCGTGCAGGGCAATCAGCTCGAGGCAGCTCGCGTTGAAATCTGATGAAATTTCATCCGCGTGCTCGACTCTGCCAAACAGCTCATCGACGGCCCGTTTGCTGTGATGTTCGATGAGATACTTCACGAGGCAAAGAAAAGACGCGCCCTCGAGTCCGGGAAGCAACGCCTCCAAATTCGCTATAAGCGACTCCCCCCGTATGCCCTTTGCAAAATCCGGCATCCGCGGATAGGGACAAACGATATTCAGCCTACAAATCTCCAGAAGCTCCGTGGACACGCCGCTGGGGTTGTGCTCCATAGCCTTGTTGAGAAGTTCATCAATAGACTTCCGCGGTTGCTCGTCAGCGTTGTAGCGGGCTAGAGCGCGAACCCATCGCACAGCGAGTTCATCAATTTCGTCGTCTTTGTCGCTCTCCGTCGTGAGCAGCAAAACGCACGCCGCAACGGCCGCATCCTCCTGGTGATTTATCACGTTGAGAGCGAGCATTTCTTCGACCGGAGGTTCGTGACGCAGGAACGCGCGCGCCGCAGTGACTAACCTGCTTCTTGTAACGTCATCAAGCACCTTCCAAAGCGGCGAGGCCGTGACCTCAAGCGCCGGCATCAAGAAGCCTTCGAAATCGTCGGCATAGCGGAGATGTGAAACCATGTTTCGCCAATGGCCTGGAATTCCGCCTTCCGATGAGGCGAGAGAAGTCGTCAGCAAATCGATGGACTTCAGCCTCTGCTTCTGTACTGGCTGCTCACCGTTTCGTTTGGACATCGAGTGATAACGCTTGAGCGTGGCCGCCTGTTCAGATTGAAGCTCGATTGCCTCGAGCGATTGACCGAGCACTTGTCGCAGTAACGGGTCGGGCCGGTCTGCGTATGGGCCGGCAGCATCCAAGACCCAATCGCGAACAACTGCATTGGCCTCACTCGGGAAATAAATGAAGGTGTGAGCCAGAATCTCCTTCGCCCGCTCCGAAGTCGATTTCCGCCCATATAGCTCAGTCAAGAACGGGCCATCCTCATATTTGACTAGACCGGTTCCGTGCAACAGAGTAGACGCCGCCATCCTCGCGTCCCCATCTGCGTTAGTCAGCAACGCAACAAACATCTTTTGTCTGCGTTCGTCCAAACCGCCCAAGCTTAAAGCATCCTCAAATGAACGCGTGCTCCGTGACGAAGACAGCTTGTGATGTTGGGATAGCGCGAGCCACGCTATCTCTCCGAACTCAGACCAGTACAGATTCGATTCAACTACCGCTAATGCAGCCTTTGAGAAGATGTGGAAAACGACGTCGTCCCACGAATACTCGAGCGAGTCCGCTTCCAGCTGGTTTCGCAACCAGGCGATAATAGGTCGCACATCTTCAGCGCTAACGGTCATGTTCTCGAAGCGCCTCAGTGCGTGGGCATAGGCTCCTGAATACATGGACCGTTTCTCTGCGGTCAAGACATCGACAAGACTGCCTGCCGACATTCCGCGGTCAATGGCGCAATGTAGGGCGATACCCTTCATCTCATCTTCAATGTCCTCGTGGTTCTCTCCGCTCATAAGGGGAAGCAACCCGACCTTCATTTCATCTGCGGCGGAATCGCGTATCGCATTTGCAGCATTTTGACGGACCTCGTAGTTCTCCGCCCTGTCCAACGAGATGGTCAACAGTTCTGGAAGCTCAGGGACCAGATTGCACGCGGCTGCTACGTCACTTGCAAACTGCCGTACCGCAGGAACCCTTTGTCGGTCCCGAAGAATCTCTCTGAGCTTTTCCAACAATAGCTTGTGAGCAAGTTTTCCATACGAACGAATCAATCGATATTCGTAGATAGGAAACTTATGCTTTTCCACCAGCAGCACGATTTCATCGAAGCTGTCTCCGACAGCAACGTCGTCGTCAGTCAACACACTCCCATCGAACAGTAATGATGGGTCGGCCTTTAATACGAATTCGCGCAACTGCCGGTTCGAATGTGTCATCCAGGCAGCTAACTGCTGAAGCTGCGGCGTCAGGGTCTCTGTCGTACCGGGCAACGTCAACATGCGCAGTGCGTCGCGCGCGCTGAGGTCCAGCGATGACAAAAAGTGCGCAGCGAGAAATTCCGCATACGTTCGATGAGCGAATGCGAAGCCGCCATCATCCCGGGTCACGAATAGAGCGGATTCGAAGACCTCAAGACACTGCTGCCTGTCAGGGCGCCAAGACGCTTCGCCCCTGGAAAGTGGGAACGTTGCGATTGCATCGACGCCGATGCGCGCAGAGGCGCCGCTTTCATATGCGGTGTCGGTAAAAATCGAAAAATCCGTCTTATTGGTCAGGAGCACAATCGCAGCCATCAGACCAGCCAGCTGCATCCGCTCTCGGACGTCGGGAAGACCGAGATTTCCATCCTCGAGTCGTCTCTTGGCGGGACGGAGAAAAGCAGCACACCCGTTTTCATACAAAGCCCAGCGGCTCGACGAGAATGCTTTTCCTTCCTTCGATTGGGCGAGCAGAAAATTCAGGCCCAGAGGGTGCAGTGCAAGCCCATGCGCACCGGCACTGTCGAGCGCCGCAAAGAACTCTCCTGGGTCGAGGCTATTTTCTTCGAGGCGAGCGGAAACGAACTCCCGAGAGTGGGGGGCGATGTCAAAGACCTTGACATCGTCTTTGCCGCTCCACTGAGAGCGGAGAACTTGTTCTAAAGACTCTGGCCAGGCCGAGGTGCGACAGGAAATCACCAGCCGCAGTTTCGTGTCGGCCGCTCCAAGAAGAGCCTCCTGAATCACAGTTTCGGCTCTCTTGATGTTCACTCGACACTCGTCCAATGCATCAAGCATAAGAAGCGGCTCACCTTCTGAGTCCGCGCATTGACTCAACATTCGGCCGAGTGCCGTTGCAAGCGTAGGTGCATCGCCATACTGGCCAAGGTCCAGTGAGAGCACCACACCTTTGTGCTCTTCCTTGGCAAGAGACCCCAATAGGTTAGACTCAAACGATTTGCCTGAGCCGGGCTCACCCAAGAGGACCGTAACCGGGGACTTAGTCAATAGTTCGCGCGTGGGGACCAGATTCGTGTTGAACCTGGGAGGCCATCGCGAATCGCCGTCAGCGAGATAGCCCGCATCGTCAACTAGAACCGCCTCTCCGTGCGGTGCCCAATACCTCTGATGCCTCGAACTTATTGACAACGCACGCCCCGCTGAATGTTTGACTCGTATCGAATAAACCCCGTGGTCGCGATAATTGTAAAGCGGCCGAGCAAAAACTTGCGATTCACATGAAGACGATGACGGGCGATGCTGGCTCCGAGGAGCGCCTCATGATGTTTGGGAACGTGTCTGAAGACCTAGCTCAGGATATGGCGGGGCTCAACCTTACCAAGGGGCATTCACGAAAACGGAAGGATGTACGCTGGAGAGAATGCCCAAGCACAAGCATATGAAGCTGAGGGAGTAAGGAGTTGGTACGGCTACGCTGCGAGGCGGTGCTCATAGAAGGGGCGGTGCCGGTCGTCCAGGATTCCGTAGAGCGAGGCAAGGTCCTTCGGGTCGGGATGCAGCCATGCTTCGACGTGCTCCGGCTTGATGGGGATGATGCATCGGTCATGGCCCGCCGCGGCGACCTCTGGAGGCGGCTCATCGGTGATTGCCGCGAATGACAATAGATTTGGCTGCCCGGGCGCAGTCGAACCTGTCCGGATTTTTGTGGGCGGGGCGGTTAATAAATCATTGGCCGCGTGCCTGCGTGAACCGGTCGCCGAACAGGATAGCAAACTGGTTCATGGCCGACTTCCAGTCAAAGGCAGCCCGCACGGACTTGGCCAGCACGTTGCGTAGTGCAAGCCAGAGCAGCTTGATGGCAGCTTCGTCATTCGGGAAGTGGCCGCGCGTTTTGATGATCTTGCGTAGCTGCATGTTCAGACTTTCAATGGCGTTTGTTGTGTACACAACCCGCCGGATCTCTGGCGGAAACACAAAGAACGGCGTGACATGCTCCCAGGCGCGCTGCCAGGATTGCACGATGGTCGGGTACCTGATTCCCCATGGGCCGTCGGCAAAGGCCTGCAGGGCCTGCTGTGCGGCCGGTTCACTGGCGGCGGCATAGATGGGCCGCAGCGCTGCGGCGAGCGCCTTGCGGTCCTTGTAGCTGGCGTATTCCAGGCTGTTGCGGATCAGGTGCACGATGCAGGTCTGCACGGTAGTGCGGGGGTAAGCCGTACCAATCGCGTCAGCCAGCCCCTTCAGGCCATCGACGACCGCGATCAGGATGTCCTGGCAGCCGCGGGTCTTGAGTTCGTTGAACACCTTGAGCCAGAATTTAGCGCCCTCGGTCTGCTCGATCCACAGACCCAGCACGTCGCGCTGGCCGTCGGCCTGGATGCCCAGTGCCAGATAAACGGCCTTGTTGCTGACCACGCCGTCGTCGCGGATCTTCACGCGCAGCGCGTCAAAGAACACCACCGGGTACATCGGCTCGAGCGGCCGGCTTTGCCAGGCAAGCGTCTCGGCCATGACCTCATCGGTAACCGAGCTGATGAAGTCGGGCGAGACTTCGGTGCCATAGCTTTCGGCCAGAAACGACCGGATCTCGCGCACGCTCATACCGCGGGCGTACATCGCGATGATGCGCTCGTCGAATCCGGTAAAACGGCGCTCGTGTTTGGGGATCAGGATCGGCTCGAAGCTGCCCTCGCGATCACGCGGCAGCTCGACCCGGACCGGGCCGCGTTCCGTGATCACCGTCTTGCCGCTGGCGCCGTTGCGCTCATTGGCCTGACCGGACGGCTTGGGCTGGCCCGGCTGGTAGCCCAGATGCATGTTCATTTCGGCGCCCATCGCGCGTTCGATGATCGCCTTGTTGAACGCGAGCATCAGGTCCTGCACCTCGGCGGGCGTCATCGGTCCCTTGACCAGCTCGTCAAGCAGCCCTTCAGGCAGGGCAGGCAGCGGCCCTCGGGCCGCTGCCTGCGAAGTGACGGTACGTTTCTTCTTCATTGGCATATCCATGATTTTTATCTCTCATGATATGCCCCGCCCACAAAATGACGGATAGGTCCGCGCAGTCCAGCGTGACCAGAGGCAAGCCACGAACATCGGCTCTCCATCCTCCGGGCGGAATTCAATGACTAGGTTCTCGTCCTTCTCTCCATCGGTCGGCGTCCTCCCTTCTGCCTTCGCCCTGCTCACGTTCTCGTAGAACACGTCGACCACAAGAATGCCGTGCCGATAGCGTACTTGCCTCTTTAGTTCGAAGCCGCCTTAGCCCTGACTGCACTAGGTTCACCGGTCTGCTTGAACATGTCGTCCATCAAGTCCTGGACGACGCCGTCGGCATTTGGAAACTGATGCAACACGGAGTTTTTCCAGTGCCCCGACGCAATAAGGCCGCCGCTTGGTGCCTTGTAAAACCGAATGTCCATCGAACGTAGGTACATGACGATGTCCCAAAACCAGCTGTCAGTGTAGGTGACATTCATGTCCGCTTTGTCGCATGCCGGCGCAAGCGATACCGACACACCATGATTTTCCAGGTTGCGTTGGATTGCCGCGTCCATGTCAGCAGACTTCCCGCCGTGCACAGTAAAGCACGCTGTTGTCATCGGCGAGCCTTTCGCCTGCGGACCAGCGGTGACGTTTTGAGTCGTTGAACATCCAGAAAGACTGGCGAGCGCCAACACAGCGGCGACAGCAGAGACCAGAGTGCGCATTTTATTTTCCTGTTTGAATGCAAAGACGGCAGTCTGAATATCGGCAGCTACGTCGCGAACTTGAGCGAACTGGAGGTCTGTCCCTTGGGGTTGGGTTCTTGGAGTTCAACTACCACGCGGCGCAACTGCAGGTCCTGACGAGGTACTGCGCACGGTGCGCCGACGCTGGTAATGCCGTGTTACCAATCTCGCACCGCCGTTTCACATGTGTCCGACATCGCTCCTTACACTCCGAGCCGTAGTCACCGACATTGCACTCACTGTGCGAGGAGTAGCGAAGATGAACAAGAAGATTCTTGGCGCAGCACTCGGTCTGGCAGTACTGGTAGCATCAACAGTAGCATCGGCACACGTCGACGTCGCCATCGGATTGGGCATCCCCGGAGCCGTGTATGTGCCGGCAGAGCCAGTGTACGCACCGCCGCCCCCCGTCGTGTACGCTCCCGCACCTGTCGCCGTCGCGTACGGTGGTGACGACGACTGGCGGGCCCGCGAATGGCGCGAACGTCGCGAGTGGCGTGAACGTGAATGGCGCCGCCAGGAATGGCGTGAGCACCAGTGGCGCGAGCATGGTGATTGGCGCGGGTATTGAAACGACGCCGGAAAGCGCCACATCGGAAAAATCCAACCTCAGAGTGCCTTCAAATGAAAGCTAACCCGATAAGAATCGCGTTGATTGCAATGACACTGGTCTTCACAACGGCTGGCACGGCAAACGCCGCCGGCTGCCTCAAGGGCGCGGTGGTAGGCGGGGTCGCTGGGCATTACGCGGGGCATCACGCTGTCGTTGGCGCGGTCGGTGGCTGCATGGTCGGAAGGCACCTTGCGAAGCAACACGCTCAACAGCAAGCCGCGCAACGTCAGGCAGCACAGGCGCAATAAAACGTCGTCAGCTTGGTGTACCCGGTGGAACCATAAAATCGCTGGTCCACCGGGCACCTGACCACTGCCTTTAGGTCGTCAACTCGGCGCCAGACTCGACTGCGGCCACCGGAGCGGGCACGGCCACGCTCTGGCGTGGCCCTTTTTTCGCAGGCGCCTTCTTAACCGGGAACTTCGCGCTCACGGCCTCCTTGGCAACCATCTTCTTCACAGCAACCTTCTTCGTCGGTGCGGCCTTTGTCGCTGCGACCTTCTTGACGACGGCTTTCTTGGCAACTGCTTTTTTGGCCGAAGACTTCGTCTGCGGCGAAGCACTCACATCGGCCGCCGCGCCGACGCCATCAATCAGAAACTTGCCGTGGTTTCTCGCACCAGACAGCCACGCCGGAGCCGGACCGCGTCCGCTCCAAGTCGAGCCGGACTTCGGGTCGCGATACTTGGCCGGCTGCGGACCTTTCGGCTGACCCTTGGTAGAAGCCGCACCAACTGCCTTCGATGCCTTCTTCACCGCAGTATTCGCCTTGCTCACGGCACCCGCGTTCGTCGCAGCAATCCCTTCGGTGCCACCTGCAATCAGAAATTTGGTGCGGTCTTTGGCTTCGGCAAGCCACGCCGGGGTGCGCCCACGTCCACTCCACGTCGCACCCGATTTTGGGTCCTGGTACATCGCCGGCTGCGGCCCGCGGACATAGTTGCCAGCAGCTTTCGCTTTGCTCGCAGGAGATGCCTTCGTGGTCGCCGTGCTTCCGTCAACCATGAACTTGTCGCGGTTCTTCGTCGAAGCAATCCAACCGGGCGCACGGCCGCGTCCTGACCAAGTAGCGCCGGTCTTGGGGTCGCGATATTTGGCCGCAGAAGCGCTTCCTTTGGCGGCAGCTTTTGTTACGGCCTTCTTCGTGCGTTGCTTGCCGCCAGCATGCGCATCAATATCCGCAGTCGTGAGGCCGT
>DASVNP010000075.1:0-14000 GCA_036383775.1 Paraburkholderia sp. | reverse complement strand
TCGCGCTCGGCATGGCGTTGCGCGGCATTGCCCACGCGGCGCTCGACCTCTCGGACGGCCTTGCCGGCGATCTGCTGCACATTCTGGAACGCTCGAACCTGCGGGCCACCGTCGACGTCGACGCCGTGCCGCGCTCCGCCGCGCTGCGCCGCCTCGCGCCGGACATTCAGCGCCGCTGCACGCTGGCCGGCGGCGACGACTACGAGTTGTGCTTCACCGCGCCCGCCACGGCGCGCGCCGCGGTGGAAGCCGCCGGCCGCGAGGTCGCTTTGCCGGTCACCCGCATCGGTACAATAAACGCTCTCCAAACGGCGGCAGACCGCCCGGCGATTGACTGGCGCGATGCCGCCGGCACGCCGCTCACTCTGACGATGCAAGGCTTCGATCACTTTCATGCAGACTGACCCCCGGCTCGGCCCCGCCGACGAATTCATGGGCGGCGAGCCGCCCAAAGCACCCCGCACGCCCAATCCGCAGCCGCGCCGGGCCACCGCGCGTTTCATGCTGTCGCATCCGCTGCATATGCTATCGCTGGGTTTCGGTAGCGGCTTGTCGCCGGTTGCACCGGGCACGATCGGCACGCTGTTCGCGTGGGCCTCGTTCTCCGTCCTGAACCGTTATCTGACCGTCGCCGAGTGGGGCGCCCTGATTGTCGCCGGGTTTGTCGGCGGCATTGCGATTTGTGGATTCACCGCCAAGAAGCTCGGCATCGCCGATCCGTCGCCGGTCGTGTGGGACGAGATCGTCGCGTTCTGGCTCGTGCTGCTGATGATCACGCCCGCCACGCTGACCGATCAGTTCTGGGCGTTTATCGTGTTCCGTTTCTTCGACATGGTGAAACCACCGCCCATCGGCTATTTCGATCGCCGACTGAAAGGTGGCTTTGGCATCATGTTCGATGACCTGGTCGCCGCGTTTTTCACGCTGCTCGTGATCGCGCTCTGGCGCATGTCGGTTTAACCGGCCCAGCCGGCCGCGGCCTCGCGGCCGGCACGCCGCCAGGCATTCACCGCCGCCCCCGTTTTCCGGATTGACGCCATGCCTACCGATTCCGTGGTTCACCAGCTCGCCATTCGCGTGAGCAACCGTCTGCGCGACGAGCGCCTGATGCTCGTCACCGCCGAGTCCTGCACCGGCGGCATGGTGGCGACCGCAATCACCGACATTTCCGGCAGCAGCGGGTGGTTCGAGCGCGGCTTCGTCACGTATTCGAATCAGGCGAAGAGCGAAATGATCGGCGTGCCCGCCGATCTGATCGACAAGCACGGCGCGGTCAGCGAGCCGGTGGCGCGCGCCATGGCCGAAGGTGCGCTGCGCAATAGCCGCGCCCAGGTCTCGCTGTCGATTACCGGCGTCGCCGGCCCGGGCGGCGGCACCGAAACCAAGCCGGTCGGCATGGTCTCGTTCGGCTGGAGCAACCGGCTGCATACGTCGGTGGAAACGAAGATCTTCAAGGGCGACCGCGAGCGAATCCGTGTGCAGGCCGCCACGCACGCACTGCGCGGACTGCTCGCCCTGCTCGACGAACGCGAGCACTAACCCTCCATCGTTTGAATGCGGGAAGCCGATGCCTGATTCTCACGCAGCCAGAGACGACCTGATCCGCCGGTTCGATCTCGAGCCGCATCCCGAAGGCGGATTTTTTCGCGAAACCTACCGATCTGCCGAGCGCGTGTGCCGCGACGACGGTTCAGGCGAGACGCGTTCGGCGTCGACCGCCATCTACTACCTGCTCTGCGACGGCGCGCATTCCGCATGGCATCGGATCCGATCCGACGAGGTCTGGCATTTCTACGCGGGCGAGCCGCTGAACGTGCACGTGCTCGACGAGTCAGGCGCATTAGTCACGCATAAGCTGGGCAATGCGCTGACGCGCGCGGACGTCGTATTTCAGGCGGTCGTGCCGGCGGGTTTGTGGTTCGCCGCGGAGTGCGCCGATCCGGCGACGTTCGCGCTGGTAGGCTGCACCGTCGCCCCGGGCTTTGAGTTCAGCGAGTTCGAACTGGCGGAGGTCGGCGTGTTGCAGGCGCGGCATCCGCAGCATGCGGCATTGATTGAGCGGCTGGGGCCGGCTGCCCGGACGGACTCATCCGCCTGAACCCCGGCCAGTCAACAAGCGGTCTTTGTCCAAGACCGCCCGGCATTAACGAAACTCGTTGATCCGGTCACGCGTTTCCATCGCGGCCTTCGCTGCGGCTGCCGCGAAATCGTCGCCCTTGCCGGCGTAGATAATTGCCCGCGACGAGTTGATCAGCATGCCCGTGCCGTTCGCGGTGCGGCCTGCATTGACCGTCGCCTGCACGTCGCCGCCTTGCGCGCCGATGCCCGGAATCAGCAGCGGCATGTCGCCGACGATCCCACGCACGACTTCAATTTCTTTCGGGAATGTCGCGCCTACCACCAGACTCAGTTGGCCGCTCGCGTTCCACTTGTCGGCCGCCAGTTGCGCGACGACCTGATACAGCGGACGGCCGCCCGTCTCCAGGAATTGCAGATCGGAGCCGCCCGCGTTCGAGGTTCGGCACAACACGATCACACCCTTGCCTTCGTGTTCCAGGTACGGCTGGATCGAATCGAAGCCCATGTACGGATTCACCGTCACCGCGTCGGCCTGATAGCGCTCGAACGCCTCGCGTGCGTACTGTTCGGCCGTGCTGCCGATGTCGCCGCGCTTCGCATCCAGGATCACCGGCAGGCCCGGATGGTTCGTGTGAATGTGGGCGATCAGCTGCTCGAGCTGGTCTTCCGCGCGATGCGCCGCGAAGTAGGCGATCTGCGGCTTGAACGACGACGCATACGGCGCGGCCGCATCGACGATCGTGCGGCAAAACTCGAAAATCGCCTCGGGACGGCCCGCGAGCGCGCCCGGGAATTTGCTGGGCTCGGGATCGAGGCCGACGCACAGCAGCGAATTGGTGCGCTGCCAGGCGTCGTTGAGTGTCTGAATGAAATTGGACATGGTGGGTCTCGCGGCGAGCCGGTAAGCGGAAGAGGCGGGTATTTTACCTGTCCGGCGCCGCCCTGCTCCCGCTCGCCCGTTACGAATACGGCCTACTGCCCCTATTGCCGCCGCGAACCGCGCGCACCCGGCATGGAACGCAAACCAGTGCGCTCGACGGTAAAGCGGAACGTGCGCGTGAGGCACTCGCCACGCCGCAGCATGGTCATGCCGTTTTCGCTCGCGCCGCCGGCCAGGTTCACTGCGTTGATCGGATGATCCACCGGTTCGAAGCAGAAGAAATCTTCGCCGGGCGGCGTATACAGCACGTAGTAGTCGGTGTCGGCGGCAATATTCAGCGACAGCCGGCGCTTGGGCCACACCACCGCCGCCTGGCCGCTCCAGCCCGTAAAGGCGTGATTGACGATCGTCTCCGGCAGCGGATACGCCACGCCGAATTGCCACGCGGGCGGCGCCGGCACGTGCCGCACCGGCAGCCAGTCGTCGCCGGAAAGCCACAGGCCGCCGGCCGCCGCCGACAATTCCGTGTCCGCGTCGCGCACGAAGAACGGATGCACGCCCAGCCCAAAAGGCAGCGTCTCGCGGCCGATGTTTTCGATTTCAAGCGTCATGACGAGCGTCGGACCGTCGAGCGTATAGGTCTGCGACGCACGGTACGCGTACGGCTTGCCGTCGCGGCGCTCGAGCGTCAGGCGCACGTTTTCGCGATCCGATTCGGCCACCTGCCACGCGGACTGCCAGCCGTCGCCGTGAATCGGCAACGGTTCATCGGGATGATTGCGCGGCACATCGACCCGCCGTCCCGCCACATTGAAGCTGCCGCCGCCGATCCGGTTCGAGTACGGCAGCAGCGGATAGCAGGCGAGCTGGTTCGGTTGCGTGTCGGCGGTGACATGACGGCAGCGCCGGAAAATCGGCGTCAGCGCGCCGTCGTTGCGCCAGTCGAAACGGGTGACGCCGCCGCCAAGCGTCGGCGCGACATCGAGGCGGAAATGGGCATTGGCGAGCGTCACGCACGCGACCTCGCCCTCGCTGGTTTCGCCGACGGCCACCGCCGACGTGCTCGGCCCCGGCAGCACCGGATTGGCCGCCGCCGCGAGTCGCGAGCGTCGGCTCTGAGAGGTTTGAGATGAGGCGGAAACGAGATTCGCAACAGTCATATCTGGCTCCATCGAGAGGCGTGGGACGTTGCCGTCATTCCTGACGGGTACTGCTGGGCGACTTTCTTGATCCGGTCGCCTCAGGGTCCGAACTGCAAGCTGCCGATTTGCTGCCACTGGGATTGCACCATCAACTTCCGATTCAATTGCAGAATCGCGACCGAAGCTGCGTCATTCTGCGCTATGCGGGCGCGCCTTGAAACACCGGTTCCGGCAAGCCGCGCCGCGCCGTGGTGGCGACGAACACGCCGCCCGCCGCCGCATCGGCGGCGAGCGCGGCGGCATCGAGATCGCAGCGCGCGCTCGTGATGTACAGCATGCCGAGGTCCGCGCCGCCCAGCGCCACGCAACTCGGCTGCGCGGTCGGCACGTCGACGCGTTCCGTTTCCACGCCGTCGGGACCGTAGCGCACCACGCGCCGGCCGCCCCATTGGGCGTTCCACAGGCCGCCGTCGCGATCGACGGTCGAGCCATCGGGCTCGCCGGTGGCTTCGTTCAGCCGGGTGAACATGCGGTCATTGGCGACGCTGCCGTCCGCGCGATAGTCGCAAACGCGAATCTCACGCGTGGGCGAATCGCAGTAGTACATCGTCGCGCCGTCGGGACTGAACGCGATGCTGTTCGAAATAGCCGGCGCGGGCAGCGGCAAACGCTCCAGCGACAGATCGTGATTGAGCCGGTAAAAACCGCCGACCGGCCGCACCGGCGCGCTCTCGTCTTTCGTCCCGAACACGAAGCGCCCCTGCCGATCGCAGCGGCCATCGTTCACGCGCGTGTTCAATCCGGGTTCGACCTCGACGATGCGGCGCGTCTCACCCGTGGTCAGATCGAAAAAAGCCAGATGCGTGGCAAGACCGAGCAGCAGGTAACGCGGATCCGCACATAGCGCAAATGTGGCAAGGCGCTCGGGCATGCGCCAGCACGTGCTGCCTTCATCGCTCGGGTCATAGCGCCACAGGCGCGCGCCCTCGATATCCGTCCAGTAGAAACGGCCGGTTCTCGCGCACCAGGTTGCGCCTTCGCCGAGCGTGCATTTCGTGTCGAGCAGCAGAGCCGCCTGTTGCTCAGCGGCGCGTGACGAATCCATCGCACTCACGCCCAGCCTCCGTCTACGATGATGTCCTGTGCGGTGATCATTCGGCTGTCGTCCGCGGCGAGGAAGAGCGCCATGCGGGCGAGGTCGGCCGGCAACAACTCGGCGTCGATGCACTGCCCTTCCTTGATCGCCCGGCGCCCTGCGTCGTCGAGCCACAGACGCTTCTGCTTCTCCGTCATCACCCAGCCCGGCACCAGCGAATTGACGCGGATGTTGTACGCACCGAGGTCGCGCGCGAGACCGCGCGTCAAACCCTGCACCGCCGATTTCGACATCACGTACACCGGATAGCCACCGTTCTTGAGCATCCAGCTGATCGACCCCAGGTTGATGATCGACCCGCTATTGGCCGCTTTCATGTCTTCCATCACCGCCTGCGCCGAGAAAAACTGGTGACGCAGATTCACCGCGATGCCCGCGTCGAACGATGCGGCTGTGACTTCGCCCAGCGTGTGGCGTCTGTCGTTCGCGGCGTTGTTCACCAGCACCTGAATGGGACCCAGCGCGGCTTTCACATCGGCGATCGCTTTTTGCAGCGCATCGACGTCGGTCAGATCGCACGGCAGAAACAGCGGCTTATGCTGCGAATCGCCGAGTTCGTCGGCGAGCGCCTCGCCGGCGCTCGCGTCGATATCGAAGAACGCGACCCGCGCGCCTTGCGCCGCGAAGTGCTCGACGAACGATGCGCCGATTCCGGTCGCGCCACCCGTGATCAACACCGTGCGGTCCGCAAGACTCGGATAGCGCGCAAAGGCGTGGTCCGCGAGATGGGCGTTTGCATTGGCCGGAGACGACATCGTTCGATTCCTTTCAGAGCTGGATGGTGATTAGTCCCGCGAGCCGCGGTTCTTCAACTGGTCGAGCAGCACGGCGGCGAGCAGGATCGCGCCACGCACGAGGTACTGGTAGAACGCGTCGATGTTCATCAGATTCATCACGTTCTCGACCGTTCCCATGATCAGCACGCCGATCACGACGCCGGAAATCGTCGCACGGCCGCCGAGCAGCGAAACGCCGCCCAGCACGCACGCCGAAATCACGTTCAGCTCGAAGCCTTCCGCGGCGTTCGGCTGGCCCGACGTGATACGCGAGGCCAGAATCACACCGGCCAGCGCGGTCACCGCGCCCTGGATCAGGAAGATATAGACACGCGTGCGTTCGACGTTGATACCAGCGAGACGCGACGCTTCCGGATTGCCGCCGATCGCGAGCGTATTGCGGCCGTACACGGTTTGATTGAGCATCACGCCGAACACGATGAAGCACAGCAGCGTGACCCAGATCGGCAGCGACACGCCGAAGAAGCTCAGGCCGCCGAGCGCGATAAACGTATCCGACGACACGCCGACCGCCTGCCCATGCGAAACGATAAAGCCGAAACCGCGGACGATTTCCATCGTGGCGAGCGTCGTGATCAGCGCATTGATGCGCAGATAAGCAATCACCGCGCCGTTGACGAAACCGATCACGCCGCCGGCCGCGACCGCCGCGACGATCGCGATGAAGGTGTTACCGGTGGCGTTGAGCACCATCGCGCACAGCACGCCGGCAAACGCGACCGTCGAACCCACCGAGAGGTCGAAATCGCGCGAGGCGAGACAGAACATCATCGTGCACGCGACCATGCCGATCTGCGAAATGGACAGGGCGAGGCCGAGCATGTTCTCGATCGAGAAGAAATGATCGACGGTCAGCGACATCGTGACGAACATCACGATGAAGATCACGATCAGGCTGTACTCGGTGATCTGTTGCCACCATTTCGCCTTGTCGTTGGACTGCGGAATCAGCGCTTCGGCCGCGCCCTTGGCGGCCTGCTGCGCGAGGTTTTCTCTGGCTTGCATGTTCAAGACTCCTCCCGTTCCCCACGGGTTGCCGGACTTGTGTCCGAATGATGTTCAGGCCGCCTGTTGGGCAGCGGTTCCAGGCAGCGCGGTCGAGCTTTGCGGCAACGCGAGGCTCAACACCGCTTGTTCCGTGGCGTCCTTGCGCGCAAGCTCGCCGGAAATCCGGCCCTGGCGCATCACGACGATCCGGTCCGACACGCCGAGCACTTCCGGCAACTCCGACGAGATCATCACGATCGCGCAGCCACGCTCGGCAAGCTGATAGATCACGTTGTAGATCTCGTGCTTCGCGCCGACGTCGATGCCGCGGGTCGGTTCGTCGAGAATCACCACTTTCAGATCCGGTTCGGCGAGCCAGCGCGACAGAATCGCCTTCTGCTGATTGCCGCCCGACAGGAAGCGAATCTTCTGGCGGCGGCTCGGTGTCTTGATCTTCAGCAGCTTGATGAAACGGTCCGCCGTCTCGGCTTCCTTCTTGCGATCGAGGAACATCCCTGCCCGCAGATAGTGACGCCGGCAGCTGATATTGATGTTCTCCGACACGGTCGCCATGGCGACGATGCCCTCTTCCTTGCGGTCTTCCGGACACAGCACGATGCCGTGCCGGATCGCTTCGCCCGCGCTCTTCACCTTGATCGGCTTGCCGTCGAGCAACAGTTCGCCGCCCTTCTTGTGATCGGCGCCGTACACGAGATGCATCAGCTCGCTGCGGCCCGCGCCCACCAGGCCGAAGAAACCGACAATCTCGCCGCGCCGTACTTCGAAACTGGCCGGCTGCGCGAGCGCATGGCCCTCGATCGCTTTCGCCGCGAAGCGCACTTCGCCGAGCGGCCGCGGCGAGTAGCTATAGATGTCCGAAATTTCACGCCCCACCATCTCGCTGACGATGGTGTCGCGCGACACGCTCTCGAGCGTCGGATGGGACGCAACCTTGCGGCCGTCGCGGAAGATCGTGCAGGCGTCGCACAGCTCGTAAATCTCGTCCATGCGGTGCGAGATGTAGATCATCGCGCGGTTATCGGCGCGCAGATCGCGCACCAGCTTGAACAGCACTTCGGTCTCACGATGGGACAGCGAACTGGTCGGCTCGTCCAGCGCAATCACGCGCGCATTACGCAGCAGCGCCTTGCAGATTTCAACCATCTGACGTTGCGCGATCGAGAGCTTGCGCAGCTTCGCGTTCGGATCGAGCGCCACGCCCATTGCTTCGAGGCGTTCACGCACGAAACGCTTTGCCTCGCGCTTGTTGACCCAGCCAAGCGAGTTAGGCAACTGGCCGAGCAGCAGGTTTTCCGCGACCGTCAGATCGGGGACATATTGCAGTTCTTGGTGACTCACCGCGATGCCCGCCGCAATCGACGAAGCCGCGCTCGAAAAGCGGACCTCGTTGCCGTCGATCATCACGCGCCCCGAATCGGGCTGATATTCACCACCGAGTATCTTCAGCAGGGTCGACTTCCCTGCGCCGTTTTCGCCCATCAGGCCGTGCACCTGGCCCACGTTGACCTCGAAGGACACACCGTCGAGCGCACGCACGCCTGGAAAGACTTTGCCGATATTGTCAAAACGTAGCGTCGCTGACACTTCGCCTCCCTTCAACTGACCATCTGCTATCGCTGCCGCCGGCGCACCCTATCTCAGAAAAACGGCGTACCGGCGGTTCACTTCATTTCATCGCACTACAGCGGCTTACTTCGACGCAAGGCCCATCTTCTCGCGCACTTCACCGACGTTGTCACGCGTGGCCAGCATGCCGGTCGTCAGCGTGAGCATCGGCGGTTCCTTGCCTTGCGTGATCCAGTCGTACATCAGCGTCGAGGTTTCTTCGCCGTGGCGCTTCGGGCTGATGATGACCGTGCCGTAGAAGCCCGTCGGCGACGGCTTCTTGAACTCGTTCAACGCCGAGTCCGAGCCGCCGATGCCGATGCCGATCATGTTGTCCGCCTTGAAGCCGCGGCCTTCCGCTGCGCGCACGGCGCCGAGCACGGCTTCGTCGTTCAGGCCGTAAGCGATCCAGTGCTTGAAGTTCGGGTTTTTCGTCAGCGCGATGTTAGCGGCGTTAAACGCGTTTTCCGTGTCAGTCTTCGCTTGCGGCGCGGCGATCACGTTCGCTTTCGGGAAGCCGGCTGCGAGCAGCGCGTCGGTCGCGCCGCTGGTGCGGTCATGCGCGGTCGGCAGCTGTTCGTAGGTCACGTCGATCGCGCCCACGTCCTTCATATCCCAGCCGCGCTTCTTGATTTCCGCTGCCAGACCGTCGCCGACCTGCTTGCCGATGTTGTAGGCCGAAATGCCCATATGCGGCACCGAGGCGATCGGCTTGCCCGCGCCGTCGACCAGACGGTCGTCCACCGTCATCATCTTCAGGCCGTCGGCCTTCGCCTTGGCGACGATGCCCGGTCCGAGCTTGACGTCAGGCGTGCAGATCACGAAGCCTTGCGCCTTCTGCGCCGACAGGTTGTCGATCGCGCTCATCACCTTCTCGCCCGACGGCGCGCCAATCTTCACCAGCGTGAAGCCCTTCTCCTTGGCGGCCATTTCGGCGAATTTCCATTCGTCCTGGAACCACGGTTCTTCCGGCTGCTTCACCAGGAAGCCGATCTTCACCGGATCAGCGGCCTGCGCAACCGGTGCGTTGAAGAGCACACCCGCCGCCGCTGCTGCCAGCGTGAGGAAAATTCTACGTTTCATAATGCGTGTCTCCTGACTAATTGATAACGAGAAGGTGTCGGCCGCGTCTTCTTTTTCCGGTTATGACACACGCGGCCAGCGCGTCGTCCGGTGCAACTGTGCTACCTCTTTGCTGCGTTTTCTGCTGCTTTTTCTGCTGCGTTCAGTCGTGATACAGCGCCGAGCGGCCGCCATCCACGGTGATGCAGGTGGCGTTGATGAACGGCGCTTCGTCCGAGGCGAGAAACACCGCCGTCATCGCCACTTCTTCCGGGCGGCCGATGCGCTTCATCGGCTGCAGATCCAGCGTGGCCTGCTGCGCGGCGGCCGGATCGGCTTGTTCGTTCCACCAGTCGTGCGTCAATTGCGTTTCGATGTAACCGGGCGCGATCGCATTGACCCGCACATTGCGCGGGGCGTATTCAATGCCGAGCGCACGCGTCAAACCGATCACACCGTGCTTCGCCACCGGGTACGGGAAACAACCCGGGATGATCTTGAACGAATGCGTCGACGCGATATTCACGATGCTGCCCGCGCCGCGCTCGACCATGCCCGGCAAAACCGAGCGGCAGCCATTCCAGACCCCGTCGAGATCGACCGCGAAGCAGCGGCGCCAGTCGTCGTCGGTCATGGTCAGCGGGTCGCAGAACACGTTGATGCCGGCGTTGTTCACCAGCACGTCGACCACCCCGAAGGCACGCTCCGCCTCGCTCACCGCGTGCTTCACGGACGCCGCTTGCGTCACGTCCGTCTGCACCGCCAGCACGCGCGCGCCGGTTTGCGACACGATGTGCTCCGCCGTCTGCTGGGCGGTGTCGATATCCAGTTCAGCCAGCACGACCGCCGCACCTTCGCGGGCGAACGCGTGCGCGATCGCCGCACCGATGCCTCGTCCGGCGCCGGTGATCAGGGCAGTTTTACCGGCGAGCCGTGTCATTTCTGTGCACCTGCCCGGGCGATGCGCAACCCGTTGATGAACGCCTTCGCATGCGAAGCGGTCACGGCCGCGCTCTGACCCGGCTTGTAGAGCGCAGAGCCGAGACCGAAGCCATTCGCGCCCGCGCTGAGAAACGGCCCCATGTTGTCCGGCGTGATGCCGCCGACCGGCACCAGCGGCACTTGCGCCGCGATCACCGCGCGCCATGCCTTTACGACCTGGCAGCCGAGTTGTTCGGCCGGGAACATCTTCAGCACGTCCGCGCCGTTTTTCAGCGCGATGAACGCTTCCGTCGGCGTCGCGACGCCCGGCGCGCAGGCCATGCCTAGCGCTTTCGCGGCGATGACGACTTCCGGGTCGCTGTGCGGCATGACGATCAGCTCGCCGCCGGCCGCTTTCACGTCGTTGACGAACGACGGATGCAGCACCGTGCCCGCGCCGACGATCGCATCGCCAGGCAACACCTTGCGGATGGCCTCGATGCTGTCGAACGGCTGCGGCGAATTCAACGGCACTTCGACGATGCGAAAGCCGGCTTCATAAAGAGCCTGACCGTGTTCGGCAGCATCGGCGGGTGTGACGCCGCGCATGATGGCGATCAGCGGACACACCTCGAACGCCGTGATCAAACCGGCGTGCGGCATATACGGAGCCGGCAGATTGATGTGAGGTTGCATGTCGATTCCTTATTTCATGAGCGGCGGCGCGACCGGCTAGCCGGCGTGCGCCGCTCGCGCGGCCGGATTGATCAGCCCCGCCTGCGAGGCGACGCGCCACAGGCCGCGCTCGGTGGCGTGCTTGACCAGCTCCGCCTGAGTGCAGCCAAATTGCGCGAGCGCGAGGCGATAGCGCTCGCACAGCGCTTCATTGCCGATCAGGCGCAGGCTTTGTCCGGCGAGCGAGCTCTGCTGTTGCGTCAGGATGGCGTCGAGGCCGGCCAATTCGTGTCCGATCAGCAATCCGGACAGGTAATCGGGCTGCTGCTTGCCAGAAAGTTCTCCGGTCAGACCCAGCGTGCGCGTACTGAACGCCGTCGCGAGCAGGCCTGCCCGGCCCTTCTCACGGGCGACGTTCACGCCATGCAGGAATGCCTGGGTATCCGGACGATCCGGCGTGGTCATCGTGCGGCCGAGAATCGTGTGCTCGCGCAATGCCGCGAATACTTCACCCGTCATGAAGGTATGAAAACGTTCGATGCGGCGCGCTTTCACCACCACCCATTTCGCGTGCGTGCCTGGCAGGCCGATCAGCGCCTGTCTACCGCCGTCCCCGGGATTTGCGTCCCGACCGAGCGCGCCGAAAATCTGCGTTTCTTCGCCGAGCATCACGTTGGGGAGCTCACCTCGTTGCAGGACGCCTGGCACGATATGCAGCGTCGCGCCGCACGCCGCCTTCACGCGAACGATGCCGGCCACCAGCGCATCGGCATTCGCCGGCGCTTCGACATACGGCGCCTCGACCCAGCCTTGGGCACTGCCGACCATGCCGGCCGCGATCACCGGCACGCCGGGCGCGAGTTCGAGCCACGCGCCGCAGATGTCTTCGAACGCGGCATCGAAGCCGCCCTGTTCGGCGCTGCGCGGCAGATTCATGATGCCCGCCGCCGATTCCCGCGTCGCCAGCACATTGCCGGACGCGTCGTACAGATAGGCGCGCAGCGACGTCGTGCCCCAGTCGAGCGCGATCAGCGCGGCGTGCGCGAGGTTGGCGTCGGCGGCGCCTGCTGCTGCGTGAATGGCTGCCGGCGTGGAGGAACCCGCTTGCTTCATCGCTTGATCCTGCGGGTTGCCGGTTGCGGGGCGCGCCAGCCGAGTTCTTCCGAGATCGCGCGCGCTTCGCGCTGCACGACCGGAATCAGTTCGTCCATGCGTTCGAGCGGCATATACGGAATCGTGCTCGCCACCGAAAGCGCCGCCACCACCGCGCCCGACGCGTCGCGCACGGGGGCCGCGACGCAGCGGATCGACGCTTCGTTTTCCTCGAGGTCGAAGGTGTAGCCGCCGGCGGCGTAGTTCGTCATGCGTTGCATGAAGGTCTGCGCGTCGGGGCGGTTGTCCGGCTTGAAGCTGACGCCGGCGAGCGCGCGGCGCGATGCCTCGAAGAGCGAACTCCAGACGTCGGGCGTGAGGTCGAGCATCATGGCCTTGCCGATTCCCGTCGATGCCAGCGGCATGCGGTGACCGACGCGCGAGCGCATTTCGAGGCCACGGGTGCCGGGAATCTTGTCGATGTAGAGCACGTCGTCGCCGTCGCGCACGCCGAGGTGGATCGTGTCGAGCGTCTGCTCCGCGAGCGATTCGAGATGCTGACGGGCAACCGTGGTGAGTGGCATCTGTTCGAGCGCGATGGTGCCGAGTTCGATCAGTTTCGGGCCGAGCAGATAGCCGCCTTGCACCTGGCGAAGGTAGCGGGCCTGCACGAGGCTGCTCACGAGGCGGTGCGTTGTGCTGCGGGTGGTGCCGAGCGCGGCGCCGAAAGTGCGTAGGTCGCGCACGCCGGCGGCTGCGGCTTCCAGGATCGCCAGGCCACGCAGGAGGGTTTGTGTGCCGGCCTGTTGCGGGGTGATGTCCAGCAGCGTGCTGGGCAAGGCGATTTCGTCGGCCATGGACTGCGGTTGGGCGCTGGCGCGTGGGCCTTTTGCTGCGATCGCTGATTGACGCGCAGTGTCGCTCGCTTGGTCGGCTTGCGACTCGAGGTCAGCGTCGGACGCGGTTGCGGCGTGAGTGGACATCGCTTTGTTCATGGCGATTCGCTCTTCAATGGTTTTTTGCGCTTGCAGCGCAGGGCCGGAGAGGGGGCCGTGGGCAGTGTTGCTGGGCTGCCTGGTTTCTGCCTTTTGGTGTTTAGGCATGAGTTGGGCTTTGTCTCCGGTTTTTTTGTTGCTTTTTGCTCTGGCGCTTCAGGGCCGGTTTTTTTGGCTCTGCTCTGAAGCGCTCGGCTTGTTGGGTTGGATTGTAGGGCGGTTTTTGAGAAAGCTCCAATATGTGAGTGATCTATTCATATATTGGGATTAATGGTTGCCGTGGGCTCGGGTTTTTGGGTGTGCTATGCGGGTGTTGGCCTTTCCTTGAGTTCACGGTGGTCTATTGGCGTTGCCCCTGTGCGGGGCAATGCTCTCAACTTAAGCCCTCAAAGAGCTTGTAAACGAGGCATTGCCCCTGTAAACTTCATCGCATAACTCACTGATAAATCAACGATATGAACTCAAATACCAGCGTCCTCGCGGCTTCTGGCTGAGTTCTCCGATTTCCTGCTCGATCCGGCGCTCGCCGATCGTGTGCGTCGTTCTTCCACCGCCTTTACCCGCAATCGCACCCTGACCTTGCCGCGC
>DASVNP010000074.1:0-17327 GCA_036383775.1 Paraburkholderia sp. | reverse complement strand
CCCCCGCCACGCCAAGGTCACTATTTGCAGTGCGTGACCCTGCCGGCGCGACACGCTCAGGCGCCGGCATCCGACCACAAACGCCCACCCGTCGCCCAGTTTTCGCGTTTGACATCGGTCAGAATAATATCCACCGAGTTCGGTTCGACGCCGAGCGATTCGCAGGTGGCTTTGGTAATGGCCTCGACGAACGCGCGCTTCTGTTCCACCGAGCGGCCTTCGAAAAGTTCAATATGAAACGTGGGCATGGTGTGACTCCGTTTTAAGAATGAGGCAAGGACCGGCGTGGCGCGGATTCAATCGCGATAGCCCCGGTCGAGACGGTCGAGCTTGCGCAGCAAGGCCGGCCATTCGAGCGCGCCTTCAATCGCGCCGCCATCGTACAGTTGTTCGGCAGTGCGAGCGGCCACCTCGTCGCTCGGCACGACGAGTTCCGCGCCGCATGCCTGAGCCTGCAACTGGATTTCGCACGCCTTGAGCAGCGTAGCCATCAGCACATAGGCTTCGGCGACTGTGCGTCCGGTGGTCAGCGTGCCGTGATTGCGCAACAGCATGGCGGGCTTGCTGCCGAGATGCGCAACGAGGCGCTCGCCTTCTGCCGGCGTAAAGGCGAGCCCTTCGTAGGCGTGATAGGCGAGTTGACCGTAGAAACGCAGCGCGTGCTGCGAGGCGGGCAGCAAACCGGCCGGCTGCGCCGAAACCGCCACGCCTGCCGTATTGTGCAAATGCATCACGCAAAAGGCGTCGGCGCGTGCCGCGTGAACGGCGGCGTGCAACGCGAAGCCGGACGCGTTCACCGGATGCGCGCTCGCGCCGACAATATTGCCCGCAATGTCGATCTTCACGAGATTCGACGCGCACACTTCATCGAACGCGAGTCCGAATGGATTGATCAGGAAGTGGCCAGGCTCGCCCGGCACGCTTGCCGAGATATGCGTGTAGATCAGATCGTCCCAGCCGTTGAGCTCCGCGAGCCGGTAGGCGGCGGCCAGGTCGACGCGGGTCTGCCGCTCCGCCTCGGACTGCGGCCCTGCTTCGGCGACACGGCCGGCAGGAGTGTGAGTAAACGACATGTCTGTCTCCCGAAATTGCCTCGAAGTTGTCTCGAAGTTGCCCGATAGTGGCCTGAGCGCCAAGGCGCGGCCAAGCCGCGCGCGTGGCCTAACCGGTTGACGCTAACGCACGCGTCTGACTGACACAGCGGATGTCGCAGCGCGTGTGGTGCCGGTGCCGGTGCGTTTTTTCACGGGCAGGGACGCGGCGGCGTCGCGCGTCAAGCGCTGCCTGAACCATTGCACGCTCCACGTCGCAATGACGAAAGGTGCCGTCATGACCGGCCAGCCAAGGTAAGCGGCCAGCGCCTGCAGTGCGACCGAAACGGCCACGCCGCCAAGCATCGAGGCCACGCCGCAATCGGCGAGTGCGAGCGCGGTAAGTGCGCCGTTGAATCCTAACAGGCCGGCGTCGAACGAGTTGGCCGTCGCGCCCAGTAGCAGGTGCGCCACGCTGGCGAACCCCGCGCCGATGAGCGCCCACAGCGCATGCCGGCGTGACGCGGCGGCAATGCCGAGCAACACCAGTAAACCGGAGAGCGCGCCCGATGCGAAGCCCGTTTGCGCGAGGCCGGCGAGCACGCCGCCGCCCCATTGCGCCGCGCTCAGCGCATGCGGTGCGATCTCACTGGCCGACGGGTTGCCGGGCTTGACCAGCGGCAGCCAGCACCACGTGACAATCAGGCAGGGGCTCGAGAAAAATCCGAGGCCGCGTGCACGCAGCCAGCGCGACCACGGCGCCAGAAACCACGCCGTGCCGGTGGCGGCGAGAATCGCCACGGCGGCGGCGGTGGCATTGTCGGCGATGAAGTTGAAGGCGGCGAGGCCCGCCAGCGCGCCGTTGAAGCCGTGCAGTCCCGCGCGTGTGTCGTCCTCGTCATAGCCCGCCAATACCGCGCTGACATTGGCCGCGACCGCGCCCATCAACGCCGCGCAGGCGAGGCGCGGGTCGTACAGCAGCCACGCGGCAACCAGGCACGCGCCGGTGAAGGCGTTCGGTTGCAGCACGATCTGGCCGAGACTGCGCAACAGCGTGCGCAGGGCGGCGGATTGAGCTTGGGTCGCGACGGCGGACATCGATTGAAGGTGGCGTGAATTCAAAGAAGCGCAAACTGGGGGCGCGGGCAAACTGGAGGGCGCGCGCGTCAGGCCGGATAACGGCGAACCGCGAGCATAGCTCAGCTACGCGGCGCCGGGCGTGTCGCCCATTGATGGTGGCTATTTGCGATTGCTGCGTATGCCGAGCAACAGCCGGCCACGTGCGTGCGACGCATGACGTGTCGGCGAACCGAAAACTTTCGCGCTACGATGTGAGACCGGTTTGGTCTGACGGAACCCGGCGCACCGACTGCGCCACTTCGCGAGGAGACAGGCTGATGCGTGAATTACGGTGGGCGTCTGAAGAGGGCGACGGCTTCGAGCATCTGGCGTTCGAGGCGCATGAGGACGGTTTCACGGTGGAAAGCGTGCTGGTCGGGCAGCGTTACGGCAAGCCGTATGGGCTGCACTACACGGTGCACTGCGACGCGCAATGGCACACGCGCCATGCGTGGCTGAAGATCGTCGGCGGCCCCGAGCTGGAATTGCACGGCGATGGCGCGGGCCATTGGCACAACGGCGAGGGACTCGTGTTGAGCGCGATCGAAGGATGCATCGACATTGATATCGCCGCCACGCCGTACACCAATACGCTGCCGATCCGCCGTTTGCGGCTGGCCGAAGGCGAGCGTCAGCCGATTTCCGTGGCTTATATCTCGACACCGGACTTGCAGGTGACGCGGGCCGAGCAGGCGTATTCGTGCCTCGAGTTGCATCGCGTGTATCGCTACGAGGGCATTTTCCGCAATTTCACCGCGGATCTGAGCGTCGACGAAGACGGCCTCGTGATCGACTATCCGACGCTGTTCAGACGCCTGCCGCTCGTGCGTTAAGCGTCGGTGCGGCCGAGCCGCCGGTGTCCGGCCGATGCCGTTCGACAAAGCGTTCGATGCCCGCCGCGATGCGCTCGGGCTCGCGCAGCGCGACCCAATGGCCGGCGTCGATTTCCGTGCGCTCGTATGCGCCGAGCCAGCGTTCCAGACCCAGCGACAGCGCCGGCCCGACGTAACGGTCGCGCAGCGGCACGATGAATTGCACCGGCGCGTGCGCATGACGCGCGCGCGGGCGCCGCAGCTTGTCGATGAAATTGGCGCGGTAAAGATTCAGACCGTTGATCGCGTTGCGCATCTGCGCCGGATCGCGGTCCGGGCGCACGCGTTCGGTCAGGCGCAGCCACAGCGGCCACAATTGCGCGCCACCGGCGCGCCAAACCAGTTCCGGCAGCCACGGCAGATGAAAGAAGACGATGTACCAGGACTTGAGCGTTTGCCGCACGCTGCTGCCAAACGGGCGTTTGGCAGCGGGGTAGTCGATATGGCCGGCGTCTGCAGGAGCACCGGCGTCGCCGCGCAAGCCGACCGACGCATGATCGAGGCACGGCCCGGAGATCGACGTGTACGAAGCAATGCGCCCTTTGAACGCCGGATCGGTCACGGCTTCCCAGCATTGAATCGAACCCCAGTCGTGTCCGACCAGATGAAACGGCCGCGCGCCGCACGTGGCGTCCGCGACCGCTGCCAGATCAGCGGCGAGGCGCTCGAGACGGTAGCCGTTGCGCGCCGCCGGTGCCTCGGAGGCGCCAGCGCCGCGCACGTCGTAACTGATCACGCGGTAGCGCGCATCCAGTTGCGCGCGCACCGGCTCCCACACGGCCGCCGAATCGGGGTAGCCGTGCACCAGCACGATCGGCGGCGCGTCGCGGGGTCCGCTCACGTAGACCGCGAGCCGCACGTCGCCGGCCTCGACCGACAACGTGTCGCGTATCACGCGGCCACCTGCACGCCGCGACGCGTGGCCTTGCGCGTGTTCGGCGTGGCCGCGTTGCTGGCGTCGACCGCGGCCACCAGACCGTCGATGCGCGCCAGTTGCGCACGATTGTCGTGATCCCATGGATGAAACCCCGGCCGGAAAAAGCTCAGCCATTCGCCTGCGATACGCGGAAACACACCGTGGCGCGGACCGTACAGATACTTCATGAGGCGCCACATGCCGCGGAGATGGCCGCCACGTTTGCGGTCGGCGATGAGCAGCCGCACGTGGTAGTCGAACACGATGAGCCAGAACAGCACCGTGGTGGACAGCATGGTGCCGGTGCGCAGCAGATAGCGGCCAAGGCCCGGCTTGAGCACCGCGTTCCATACGTCGTAGGAAACGGCCTTGTGTTCGGTTTCTTCGAGTGCGTGCCAGGTCCACATCTGGTTATAGCCTTCGACCGAGCCGGCGATGCGCGTGGTGTCCTCCAGCAGCAGGCCGGCCAGCATCGCCGTGTAGTGTTCGAGACAGACCGTGACCGCGAGCTGATACGAATGCGGCAGAATCTTGCGGCCGAAATTGAGGATGACCCAGAGCCGCTTGTCGAGCTTGTGCGCGGGCAGGCCGGCTTCCTGCAGCAGATCGTTGTATTCCACGTGTTCGCGGGTATGCATGGCTTCCTGACCGATGAAGCCGAGCACCTGCTTTTTCAGCACGGGGTCGTCGATCTGATCGCGATAGTTGCGCACGCTATCCATGAAAAAACGCTCGCCGGCGGGAAAAAGCAACGACAGGGCGTTGAAGAAGTGTGTCACATACGCGCCTTGCGCGTGCCAATCGCAGGCGCGTTCCTGCGGCAGGTTGAAACGGAGGTCGCGGCGAACCGGCATCATGGCCTTTCTCCTTGTGATTCTTGACGTGTAGCGCGTTGTGCTGAGTCTGCGAGGTGCATGGCGTTGTATGAGAGGTGGCGCGTCACGCGCGCTTGCCGTCCACTGCAGTAACGCGCCGTGCGCGTTTTTCGGCGATGCGTTTCAGCCGGCGCGTCTGCATCACCACCAGCGCCTGATAGGCCGCCGGCAGAGTGCGCGCCAGCCAGTCGGCAGCGCGCGCGTCGCGGCCGATCAGCACACGGCGCTTGTTCTTGCGCACGCCGTCGAGAATGACGCGCGCCGCTTCGTCGGCGGTGGTGATAAAAAACTTCTCGAAATCGTCCTTGCCTTGCTGCTCCGTTTCGAGCATGAAGCCGACCATGTTCGACGAAATCCGGCTCGACTGCGCGATGCTCGTGCGAATGCCGCCCGGATGCACGCAGGTCGCCGACACGCCGCACTTCATCAGATCGAGTTCCTGGCGCAGCGCTTCGGTAAAGCCGCGCACGGCGAACTTGGTCGCGTTATAGCCGCTCATGCCAGGCTGCGAGAACAGGCCGAACACGCTCGACGTGTTGACGATATGTCCCGCGCCGGAGGCCTTGAGATAAGGCAGAAATGCCTTCGTGCCGTGCACCACGCCCCAGAAGTTGATGCCGACGATCCACTCCAGATCGGCGTAATCCATGCCTTCGATAGTGCTCGAGAGCGCGACGCCCGCGTTGTTGAACACGAGGTTCACCCGCTGATGCTGCGCGGCCGTTTCGGCGGCCCAGTCGAACATCGCGGCACGGTCGGCCACGTCGAGCACGCGGGTCGTGATGCGCAGCGGCGAGCCGACCACGTGCGGCGACGCGGCCTGCGCGAGTTTTGCGGTTTCCGCGAGGCTCGTGGCATTGCGGTCGGCGAGCGCGAGATGGCAGCCTTCGCGTGCCAGCTGAATCGCGAGCGAACGGCCCATGCCGGAGCCTGCGCCGGTAATCGCGGCTACTCTGTCGGTGAAGTTCTTCATTGGGTTGTCTCCCTGTGCTGTCTGAATAGTGCCTTGTCGTTGTTGTTTTGCGTTGTCGTCATGTGTTGACGTCATATCTCTCAGGTTGCTTCGGCCGCCGCCGCACTGCCGTGCGCATGCACAGGTTGCTGCGCACTCTTTGGCACGCTTGCCGCTGCTGGCGCGGGCGAATACGCGAGGTAATCGTCCATGCTGAAAGTGCTGGTCGCCTGGCGGAATTTGTACGCAAATCCCGGCCATAGTGTGGTGTTCTTGCCGGTCTTCGGATCGAGATACCAGCTCTTGCAGCCGCCCGTCGACCAGATCGCACGGCCGAGTTTTTGCTGGATTTTCTCGTTGTAAGCATGCTCCACATGCGGGCGCACTTCGATTGCGGCGGCGCGTTCGGCGTTCATCGTCTTCAGTGCGCGCAGCACATATTCGACCTGCGACTCGATCATGAACACCATCGAGTTGTGGCCAAGACCCGTATTCGGTCCGACGATCATGAAGAAGTTCGGATAACCAGGCAAAGTCGTACCGAGGTAGGCATGCGCACCGTCGCGCCACGTATCGACGATATCCACGCCGCCGCGCCCGCGCACCACGCCGGCCGGAAACGGATCGGCGACCTGAAAGCCGGTGCCGAAGATCAGGCAGTCCGCCTCATGGCGCGTGCCATCGGTCGTGATCACGGCGTTTTCCTCGATGCGGGCGATGCCGGCGGTCGTGACCGACACGTTCTGGCGCGACAGGGCGGGGAAGTAGTCGTTCGAAATCAGAATGCGCTTGCAGCCCATCGTGTAGTTCGGCGTGAGCGTGGCGCGCAATTGCGGATCGCTCACCTGGCGGCGCAGATGCCGCTCCGCGACTTTCTGCGCGGTTTTCATTAGCGTTGGGTGGATTGCGAAACCGAACGCACGCGATTCGAGCATGCAGTAGAGGGCCGAGCGCATGATCTTCTGCGTGAACGGCAGATGCTTGAAGAGCCATTGTTCGAGCGGCTTAACCGGGCGGTCGGCCTTCGGCATGATCCACGGCGGCGTGCGCTGGAACAGATCGAGGTGCGCGACGCGCGGCGCGATCTGCGGCACGAACTGGATCGCGCTTGCGCCGGTGCCGATCACGGCGACGCGCTTGCCTTCGAGCGGATAGCTGTGGTCCCAGTGCTGCGAATGAAACGCGCGGCCCTTGAAGGTTTCGATGCCTGGAATGTCCGGTATCGCCGCGCGCGACAGACCACCCATGCCCGAGATCAGCACGCGTGCCGACCATTGGTGGCCGTTCGTGAAGGTCAGTTGCCAACGGTGGCGCGCCTCGTCGTAAATCGCGCTCGCCAGTTCATGCGCAAAACGCAGATGCCGTTCTACGCCGAAACGCCGCGTGCAGTCTTCGAGGTAGGCGCGGATTTCCGGCTGCCGCGCGAACATGCGTGTCCAGCGCGGATTCGGGGCGAAGGAGAACGAATAGACGTGCGATTGGACGTCGCAGGCGCAACCGGGGTAATGGTTGTCGCGCCACGTGCCGCCCACGGAATCCGCCTTCTCGGCAACCATGAAGTCCGTCATGCCGGCTTGCCGAAGACGGATCGCCATGCCCAGTCCTGCAAAGCCGGACCCGATGATGGCGATATCGGTCTCGAGAGGCGTGGACGCGTTGGCCGGGCCAGATGCAGCGGCGTCGTGGGGCGTCATGCGTGCGGTCATCCGATCCGTCTCCTTTTTTCTCTCTTAACTGTTACATTGAGTGATGTAACAATAGAGGCTGGCAACGGATGACGCAAGGGGGCGGTTAGATTCCCTCCTCTAGGATCGGATGGACGGCACGGCTTACTTGGCGGCGAGCGCCGATGCGACCTCGCGGTTCTGCCAGACGCTGTCTTTCACGGTAATTTTCTGTGGGATCAGATGCGCGCCGTAGAACGCGTCAGCAACGATCTGCTGCGAGCGCACGATCTCGTCCGTAACGGCCGTGGTGCCGTAGGGATAGCGGCGCACCCAGGTTTCGACCACCTTCTGATCGAGCCCGACCTTCGGCGCGAGCAGCGCAGCGGTTTCCGCCGGATGCTCGTTGACCCAAACGCCGGCCGTGCGCAACTGCCCGAGGATCGCGCCGATCACATCGGGATGCTGCTGTGCGAACTCGGGCGTCGCCTCATAGAAGTTGTAGGGATTGTTGAGCTCGGCGTAGTCGACCAGCGTGCGTGCTTTCAGCGCGTGTTGCGCGGACGCGTAGTACGGGTCCCAGATCGCCCATGCGTCGACGCTGCCACTTTCGAAGGCGGCGCGCGCATCGGCGGGCGGCAGATAGACCGCGTTCACGTCCTCGTAGCGCAATCCTGCTTTTTTAAGCGCTTCGAGTAGCAGGTAGTTCGCGCTCGAACCCTTTTGCAGCGCGACGCGCTTGCCCTTGAGATCGGCCACGTTGCGCAGCGCCGAATCGCTTTTGACCAGAATCGCTTCGGCGTGACGTCCCGACGGTTCCGCACCCACGTAGACGAAGCGCACGCCGGCGGCCTGCGCGAACACCGCCGGCGGCGCGCCCGTGTAGCCGAAGTCGATGCTGTTCGCGTTCAGCGCTTCAAGCAGTTGCGGTCCGGCGGGGAATTCGAACCATTTGATGCTATAGCCGAGCGGCTTGAGTTTGTCGTCGAGTGAGCCTTGTGCTTTGAGCACTGCGAGCAAGCCCGATTTCTGATAACCGATGCGCAATACTTTGGCGGCCTCGTTGCTGGTGTTGCCGCTCTGCGCGCTGGCGCTAAACGTTGTGAATGCCGCGAGCAAGACGGCGGCGAGGTGAAGGGAGTAACGAGGGGGGCGTGCCATGCCGTGAATCTCCAGTGCGATCGATGAGCGGGGCCGCTGCGGCGAGCGCGTGCGGCGACGGTCAGGAATCGTCGCATGGACGTTGCGCCGCTCAAACGAAGCAATGCAGATTTGGATATGACGCAGGCTCGAACGCGGTGCCGCATCAGGGCGAGCGGGTGGGCGGAAGCAGGGCCGCGCGCAGCGCTACTTTTTGGCTTTGTCTTTTTTCGCCGCGACCTGCGTGCCTTCGGCGGGATGGCCGAGTTTCTTTTCCATAATCGCCGCTACGCGATCGCCGAGATAGTCGCCCGAGGCTTCTTCCAGCGCGCGGTTCATTTCGCTTTCGACCAGCACCATGGCAAGCGGCCGCACGCGCCAGATGGCGTCGACTAGCGCCGGCACGTCGGCAGGCGGCGGCAGTGCATCCGCGTCGTAGCGGTCCAGTTGACGGACCACCAGATCGACCAGCGCTTTGGCGACCGCATTGAAATGCGGCCGCGCGACGTTCACGGAGTCGAGCAGATCGGCCAGCGGAATGCCTTCTTTCGCCATGGTCGCGCCGGCGGCCAGCGCCCCCGGGCTGCTCGAGATGAACGAGAGTCCATCGCGTTCCAGCAATCCGAGATCGACCGCTTTGCCGAGCGCGCTCGGCGAGGCCTTGTCGCCGAACATTTGCAGGAGTTCGAGCAGCGAGTATTTTTTGGGCCGCTCGCGTGACCAGGGGCCGCCGATCGCCGTTTCAAGTCCGAGGATGGAGCGCAGATCATGGCCTTCGTCGACCGCCATGATCAGATCCTGAATGTTGGCGAGCGTGTAGCCGCGGGTGAGCAGATGGTTGATCAGCTTGAGACGCGACACGTGCGTGTCGTCATAGACTCCGACCCGGCCGCGCTTTTCCGGTGGCGCGAGGAGGCCCCGGTCCTGATACGCGCGCACGTTGCGCACGGTGGTGTCGCTGACGCGCGCGAGTTCGTCGACGGTGTATTCGTTGCGCGGCGAGGCGCCGGCCGAGGCGTGGAGGTCGGTGCTCAAGGGCGGAACGGGGGGCGGCGTATTGGGCATGGCGGGATTTTAACGCGGCTGCGCGCGCGGCCGCCAGCGAAGGGCGTCAGCCGTGCTATTGAGCTACACCGTCCGGTACGGTCGAGTCGCCCTGGCCGAGCATGCGCTGCATCAGCGTCGTGTCGAGCCAGCGGCCGTGTTTGAAGCCCACCGCCTTCAGGGTGCCGGTCAATTCGAAACCCAACTGCGCGTGTAGCGACAGCGACCCGCCGCTGCCGCCATCCGCGATGACCGCGACCATCTGGCGCCACGGTCCCGTTTCGCAGCGCTCGATCAGCGCCTGCAGCAGCACGCGCCCCAGGCCTCGGCCGCGATAGGCATCGTTCACGTAGATCGAGTCTTCGATGGTGTTGCGGTACGCGGCGCGCGGCCGGTAAGGCGTGGCGTAGCAATAGCCGGCGACTTCGCCGTCGATCTCCGCCACCATGTACGGCAGCCCATGGCTGCGCACCGATGCGAGTCGCGTGCGCAGGTCGTCGACGGAAGGCGGCGTTTCTTCGAACGAGGCCACGCCGGTCAGCACGTGATGGGCATAGATGGCCTGAATCGCGGGCAGATCGGCTTCGGTGGCGTCGCGGATCAGCGGGGCGGCTGCGGTCGATGCATGGGAGGTGGCGGGAGCGGGGTGGGTGGTGCTCATGCGTGGTCCTGTGATGGCCGTTGGTCTGCGGATACGCTTTACTATGCCCTCCGCGCACGTGAATTTGAAGCGAGTCAAAAATCGCCGCGACGTAAGGTCATTGGGCCACTATTGGCCTGCATGCGCTCGCATGTTCAGGCCGGCACCGCCGCTCGCCCCGGCCGCTTCCAGCGGCGGCGCGCGCGTGAGTGTGAGGCCGGCGTTGTGCCGTTCAGTTATGCCCGTACATGTCCGGCTGCTTCACATGCCCGCGATGATGCCGGTGATGTTTGGTCGTGTGTGCCGGCTTGGCTTTGGGCGGCAGCGGCGCGGGCTGTCCGGCCGATTGCGATTGCGGTGGCTGCTGAACCTGGGTCGCCTGAGGAGCCTGGGGCGCTTGAGCCGCAGGCGCGGGAGCAGCGTGCGCATTGCCGGACGGCAGCGTGTTTTGGCCTTCGCCGAAATGGAAGGTCTGCGAGGTTTGGGCATACGCGCCGGCAGACAGCGTCAGAGCCGCAACCGCGACGCAAACTGAAAACTTCATGGGTCCTCCTTCTGAACGAGCCGGTGAGGATACCCGCTTTTTGCCGGACCGATCGGCTACGACGCACGACGCACGCCGCGGGCCGCTTGCCGCGGTATGCACTAAAGAGGTCAAAGGTCGTCGAACTGATCGAATTCGCTTTGCAGTTCGCGGTTGCGGGCCACGCGATCGTCGATGCCCGGACCGAGCCGCTCGACGATCGCCGAGATCAGCAGATTGAAGAGACAGGTCAGCGGCGCGAGTGAATCCCAGAACTGGCCGACGTCGGTTTTCACCTGCAGCAGATCGCCGCCGAATTCGCGTGCCCACGGACAATAAATATCGGTGACGAGCGCGAAGGGCAGGCCGTGGCGCGTGGCGGCTTCGCAATAGCGGCGCGCCACCTTCGAATACGCTCGGGTATCGGTCACGATCAGATAGGGTGACTGGAACCCGGAGTTCAGCGAATCGACGTACGAGCCCGACATGCCGTCGGAATAGAACACGCGCGGGCGGATGTATTCGAGGTAGCTGTAGAACGCGTTGCTGATGCCGCGCGTGGACTGAATGCCGAGAATATAGACGGCATCCGCGTTCGAGATGCGCTCCGCCACACGGGCGAAGCCCGGCGACTGCGCGAGCTGGTAGACATGCTGGATCGCCGCGACCTCGAGATCGAGCGAATGGGCGAGCGCGGGGTTGGGCTCGGTGGCCGGCGCGGCTTCGTCGTGCTGGCCGGCGGTGCGGCGGAATGCGTCGAGCCGGTCGGTGATCAGCCAGGGACGCTCTTGCGTTCCGCGCAATTCGCGTTTCAGATCGTCGAGATTCTGATAGCCGATGCTGCGCAGGAAGCGGCCGACCGAAATGCCGCTCGTGCCGGCCTGCTGGGCGATCTGGTCGGCGGTTTCGAGGCCGAGCCGGTCGAGATTGGCCAGCATGTAACTGGCAACACGCTTGGAGGTGGGCGTGAGTTCAGCAAAGCGGGCTTCGACGGTTTGAGCAAAAGCGGTCGGCATCTTGGTCGCGGCGAGGGCCGTGGTGGATCGATCATCGCGATGATGACATATTCAACCAGCCGCCCGCTTCGCGCGGACCTGGAACGAGACCTGGCGCAAGCCTGCGCGCGCAGTGCCGGCCTCAGGCGGCCGGTCGCACCGGCGCAGCTCGCGAGAAGCGCCGCGCGCCTGCCACGCAGGCGACCACCGCGACAGTGACGAGGATCATCGCGGGCGGCACCTGTTCGTGCAGGAGCAATGCCGCGAGCGTCAGCCCGAAGAACGGCTGCAGCAACTGCAATTGCCCGACACCCGCAATGCCACCGAGCGCAAGGCCGCGATACCAGAACACGAAACCGATCAGCATGCTGAAGAGCGACACGTACGCGAGGCCCCACAACGCAGCGTGACTGACACCGTCGAACGATGCGGGCCGTGCCCACCACGCTAGCGGGAGCATCAGCGGCAACGACAGCACGAGGGCCCACGAAATCACCTGCCAGCCGCCGAGGTGGCGCGACAGGCGCGCGCCCTCCGCATAACCGAGCCCGCATACGACGATGGCGGCCAGCATCAGCGCGTCGCCCACCGGCGATGCATCGAGCCCTTGACGCAACGCGAACGCCACCACTGCGCCGCTGCCGAGCGCCGAGAACAGCCAGAACGCCGCTTGCGGGCGCTCGCCGCCGCGCAGCACACCGAAGATCGCGGTGGCGAGCGGCAACAGGCCGACGAACACCACGGCATGCGCCGAACTGACGTGACGCAGCGCCAGTGCCGTCAACAGCGGAAAGCCGACCACCACGCCGAGCGCGACCACCACGAGCGGCACGAGATCGCGGCCGGCGGGACGCGCCTGGCGAAACACGAGCAACAGCAACAGGCCGAGCGTGCCGGCGATCGTCGCGCGGGCGACCGTCAGAAACAGCGGGTCGAGGCCCTGCACGGCAATGCGCGTGGCCGGCAGCGAACCGCTGAAAATCACTACCCCTATGAGGCCGCTCAGCCAGCCGTTGGTGGTTTTGTCCATTGGAAGAATGCATGCGAGGAAATAGAACGCATAGCATCGGCTATCCGGGCATGGACAGTAAGGTACGGATCGGCACAAATCCAGCAAACTGTACCGAGGAATGGAGCGGTACAGCCGTGGGGCGTCGCGTCGTGCTTCCTACTTGCAGAGCAGCAGCAGCCTTTCCTGATCCGTGCACGCCGCGCGCGGCTTTGCCGCCGCCTGGGCAGCGGTGGCGCTGAGCGCCGCACCATGGTTCGCGATGCACGCGCGCAGGTGTTTCTCGACCGGCGGATAGTATTTCCATCCGCGCACGAGCGGCGGCAATTCGAGTTTCACCTGCTTCCACTTCGGGTGGCCGTGCTCCTGCAGATTGCCGAAGTTGGCGCATAGCGAGTCGGCAAAGTGATTCAGGTTGCCGACCGTATCGCGCAGGCCGTAATCGTAGGTCACGAGAAAGGCTTTTACGGTCAGCGTGGGAACGTCCTCTTTCAGCCAGTTCGGATAGCTGGCCGCACGAATCGTCGTGGGGAAATAGGTTTGTTTGGCCCGCGTGGTTTCGGGCGCGGCGGGGTCGACCTTCAGAAGGCGAATCTGCTGAAGCAGATCGGGGTTCATGTCGTTGAACAGTTTCGCCGGCTGTCCGACCACGATGATCGCCACGTCCACCTTCTTCACGATCAACGCGGCCAGCGCGTCCTCGTTGCTCAGGTGCTGGATATTCTGCTCGGGAATCGTCTGGCCGAACATCAGGTGATAAAGCGTGGTGGCCGTCTGCGCGGTGCCGCTGCCGAACAGGCCGACGCTGATGCTCTTGTCCTTGATATCGGCAAACGTCTTCAAGGGCGAATCCGCGCGCACCACGACGTTAATTTCTTCGTCGTAGAGCGGCATGATGAGCCGTAGCGGCCGGATTGTCGTGCCCGCGTCGGCATTGCCCGCATTGGCCATGTCGATGTAGGCCTGATATACGTCGGATTGCACGAGTGCGAGTTTCACGCCCGCCTCGAAGCGCATGCGTTGCACGTTTTCAGCCGATCCCTTCGACGCCACGACATCCAGATCGATGCCCGCCGGTTGTGCGACCCATTTCGACAGATCCTGGCCGATCTGGATGTACGTGCCCCGTTCCGGCCCGGTGACGATCTTGTAGTGCGCGGGTTCAGCGCCGGCCAGCGACACCACGACCAGCAGGGCCAACCCCAGCCATCCCGCAAGAAGTCTCTTCAGCATGGTCTATTCACCTATCGGTCAGGTTCGTATCGCCTCGCCCGTCGACCTGCGAGGCACCAGTGAGCCGGTCTGCCGTGTCATGTTCAATGCGCTGCGACTGCTACGTCCGTCTGTTACCGCTCAAACGCTGCGCGAGGATGCGTGCAATTCGCGTGATGATCGGTTATGAGAGCGGTTAGGCAATCTTTAATTCGATTCGATATCCAAACTATTTTTCACCGCCCCGGCGCCGTGGCATGCGCGTTGAGCGGCGCCCAGCCGGTCTCGCGAATCACGCGTTCGAGGATGGTCTTCGCGGAGTCGCTGCTCGTATCGATCGCCAGTGCGTCGTTGGCATGCTGGCGTGCGCAGGGCCACGCCGACTGCGCGACGCAGGCCTGTGCCGCTTGCAACGCGGCGTCGCGGCGAGCGGCCAGTGGCTTCAATTGATCCGCGAGATCCTGGGCGTCGCCGTTGTCTGGTTGTAGCGCTTGCGCAGCGCCGAGCGCGGCTTGCGCCGCGGAAAGATCGTTGCTGCGCAAAGCAAGGCGCGCCACCTGCACGGCCTGCGTGGCATTGCGGAACTGCGGCGCGGCGGGTTTGACCGGCGTTGCGGCAACCGGCGGTGCAAGCGGGGCGGCAGGTGCCATGGCGATCACCTGAGCCGGCCTGGCAGGACTTCCCTGTGCGGCGGGCTTGCCGGCAGTGGCCTGATTCGTCGGCTGAGCAGGTGCGTACAGGGCGATAGTGCCGGTCGCCGTTCTGGCATCCTGAGTCGTTTCGCTCGCCTGATCATTACTGTCGTTCTGCGAATCGCGACCGCTCAATAGTGAATAACCGCCATACGCCAGGCCGATCGCGACAACGGCCACAATGGCATACAACACCTTGCGCACCGGCAGTCCGTCGAAGCCTTTCGAATTGAGCTGCTCGGCGAGCAGCGATTGCGGCGTACCTGGCGTAACGAGTGAGCGCGTGCGCGTCGCGCCATCGCCAGGAGCGGGGGCGTCCGCGTGCGCGGCACGCGTTGGGAGGTCGGCTTCCACCGGCGTTGCCGGCTCGAGGCTGTTCTTTTGCATCGACTGGCTCATGGCGCTGGCGTAGTTGCCGGGAATCGCAGTGTGCTTGAGTGGATCTGCGTCGAGGGGATTGGCGGCGCCACAATACGGGCAATAGTCGACTTGCCGGTACAATGCGCCGCCACACCGTTTGCAGGGCGTCGGAAAGCTTTGCCCTGATGCTGTTTGGGTGGACATGCTGTGGACCCACCTGTGGAAAACGACGCCATGACGGCAAATTCCGGCGCTGTGACGCGCAGCAATGTCCGCGGAAATCACTATCCGCATGCGCCGGAAAGTCTTGGGACGCAAGCCCACGCTTGCGGTGCCGCTGCATGCAATATGTGGCGTTTCGAGGAGAACGTCAATCGCCGTTCCTACCTATCTGATTCCGATGCGCCCGCACTCATTTGTAGGTACGACGAAATACTGCATACGTCCCCAGAACGAATGGACGAAGCCGTTTTTTCATGACGCGGTTCGGTGGAAGACTGGCGACAAAAACGAGCGAGGCCGACGCGTTGGGCGTTCGGCCTCGTCATTAAGCGCTTGCATCAAGCGTCTGAAATACGCGCCAAGGGAATTAATGCTTGCGCAACGGATGATCCTTCAGCAGCCACGCGAGCGCGAATGCCAGCACGACTACGCATGCGGCCGAAAGGTACACGGTGTGCAACGCGCCGGCGAACGCTTGCAGATAGTCGTCGCGCAACGCTTGCGGCAATTGGTGGATGGCGGTGGGTCCGAGCGCATGCGGCAATTCGGTGTCGGGCGGAATCAGCTTCTCGAGGCGAGCCGCGAGGCCGTTTGAGAACACGGCGCCGAAACCGGCCACGCCGATCGAGCCGCCGATTGAGCGGAAGAGTGTCGCGCCCGATGTCGCTACGCCCATGTGTTTGAATTCAACCGTATTCTGCACGGCGAGAATCAGCACCTGCATCACCATGCCGAGGCCGCAACCAAGCAGCCCCATATAGAGATACATCACATGAATCGGCGTGCCGATCTGCAAGCGCGCGAGCAGCAGCATGGCGATGGACACGAGGAACGTGCCGGCAATCGGGAACATGCGGTATTTGCCGATCTTGCTGATGAGGCGGCCGGTCACCATCGACATCACGAACAGGCCGCCCATCATCGGCAGCATCTGCATGCCGGCTTCCGACGGCGTAGAGCCTTTGACCACCTGCAAGTAGAGCGGTATGAACGTCACCGAGCCGAACAGCGACACGCCGATGATGAAGCCGATCAGACTGCTCAGCAAAAACGTGCGCTGCTTGAAAAGCTCGAGCGGCATGATCGGTTCGACCGCGCTGCGTTCTTCATGAATGAAGCCCCAGATCGCGATCAGGCCCATCGCCAGCGTAAGCCACAATTGCGGCGACGACCACGGCAGGATCGTGCCGCCCTGGCTCGTGAAAAGGATGATGCAGGTGAGGGCGCCGGCCAGGAATGCCGCGCCCATATAGTCGATGGTGTGCTTCACCTGGCGAACGTGCGGCTTGAACACCGCACCGATCACGACGAGCGACACAATGCCGAGCGGCAGGTTGATATAGAAAATCCAGCGCCACGTGAGGTGCTCGACGAGAAAGCCGCCGAGCAGCGGCCCGACCACGGTGGCAAGACCGAACACGCCGCCGAACACGCCCTGGTAGCGGCCACGCTCGGCCGGCGGAATCACGTCCGCGATCGCGGCCATCGTCACCACCAGCAAACCGCCGCCGCCCAGACCTTGCAGCGCGCGCAGCGCGATCAGCTGTGTCATGTTCTGCGCGACGCCGCATAACGCGGAGCCGGCCAGAAACACGATGATCGCCGTCTGCAGCACGATTTTGCGGCCGAACAGGTCGCCGAGCTTGCCGTACAGCGGCACGACGATGGTCGACGTGAGCAGGTAGGCGGTCACCACCCACGACAGGTTGTTCAGCCCGCCCAGCTCACCGACGATGGTCGGCAGAGCGGTCGAGACGATCGTCTGATCGAGCGCGGCGAGCAGCATCACCAGCAGCAAGGCCGGAAACAGCAGCCGGACCGGCGGGTGGCTGGCCGTGTGCGCGGCAGCCGGCGCATGGGGCTGCGCCAGTTCGGTGGCCAGCTCGGTGGGTTGAGTCGAACTCGTTGGGTTCATGACGTTGCCGCGTTGAAATTAATTAATTCGGAGATTAATATATGCGACATCACAGCCCACGTCAAATTGAATGTAATGGCAAGGATTCCGTCAGACGCCCGAGAGGTGAAAAGCAGCTTGCCTGACACGGCCGCGGCAAAGGTGCG